>CAJTKI010000020.1 GCA_910576875.1 uncultured Christensenella sp.
GCCTATTCGAGATTGATAATCCGAGTGTCTTTGCAATTCGTCGTAAGCGATTCCGCAATCATAGCAAAGTCGAATTGTGAATTGTCGTTGATTTCTAATATAGACAAATGCGGATACAAATTCAAATCCATTGGTAAATTAACTTTCATGCATTTTGCGATGCTTGGCAGACGATTCCGCAAACAGATCGAAGTCGAATTGCAAAACATTCGTCGATTCCCAAATAGATAAAGACGCTGCAAATTTAGATGCAAAAACGGGCGAAAAACGCGCAAAAATCGACCGATTTCAGAGGATGGAATTTGTGAAAAAATAAACTTCCGCGAATACCCCCGCCGCGGGGAAAAGCGGCTTGACATTTGCCCTGTTCTCGACTATTATGGAAACGAGAAATGCGCGCGATACGCGGATTTACAAGGGCAAAATTATGAGAAAAAACGCTTACGTACTGCACCGATTGGCGGCCGTCGGCATCCTGACCGCGATGAGTCTGATCGCGTTCGTGGTCGAGAGCATGTTCCCGCCGTTGTTTGTGCCGGGAGCGAAGATCGGATTCTCCAATTTATTTTCTCTGATTGCGCTTGTTCTGTGGTCGCCGGCGGAAGCCTGCGCGGTATTTTTGTGTCGCACGCTGCTCGGCGGACTGATCTTCGGCAACGCGGCGTCCATGGCGTATAGTCTGGCGGCCGGCGGAGTCGCGCTGGCGGTGAGCAGTCTGCTGCTGTACGGGGCGTTCCCGCGGATCGGATTCGTATCCGTCAGCGTATGCGCGGCGATCGTGCACAATCTCGTGCAAAACGCGATCTTCTGCGCGATGTCGGGCGTAC
The DNA here is from genome assembly GCA_910576875.1 of uncultured Christensenella sp. Taxonomy (GTDB): domain Bacteria; phylum Bacillota; class Clostridia; order Christensenellales; family UBA3700; genus MGBC101980. Next base: position 828 of record CAJTKI010000020.1, read on the forward strand.
CGCAAGCCTGGATTTATCTGCCCTATCTCGTCATGCTCGGCGCGATCTCGGGCACGGCGGTCGGCGCGGCGGGCGTATGGATCGTGCGGGCGCTGCCCGAACGCATCTACGAAAAGACGCTGCGCCCCCTGCGATCGGACGCGTCGACCTAAGCGACGCAACCCGCAATCCGCCCGATCCGATCGGGACGAAAACCGCCGACGGCGCGAATCTATACAGCAAATACGCGGCAATTGCCGCACCGGAGGGACGATTTGAAACTCAAAAAAGGCAAATTTTTCAATCGAGGCGTACACCCGAAGGACATGAAATACCTGTCCTGCGACGCGCCGATCGAACGGATGGCGCTGCCGCAAACGGTGGCGATCTGTCTGCAACAACACATCGGCAAACCCGCCGAATGCGTTGTCGCGATCGGCGATCGCGTCAAAACGGGACAACTGATCGGCAAGCAAAGCGGACCGATCAGCGCGAACGTCTATGCCAGCGTCAGCGGCGAAGTCAAAGCGATCGCGCAGTACCCCAACCCGCGCGGCGGCGCAAGCGACTATGTCGTGATCGAAAGCGACGGCACGGACGAAACCGTTGCCCTTGCGCCGATCGATACGTCGGATCAAAACGCGATCGTCGAACGCATCCGCGAAGCCGGAATCGTCGGCATGGGCGGCGCGGGCTTCCCGACCGCGGTCAAATTGACGCCGCGCACGCCGGTCGATACGCTGATCGTCAACGGCGCGGAGTGCGAACCGTATCTGACATGCGATTACCGTCTGATGATCGAACGCACCGAACAGGTCGTACAAGGCGTGCGCCTGCTCGCGAAAGCGCTCGGCGTGACGAACATTGTGGTCGGCATCGAAGCGAACAAGCCCAAGGCGATCGAGCTGTTTGCCGCGCACGCGGACATTCAGGTCGTCGTACTGAAAAAACGCTACCCGATGGGCTCGGAAAAACATCTGATCTATTGTTGTACCGGTCGCAAAGTCAAGCCGGGCAAACTGCCCGCCGACGCGGGATGCGTCGTGCAAAACATTGCGACGGCGTACGCGGTCTATGAAGCGGTCGTAGAAAACAAACCGCTCTACGAGCGGATCGTTACGGTATCGGGACAGGCGATCCGGACGCCGAAGAACCTGCAAGTGCGTTTCGGAACGAACTTCCGGACGCTGCTGGACGCGTGCGGCGCAGACGACGAAAAGACCGCGATGCTGATCGCGGGCGGTCCGATGATGGGCGCGACGATCCTGCATGCCGACTACCATACGCGCAAGACCGATTCCGGTCTGCTGGCGCTCGACGCGCAGTCGGTCGGCGTATCCCGTCCGACCGCGTGCATCAATTGCGGCAAGTGCGCGCAAGCGTGCCCGATGCATCTGCTGCCGATGCGCATCGATTTCTTTACGCTGGCGGGAGACTATTCGGAAGCGCAAAAACAAGGCGGCGTCATGAACTGCATCGAATGCGGATCGTGCGCGTACGTATGCCCTGCCAACCGCGCGCTGCTGCAAAGCATCTCGCTGTGCAAAGCCAAGCTCAGGGCGATGAAATAAGGAGGAAGGTATGCAAAAAGTATCGGTATCCGACTCTCCGCACGTACGCGGAAAACGCACCACGCGCGGCATCATGCTGGACGTCGTGATCGCGCTGTTGCCGGCGGCGGTCATGGGGTGCGTGTATTTCGGATGGAAAGCCCTGCTCGTCCTGACGATCTCGATCCTGGGCAGCGTCGCGACCGAAGTCGTCTGGCAACTGTGCCGGCGGCAGAATATCCGCGAAATCTTCCGATCCATGGATCTGACGAGCGTCGTGACCGGCTTGCTGCTGGGCATGACGATGTCGTCCAACGTGCCCTGGTACGTGCCGTTGCTGGCGAGCGTGTTTGCGATCGGCGCGGTCAAAATGCTGTTCGGCGGGACGGGCAAAAATATCGTCAATCCGGCGATCACGGGACGCGTGTTTGCGTTCATCTCGTTCCAGGCGGTCATGATTTCGGGCTGGGCGGCGCCGCGCATCGGCGCGCTCGGCGGCGCGGTGATCGACATGCAGGCGACGCCGTTGACCAATCTGCTCGACCCGACCAAAGGCGTCGGCGCGATGGGCGTGAGCAATCTCGATCTGCTGCTCGGCACGGGCGTCATGGGCTGTATCGGCGAGACGTGTAAAATCGCGTTGCTGATCGGCGGCGTCTATCTGGTCGTACGCAAGGTCATCGACTGGAAATGGCCCGTGCTCTACATTCTCGTCACGGGGCTGTGCAGCGTGCTGTTCAACGGCGCGCAATGGAATCTGTTCCTGCCGAGCATTCTCTCGGGCGGTCTGATCCTGGGCGCGGTCTTCATGGCGACGGACTATGTGACTTCTCCGTCTTCGACGGCGGGCAACGTCGTGTACTTTATCGCGTTGGGCGTGCTGACCGCGCTGTTGCGCAAATACACGAAGATCGAAGTCGTATCCTTTGCGATCCTGCTGATGAATCTGTTCGTACCGCTGATCAATACGTATATCCGTCCGCGGGTGTTCGGCGCGCCCGGCATCGTCGAGCGTTGCAAACTCCGCATCGCGGCGCGCAAAGCCGCCAAAGCGGAAAAGGAGGGACAGGCGCAATGACCGTCAAGCAGTTTTTGAAAAGCAACGCGTTCAAGTGCATTCTGGTGTTGACCTGCATCGCGCTCGTCGCGAGCGGTCTGCTCGCGATCCTGAACGACCTGCTCTCCGTCTCCGACGAAGAACGCACCGCCCGCGCGATCCGATCCATCTACGGCGAAGCGGTCGGCTACGAAGATCTGACCGCGTCTCTGGACGCAACATACGCGTCCAACGAATACGGATCGATCGACAACCTGTACAAACTGGAAAACGGCGCGTTGATGTTTAAGAGTACCGGCAAGGACGGCTATAAAGGCGGTACGGTGTCGCTGTGGGTCGTCGCGCAAGTGGACGGCAACGGGGATTTCGTCTCGTTTGAAAAAGTCGTCTACGCGGAAAACAGCAAGCAGACGCTGATGTCGCAATTCAAACAATCGACCTTCGACGTCTATACGGTACACAACGACAAGATCGCCGAAGGCGGATATTGGTGGGTGACGGCGGACGACGCCCACGTCTCCAATCTGGTGTCCGGCGCGACCAAGTCGTCGCAGGCGGTCAACAACGCGATCAACAGCGCGCTGTATTATCTGCGCAACGTCCGCACGGGAGGCGACGCACAATGATGAACGCTAAAAGATTTCGCAACATATCGCTGGACGGCGTCTTGCGCAACAATCCGACGCTCCGTCTCGTACTGGGCACCTGTCCGACGCTCGCACTGAGCACGAGCGCGATGAACGGCATCGGCATGGGACTGGCGGTGACCTTTATCCTGATCTGCTCCAACGCGTTGATCTCGCTGCTGCGCAAGGTCATCCCCGCTGCGGTGCGCATCCCCGCGTACGTCATCATCATCGCGACGTTCGTAACGATCGTGCGCATGGTGCTCGACAAGTTTATCCCTTCCCTATACGAATCGATGGGCGTCTATCTGCCGCTGATCGTCGTCAACTGCATCATACTCGGACGCGCGGAATCCTTTGCAAGCAAAAATCCGGTGCTCGATTCCGCATGCGACGGACTGTTTACCGGACTGGGCTTTACGTGGGCGCTGACGCTGATCGGCATCGTCCGCGAAGTACTCGGCTCGGGCGCGATCTTCGGGAAAGAACTGTGGAATTTCCGCATCGAATTCTTCGGATCGGCGGCGGGCGCGTTCTTTGTCTACGGACTGATGATTGCGATTTTCGACGGCGTGTACCGCTCGATCGAAACGTCGATGCGCCGCAAGAAGTTCTATCGACAAGCCGACGCCGTACTGGCGGGCTGCGGCGACGCGAGCATGATCGACGATTGCGCGCGCCGCGATCGCGCGGAAGCGACTGCGACCGAAACGCATACGGAGGAGAACTGATATGGGTACCTTTATGATGATCTTGGTCATGGCGGTGTTCGTCAACAACTTCGTCGTCGTGCAGTTCCTGGGCATATGCCCGTTCCTGGGCGTCTCCAAGAGCACGCCCAACGCGCTGGGCATGGGTCTGGCGGTGACGCTCGTCATGACGATTACCTGTCTGATCACGTATCCGATCTATATGTACGTGCTTGTGCCGCTGGAACTGGAATTTTTGGAAATCATCGTGTTCATCTTCGTCATCGCGTCGCTCGTGCAGATGATCGAACGCGTGATCAAAAAGCTCTCTCCCCCGCTCTACAACGCGATGGGCATCTATCTGCCGCTGATCACGACCAACTGCGCCGTGCTCGGCGTCGCGGAACTGGTCATCGACAAAGGGCAAATGATGAGCCTGCTGCACATCTCGTCGATGAACGTCGGCGTCGCGGTGCTGTACGGACTGTTTGCGGGACTCGGATTTACGCTGTCGATCGTCATCATGAGCGGTCTGCGCGGCAAGGTGGACCGTCTGCAAGTGGCGCGCTCGCTCAAAGGCTTCCCGATCACGATGGTGACGGCGAGCTTTATGGCGATGGCGTTCTATATCTTCAATCTCGTTTCGATCGACTAAGGAGGCACGTATGCGAATGTATTGGACCATTTTATCGGCAATCCGCTGGGGCAAAGTCGGCATGGTGCTCGGCATCGTCGCGGCGCTTGCGATCGTATTCGCGATCCTGATCCTCGTCGTGACCAAAGTCTGCCGCATCCAGGAAGACGAAAAAGTCACCGCAATCCTCGAACATCTCGCCGGCGCAAACTGCGGCGGTTGCGGTTGTTCGGGCTGCGCGGGCTTTGCGCAGGCGCTTGCAAGCGGCAAAGCATGTCTAGGCGACTGCGCCGTCACGTCCAAGGAAGAAAAAGCCGTCATCGCGCAGATCGCGGGACTCCCCGTCGACGACAGCGAACCGACGGTCGCCGTCGTGCGTTGCGCGGGCGGCGAAAACGCGAACGACAAATTCGACTATTGCGGCAACGACTCGTGTCTGATGCGCCAATCCGTCATGGGCGGCGCCAAAGCATGCTCCGCCGCATGTCTGGGCGGCGGCAGCTGTACGCTTGCCTGTCCGCAAGGCGCGATCCGCGTCCGCGACGGCGTTGCAAGCGTGGACAAAAGCATCTGCACGTCATGCGGCGCCTGCATCCACAAATGCCCGCGCGCGCTGATCGAACGCATTCCCGTCTCCGCGCCCGTCTACGTCGCGTGCTCCAACCGCTGTCGCGCCAAGGACGTCATGAACGCTTGCAAAGTCGGCTGTATCGGCTGCGGACTGTGCGCGCGCAACTGCCCCAACGGCGCGATTACGATGCAGGACAATCTGCCCGTCATCGACTATGCCAAGTGCGACGGATGCAAGACTTGCGTCGCCAAATGTCCGCGTAAAATCATCCGCGAACACAACGCGCCCCCGCGCGTCAAAAAGCAAAAAGCGCCTGCGAAAACCGAAAAGTAACGCAAGCGAAAAACAAAATAAGGCTCTCCCGATCGGGAGAGCCTTTTGCAATACCGAGATTTAGGATAGCCGCGACTTGAAATCCGCGTAATCAAACGCCTTGACAACGTGATCCGCGCCGTCCGCATCCCTGCGCACGATCGACGGCAACGGCATGCCGTTGAACGTATTGTTCTTGACGATCGTATAGAGCGCCATGTCGCAGAATACGACCCGATCGCCCTGTTGCAACGGTCGATCGAACGAATAGTCGCCGATCACGTCGCCGGACAGACACGTCGGTCCCGCCAAGCGGTACGTGTGCGCCTTCTCTCCCGCCGCGCCCGCGTCCTGTACGGGCGGACGGTACGGCATCTCCAAAACGTCGGGCATATGACATGCCGCCGACGTATCCAAAATCGCAATGTCGCAACCGTTGCGTAATACTTCCAGCACGCTCGCGACCAAAAAGCCGCTATCGAGCACGACCGCTTCGCCCGGTTCCAAATACACCTGCACGTCGTACGTCGCTTGCAGACGACGCACGGTGCGGATCAACAGCTCCCGATCGTAATCGTCGCGCGTGATATGGTGTCCGCCGCCGAGATTGAGCCAACGCATGCCGTGCAGATATTGTCCGAACTTGCGCTCGAACGCCTCCAACGTCTGCACCAGCGCGTCCGCGTTCTGCTCGCACAGCGTATGCAGATGCAAGCCGTCCGCCAAACGCAACGCGTCCGCATCGAGATTGTCCGCCGTACAGCCCAGCCGCGAGAACGGCGCGCACGGATCGTAAATCTCATGTCCTTGCTGCGTCGAGCACTCGGGATTGACGCGCAATCCGACCTGCTTGCCCGCCGCTTTCGCGCGCGGCGCAAAACGCCGCATCTGCGCGCAGGAATTGAATACGATATGATCGCTGTATTGCAGGATCTGCTCCCAATCCCGCTCCGCGTACGCCGGCGAATAGACGTGCGTCTCCTTGCCGAATCGCTCTTTGCCCAACCGCGCTTCGTACAAGCCGCTCGCGGTCGTGCCGTCCAGATAGCGCGAAATCAGCGGATAGAACGCAAACGACGAAAACGCCTTTTGGGCAAGCAAAATCTTGCACCCCGCGCGATCGGCGACGTCCCGCAGCATCCGCAAATTGGCGGTCAGATACGTCTCGTCGATCAGATAATACGGCGTGGCAAGCGCGCTCGGAACGAGTCTGCGCTCCATCAGTCCACCAAGACGGGATCGAAAGATTCCTTCCAGGGCAAGCCCCAGCGGTTGAGCGCGTCCATAAACGGATCGGGATCGAACTCTTCGATGTTGTGTACGCCCGGCTTGTTCCACTTGCCTTGCAAGATCATCATCGCGCCGATCATCGCCGGCACGCCCGTCGTGTACGAGATCGCCTGCGAACCGACTTCGCGATAGCATTCCTGATGATCGCAGACGTTGTACAGATAATAGCGCTTGGGATTGCCGTCCTTAACGCCTTGGAAGATGCAACCGATATTGGTCTTGCCGACCGTACGCGGACCCAGCGAAGCCGGATCGGGCAAAACCGCGCGCAAAAACTGCAACGGAACGATCTGCTTGCCTTCGTATTCGATCGGTTGGATGGACGTCATGCCGACGTTTTCCAAACATTTGAGATGCGTCAGGTAGCTCTGCCCGAACGTCATGAAAAAGCGAATGCGCCGAATGCCCGGCAAGTTGAGCGCGAGCGACTCGATCTCTTCGTGATGCAACAGGTACATGTCCTTTTGCCCGACGCCTTCGAAGTCGTAGACGCGCTTGATCTCCATCGGCTCGGTCTCGATCCATTTGCCGTCCTGCCAGTACGAACCCTTGGCGGATACTTCGCGAATATTGATCTCGGGATTAAAATTGGTCGCAAACGGATAGCCGTGATCGCCGCCGTTGCAATCCAAAATGTCGAGATAGTGGATTTCGTCGAAATGATGTTTGAGCGCGTACGCCGAAAAGACGCCCGTCACGCCCGGATCGAATCCGCTGCCGAGCAACGCGGTGATGCCTGCCTGCTCGAAGCGCTCGCGATACGCCCACTGCCACGAATATTCGAATTTGGCGGTGTCTTCCGGCTCGTAGTTGGCGGTATCGACGTAGTGCGTTTTGGTCGCCAGACACGCTTCCATGATCGTCAGATCCTGATACGGCAACGCCAGATTGAGCACGACGTCGGGACGGTAATCCCGAATCAGCGCGATCAACTCGTTCACGTCGTCCGCATTGACCTGCGCCGTCGTGATGCGGGTGGCGGTGTTCGGTTGCAACTTCGCTTTGAGCGCGTCGCACTTGGACAGCGTGCGGCTCGCGATGCAGATGTGCTCGAAGACGTCGCTGTTCTGACAACACTTGTGAATCGCGACGGACGCTACGCCGCCGCAGCCGATAATCAATGCTTTGCCCATTTGTATTCTCCTTTATGCATGTCTGGATTCGCACAGCGCGATCAACATTTCGCGGACGATTTTGCACGCCGCCGCCGTCGAAGCGCCGCTGTGGTCGTAATGCGGACTGAGTTCGTTGACGTCGCAGCCGACAATCTTCGCGCCGCGGCAAATCCGCGTCACCGCGCCCCGCAACGCGTCGAATGCGACGCCGCCCGGCTCCGGCGTCCCCGTGCCCGGGAAGACGGACGGATCGAGCACGTCCAGATCGACGGTCAGATAGACGGGCTTGCCGGCAAGCTCCTGCAACGTCTCGTTGATGCCCGCCAGATCGAACGGATGCATCGTCACGTGCTGTCTGCCCCAATGCCACTCGAATTCGTCGCCCGAACGAATGCCGAACTGATAGATCTTGCCGTCGCCGACCAAATCCCAGCATCTGCGCATCACGCACGCGTGCGACAGTTTGACGCCCAAATATTCGTCGCGCAAATCCGCGTGCGCGTCCATATGTACGATGCACAGATCGGGATAGCGGCTGACGATCGCGCGCACCGCGCCCAGCGTCACCAAATGTTCGCCGCCGAGCATAAACGGACGCTTGCCGTCCGACAAAATGCGTCCCACGCGCGACGAGATCTGCCGCAACGCGCCGGCGGTGTTGCCCATGCTCAATTCCAGATCGCCGCTGTCGAATACGGCGCACGCCTGCGCCAAATCCGCGTCCTGATACGGGCTGTACGATTCCAATCCGTACGACTCGCGGCGGATCGCTTCGCTGCCGAAACGCGCGCCCGGACGGAACGACGTCGTCGAATCGTACGGCGCGCCGAACAATACCGTATGCGCCTGCGCGTACGGCGCGTCGCACGCCAAAAAGGTTTGTATATTTTTACTCAACATCTTTCAGTAACTCCTCCACGTAGGCGGGCAGATAAAACGCCCCCTTGTGCAATGTCGTCGTATAGTATTTGCAACGCAATCCGTACGCGTTCCAACGCGCCTCGTCCAGATCGGCAAGCGGTTTATAGCGCTTGGACGCAAACCCGAACAGCCAGTGCCCCGACGGATACGTCGGGATATGCGCCTGATAGACGCGGCTGATCGGAAAAGACTGCACGACGTTGCGGTGCGCGCGCTGCATCGCGACCGCGTCCGATTCGTAGAACGGACTCTCGTGCTGGTTGATCATAATGCCGGTATCGTTGAGCGCCTTATAGCAATTGCCGTAGAACTCTTTGGTAAACAGCCCTTCGCCCGGTCCGAACGGATCGGTCGAATCGACGATGATCAGATCGTACTCGTCCTGACATCTGCGCACGAATTTCAAGCCGTCTTCGTAATAGATCTTGACGCGCGGATCGTCGAGCTTGCACGCCGTCTGCGGCAAGTACGCGCGACATACCTCCACGACCTTACGGTCGATCTCGACCATGTCGATGCGCTCGATGTGCGCATAGCGCGTCAACTCGCGGATCACGCCGCCGTCTCCCGCGCCGATCACGAGCACCTTGCGCACATCGGGATGCACGGCAAGCGGCACGTGCACGATCATCTCGTGATATATGAATTCGTCCTTCTCCGTCAGCATCATGTAACCGTCCAGCGTCAGAAAACGTCCGAATTCCGCGCTCTCGAATACGTCGATGCGCTGAAAATCGCTCTGTCCGCTGTACAGCTGTTTGTCTACGCGAATGCTGAATTTCGCATTGGGCGTATGATTCTCCGAAAACCAAAATTCCATTCCTGTCTCCTTACCGATCCGCCGTCACGAGCAGACTGTCGACGGACGGATCTTCCGTACCGGTCAAAAAGCAGCCGCGCGCCTTGGCGTACCGGATATATTCGAGTATCCGATCCGTAATCCGCTCGCCCGGCGCAAGCACCGGAATCCCGGGCGGATAACACATGACGAATTCGCAACTGATGCGATCGCGGGCGCGATCGAGCGGAACGGACGTCTTGTCCGCATAGAACGCTTCGTGCGGCGAACACGCGACGATCGGCGCAACATATTCCTGCTCCAACATGCCGCTCTTGTTGGGACGCGCAAAGCGCCGTTTGATCTCTCCCAACGCGCCGACGAGACGCTCGATGTCCATCTCCCGATCGCCGATCGACAGATACGCGAGCATGTTGCCCAAATCGCCGTATTCGATCTGAATGTTGTATTCGTCGCGCAGCAGATCGTACACTTCGATGCCCGCCAAGCCCAAATCCAGCGTATGGACGGACAGCTTCATCAGATCGAAATCGAAAATGCTGTCGCCGTTGATCAACTCGGGACCGAACGCGTAATATCCGCCGATGTCGTTGATCTCCTTGCGCGCATATTTGGCAAGCTCGACGACTTTGCCGAACGACTCTTTGCCCCGCAACGCGAGATTGCGCCGCGCAATGTCCAGACTGCTCAGCAACAGATACGATCCGCTCGTCGTCTGCGTCAGATTGATGATCGAACGCACGTGTCCCTCCGACATCGTATCCGCGATCAACAGCATCGAACTCTGCGTCAGACTGCCGCCCGACTTGTGCATCGACACCGCCGCCATGTCCGCGCCCGCGCAGATCGCAGGCTCGGGCAAACCGTCCGCAAAATAAAAATGCGTGCCGTGCGCCTCGTCCGCCAGACACAGCATGCCCGCCGCATGCGCCATCCGCACGATCGCGCGCAGGTCGGAGCAAATGCCGTAATAGGTCGGATTGTTGACCAATACCGCCTTGGCGTCCGGATTCTGCGCGATCGCCTGCGCCAACGACTCGACCTTCATGCCGAGCGAGATGCCCAGCCGCTCGTCGCAATCGGGATTGACGTAGACCGGAATCGCGCCGCACAGCACCAACGCCGCGACGACGCTGCGGTGCACGTTGCGCGGCAAAATAATCTTTTCTCCGCGGTGTACCGCGCTGAGGATCATGCTCTGAATCGCCGACGTCGTCCCGCCGACCATCAAAAACGCGTGCGCCGCGCCGAACGCCTGCGCCGCAAGTTCTTCCGCCTGACGGATTACCGATACCGGATGGCACAGGTTGTCCAGCGGTTTCATCGAATTGACGTCCATCGACACGCACCGCTCGCCGAGCAGTTGCGCCAGTTCGGGATTGCCCCGCCCGCGCTTGTGCCCCGGCACGTCGAACGGCACGACGCGCTGTTTGCCGAAACGCTCTAACGCCTCATAAATCGGCGCGTTCGATTGGGAGAACCGGGTCATGGATCACTCCTTTGTAAATGTTGCGTCCGCTGTAAATCTCGATCATTTCGCGGCGCAGGCTGTTCGTGATCGACAGCCGTTCGTCGGGCGGAATCTCGTATACGTCGGTGCGGAACAGGTAGTTTTTGAGATCGACTTCCTTGATCAGCATCTTGGTATGGAAGAGATTGGCCTCGTATACGTTGATGTCCACTGCGTCGTACTTGCGCAACGTCGCGTGATTGATATACTGCTGGATCGATCGGATGTTGTGATCCAAAAACAATTTATCCCCGTTTACCGCGCGCGTAAACCCGCGGATGCGGTAATCCATCGTAATGATGTCCGAATCGAACGATCCGATCAGATAATCCAACGTCGACAACGGCGTGATTTCTCCGCACGTCGCGACGTCGATGTCCACACGGAACGTCGCCAAACACGTATCGGGATGATACTCGGGATACGTATGCACCGTGATGTGACTCTTGTCCAGATGCGCCAGTTGGGTCTCGCCCGCCGGCACCATGCTGCCTTCCGCGATCAGCACCGTCACCGACGCGCCCTGCGGATCGTAATCCTGTCTGGAAATATGCAAAACTTTGGCGTGGATCATCTCCGCGACGGTCGTCAAAATATTCGTCAGACGCTCGGAATTGTACTGCTCGTCGATGTACGCGATATAATCTCTTTGCGCGCGCGCCGTCTTGGCGTAACACACGTCGTAGATGTTGAAGCTCAACGACTTGGTCAGATTGTTGAATCCGTACAGTTTCAGTTTCTCTTGCATACTCCGTCCTTTGGGGTCGTTACCCCGCGCATCCGACGTCTCGACAACAGACAACAAAATACGCAAGCCGACACGTGTGCCTGCTTGCGTTGCGTACGATTGGTATCCGCCCATGGCGCCCAATCGGGCTGTCGATGCATCTCAGAGTATTTAGCAAATATTACTTTACTACTCTTATTGACCGTTTCACAAGTTGGCACGTAGCGTGCATGGTTGTAACAACCAACTTATAAAATTTGAGCTCTTAACTCAATCAATAAGGCAACCTCGGTTGCCAGGCGGCAGTTGACCCGGCTGTCCGTATGGCCTTGACCCCGCGCACGGGGTGGTCGAAGAATATTTGCCCGGAATCAGGATTTGCATCGGTTTTCCATGGCACGATGATTATAACACACTCCTTCCCGCGTGTCAACGATTGGAACGACAGTGCAAAAAGGAATTTTAAAAACGCTTTGATAGAATCCGCGATCGGCGGCAACGCAACGCCCCGCCGCCGTACGCAACGCGATTGCTAAGAACGCCCCCGCCGTGCGCGCCGCGTCGATCCGTAAAAATCGGTCGGATTTTAATCGTTTTCGGATGCGGACTCCGCCGCGTCGCAACAGATGCACCGCATCTCCAAACGCGCGCATATATCCGCCGCCAGCAAGCGAATCTGCGCGTCGTCCAACTCGGGCATCGGGCGTCCCGTCGCGCGCAAACGCTTGCGGTAATCCTGAATCAGCGCCAACGCGAGACCGCTCGCCTTGGACGGATCCAGCACGCCGCCGACAAAGCGGACGCGCGTCCCCGGCGCGATCGCGCGCGCAACCCGCATGCAATACGTCTCCGCGCGCGGACGGTCCACACCGCAGACGTAGCCGAATACGGGGACTTGGATGCGCGATTTTTTCCATCTGCGCACATAGGTGAAAAATCGCGGATGAAACAGCATCATGCGAACATTCGTCCCGAAGACGATCGCATCGTAACGACCGAACGAAACGCTCGGCGCGGACGATGTGTCCACGACCGTCGTCTCGCACGGCAATGCGCGCGCCAGCTTGCGCGCAACGTCCGTCGTAGCGGACAGATGTCCGCTCGCCACAATCAAAACGTGCATATCCGATCACTCCCGCGGCAGTCCGCCGCACGCTCGCATCGCGGGTATTCCCGTCCCGCTCTGCGAACCCATTTACGCTTCTACGATCCGCGCCGTACCGACGGAATGCAGATCTCCGCTCGCAAGCACGTACTGCTTGCCCATGCACGCGCGGATCGTCTGATTGCTCGCGTGCATCGACGGCACGTCTCCCAAATCGTAACGGGCGCTGAGCAACATGAAATCGCGCGTAATGTTGTGAATTTCGCCGACCTTGCCGTGCTTGTCCTGCAAAGCTTCCAACACGACCCAAGCCGTATTGGCGGTCAACTGCGGAAAAATCTTGTCCTTATCGGCGTACTGGTCGTACGCGAGCGGCATGCCGCAGTACACGTCGGTGACGACGTTGTGACGCGTCGCGAGATAGTTGACGCAATCCGCAAACAGTTGCGCCGGCTTTCTGCCGTTCAGTTTCTCGTCGACGCCGCAAATGCGCTTGGTCAAATCCTGATCGGAGACCGCCAAATCGCCGATATACGGATCCGCCAACGACATGCGAGACGCGACGACCGCCCTGCCGGGCAACCGATCGGCATCCGCGTATTTTGCCAACAGATAATTGACGGCAACCGCCGCCTGCGTGCCGTAACTGTGTCCGACAAACGTGATCTCGCCCTCGTAATCGCGGAACACGTGCGCCAGCTCGCTTGCAAACGCGTACGCGAGCGACTTGCCCTGCGATGCGCCGTCCCAGACCAAATCCGACCAGATATAGCCGAACAGTTGGTTGAGCGACGAAGCGCCGCGGTACCAACTCATCGCGCCGACGTTGTAGCCTTGGCGCTTGTAATACTCGACGACGTCGAACTCCTCTGCGGTATAACCGGAATTGGCAGGCGTGCGCAGATCTTCGACCTTGGTGACCCGATCGTTGGAGGATCCGGATTTCCAGCCGTGGAAATACAGCACGGTCGGCTTGGACGGATCGAAATATTCGACGTCCGTTCCTTCGCTCGCGCGGACAACGTCCGCGTCGGACGCGCCGTCGCCGTACCAATACAAACCGTAATCGCTCGTCGGATCGAACTCCAACGCCCGATACCCGCCGCAAGCGGTCGCAGACGCGACGCATACGATTAAAATCGCCGAAACCGCAATAAAAAGCGAAACCGATCTTCTCATAAAAACCCCTTCGTTGAGATGCATTCAGTATAGCACGATATCGGTTATTTGTCAAAACGCAATCGGCGCTCGCGCGACGGTTTTCGCAATTTTTTCGCGCCGAAGGTTGACGCCGCCTCCGCGCGTATGATAAAATCATATTGCCATAAGGGAGTAGTTGGCTTGCGACAAGCGAATCAATCTACATACTGACCCGCTGGTCGCGGATCAGGTTGATTCTGAAACAACGAGACTTGTGCGCCGCTTTGCGGTGCGCAAGTTTTTTTATAGGAGCAATATGGGGTACTTGGAAATCATATGGATCGCGATCGCGCTGTCGATGGACGCCTGCTCGGTCGGCATGACGGACGGCATGCAACAACCGCGCATGCCGATTGTGAAAGCGCTGGCGATCGGCGCGACGTTCGGCGTCTTCCAGGCAATCATGCCGCTGATCGGATATTGGACGAGTTCGCTGGTCAGCGGCGCGATCGCCCGCATCGCGCCGTGGGTATCGTTCGGACTGCTCTTGCTGCTCGGCGGCAAGATGATCGCGGACGTGATCCGCGAACGCCTCCGCGCCAAAAAAACGCCCGAGCAAGCGGGCGACCAACCGATCTGCAAACCGCTGGGCGCGGGCAAACTGTTGCTCCAAGCGCTCGCCACGTCGATCGACGCGCTGGCGATCGGCGTGAGTCTGCTCGCCGCGCACAGCAACGGCACGCTCGTCTGTTCGATCTGGACATGCGCCGCCATCATCGGCGCGACGACGTGCTTGCTCAGCGCGCCGTCCGTACTGATCGGCAAAAAAATCGGCGACAAATTGTCCGGCAAAGCCGAATGGATCGGCGGTCTGATCCTGATCGCCATCGGCGTTAAAATCGTAGTCGAAAGTTATCTCGGATAACGAATCATCCCGCCGCATGTCCGCGGCGGGATGCAATTTAATATCCAGCAAGACGGCGTCATGCGCCCCGCTTGCGATCCTTGCGCAAATTGCGAATCCCGATGACCGCGATCCAAATCATAAACAGCAACAACATGATCATGACCATGACGCCCAGCATTGCAATCATGACGATCTTGAACCACGGCTCGCTCACACCGCCCAATGTCGCATTGCCGTTGTTGCCGGGCGCGTCGGGATTGGCGGCATCGTTGCCGAACGTAAACGTCTGCGTCCCGCTTTGGCTCGGCGTCGTCGACACGTCGCCGTTGACGTCGACGAACTCGAAGTTCTCCGCGCTCGCCGCGCTCAGTTTGGCAACGACCTTGTACGTCTGCCCCGCGACCAAATCGGATTCCGCGACGACGTTGCCGTCCGCGTCGCAGTATTCGTACACGATCTGCACGTAGTCCGCGTATTTGCTCGAAATCGACAACGTCGGTTTGCCGTCCCCGTCTTTGTTCCAAATCTCCGTCAATTGCGCTTTGGCGATCGACCATTCCAGCGCGTATTCCTGCGATCCCGTCGCGCCGTCCGCCGTCGCCCAAACGTAGTTCGCGCTATTCAGCGTCAGCATCGCGCGGTACGTCCCCGCCGCGGTCGCCGTCGTCACGAGATCCATCGTCATCAACGCCGCGTCGTATCCGCTCATCAGATCGAGCAAATCGTATTCCGCACCGGTAAACGAAACCGCCTTGACCGTCGGCACCGCAACTTGTTTGGGCAGAATTTCGACCGCAAACACGCTCTTGTCCAGCAAATACGACTCGTCCGTCATCTCGATCGCGATCACATACTTGCCCGCGTCTTTCGGCGCGCCGTCCAGCTTGGTATTCTTGCTCATATCGGTGACGTCCGTACCCGCATAGTACGTGATCGTATAGCCGTTCGCTCCGACAGGCGCGCCGCTGATCTTCACCTCGTCCTGCGTATAGTGCGCGTTGCCGTCGTACGTTGCCGTCTCGGGCACTTGCGCTTCCACTGCCGTATACGGATCGTTGCCGATCGATACCGTCGTGCGCGCGGGATCTGCCAACAGGCGATAATTGCCGCTGTTGTTGCCGTCCAGATACGCTTCGATCGTAAAGGTCTGCGGGTTCTCCGGTCCGATGTTGTCGGCGATTACTTTGTCCGCGATCGCCTGCCGTCCCGCTTCGTCGATCCCCAACAGACTGCCGTCCGGCGCAAAATACTTATAGTGTACGATCTTGCTGTCTCCGATCGTGTATTTGGGATCGCAATTGAGTTCTTTGAGATAGTACGTCCCGCTTTGGACGGGCTTCCACTTGACCGCGATGCCCTTGCCCAAGATCTCCCAATTCAGCACCAAATCCGCAGGCTGTTCGAAACACGCATCGTCATAGTCCAACGTATCGCCCGCGACCGTCGCGGCGTACGTCTTGACTTCAATCCCGCTCGCGTTCTGATAGTCGAAGATCCCGCCGGGCGCGCTCAGTCCGAGCGGCAACGTCGTCGGGTCGATCTCGACTTTGATCACGCTGCCGTCGTTATATTCCAACTTGGTCGTATCGGGATCGTAGACATTGGATACCGTACCCGTCGACGTCGTGTACTTGTACTTCCATTGCACGTTCGAAAGATCGAATTCCCCTTTGACGATCTCCCAATTGAGCGACAGCTCATACTGCTTCTGATCGTTGGCGAACAGGTAGTCGTCGTGTACGATTTTGAGCAACACTTTGGTCGTATAATGCGCGACCGCCGATCCGCTCTGATTGCTGTATCCGTCCGCGTACGTCGTACCGTTGAACGACGACGTCACATTGTCGATCTCGACGAGCAAATTGCCTTCGCCGTCCTTGGGCAATGTGTCGCGCTTGATTTCCGGTTTGTTCGTCACCGCGCCGTAGCTGTCCCGCGTCCCGAAATACGCGAATACGATCCGAGCGCCGTTCGCGATGTCCGCTTGGTTCGCGCCGCCCGGGATCGGATTGCCGCTCGATCCCAACGCCGTATACTGCCATGCGATGTCGCTCGTATCGACCTTCTTCGACAATACGGCGAACGCACGCGGCATACCCGCCGCATTCAATCCGTTTTGGATCGAATAATTGATGCTCTCCCCGACGCTGTTGTCCAACGCGGCGGTCAATTTGTACGCGCCGATCGGGATCACGGACAAATCGATCTCCGCGACCGTCTGCGTACCGGTCTGCGTCGCTACGATATCCTGCGTCGCGCCGCCCGTATCTGCCGTATAAAACGCGTGCAAGCCGATCGTATCGCCCGTCTCGATGTCCGACGCGGTCAACGTCGCCTTGTATGCGCCGCCGAGCGTCCATTCCCATTTGCCGTCGGGCACGTCGTTGGACAACGCGAGCGTCAGTTGTTTGGGCGTAATCGTAACCGTCAACGTACGCGGATCCGTCCCCGCGGTATCGTCCCACCAAAAGGTATTGTCCGCATCTTTCAACGTAAACTCTACCGTATACGTTCCTGCGAATTTCGCATGGATTTGTCCGGTCGTCGCATCGAACGAACAGCTCGCCGCGTCGATCGCAACGCCGTTCGGGTCTTTGCCCGCGACCGTCGCCTGCATCTTGCTCGCGTCGAAGTCTTGCAAGGTAAATGTCTGATCCGCGGCATTGTACGCCTTGCTCCGATCCGTCGGATTGTCGCCCGTCGTCGGCAAGTCGATCGGCTGCGTCGCATCCGTCGCGGCCTGCGTCAGATCCAAATGAAACGCGGGACGCACCGCATAGGCGGTCGCGGTATCTTTGAAGTTGGCGCCGCCCGACGCATTCAGGTAATACACGCTATCCGCATTCACGGAGTCTCCGGTACGCAACCAAGAATTCGTTGCGTTGCCGCGTTGGGAGTCCGATAAATTCCAGATGCCCGTAATCCCGCTGTATCCCGTCTCCGCCAAACTCGGCAACCACAGATAATCGCTCGACCACTGCGCATAGTGCGTCTTGCTGCTGTAATTCATGTTCGCATTGTTATATCGAACCGAATCCGGCGTTCCCCACGCCTCGTTGGGACAGGTGTACCAATTTTTATCGTACGTGCGCATCGTTTCGGAACTTTGATACGCGACGTTTTTGGGTTGAACGATGTATTTCGTCAACGACAGTTGCCGCGATCCGTCTTGAACCGCAGCCATCGTAAACTTCGCATATTCGTGCGTTGCGCTCTGCGCGATCGTCGTCAAAGTCGTCGCGCCTTTCGTCGCGACATATCCGCATCCGCCGCTGTTCAACGCGCTCGCGCGGATATAACTCGTACTGTACATGTTGCTCGGATAATCGTACGTCGGCGTATTTTCGGCCCATTTATTCCACGACGACGTCTGCGCGCTCGTTGCCAACCACATCGTCGCGATCACGTGTCCGTTGTCCGCTTTGCGCAGATCGGTCACCATCCACTGTTTGCCGTCGATCGTGACGACGACGTCGTCGCCGCCGTTGGCGGTACGGATTGCCTGCGCGTCTTTGGCGCTTAGCCCCGCGATATTCGATTTGTCTTCCGTCTTGCTGCACAAGGCGTCCACCAGTCTCCAAAACTGCTCGCCGTCGAACACCTTCTTCCCGCTCGCCGCCGTGTCGTAATCGGGCAATAGCAACTCGCCGATTCCGGACGACGATCCGGAAGCGCCTGCCGCATATGCCGATTCGCGATCCGTACCCAATACGACAAAACAAGCCGCTACGATCAGCAAGATCAATGCGATCGTAACCCATCTCTTTTGAATCGAACTGCACAATGACATATTGATTTCTCTTTCCCGATGAAATATTCTTTATTCCATTCCAAACAACGCATCCGAAACCGTTCGCAGATACCGTACTTGGCGAACTTTTCAACACTATTGTATTCGCGTATCGAAAAATTGTCAAGATAAACGCCTTACTTTCGCCCCGATTCCAGCATTTGGCAATCGACTTTCGGGAACCGAAATCGCGATTTTTATCCGAAAGCGCGCACAATGAGCCGTTCCATGCGCCTTTTGTTAAAAAACGGAGACCGAACCCGATCTCCGAACCGTTGCAGCCGATTCCGTCCGCGTTATTTTTGCGCGAGAATGTCCTTGACTTTCATCAGGCGCACGATATTGCCGCGTTCGTTTTCGTCGAGTTTCATCGTGATGTAGCGGATCGTCTCTTCGATCTGCGGGATCATGATATATTCGAGCGCGTTGACGCGGCGGCGATTCTTTTCGATCTCGATCGCAAGCATGTTGCAGGCTTTTTCGATCTGCGCCAACTCGATCATTTCGTTTGCCAATCCGGAAATCGTGCGGATCGAGTCGTCCAATTGCGCGGTCACGCGACCGAACGCATAAGGAAACA
Organism: uncultured Christensenella sp.; assembly: GCA_910576875.1. Taxonomy (GTDB): domain Bacteria; phylum Bacillota; class Clostridia; order Christensenellales; family UBA3700; genus MGBC101980. Next base: position 20,130 of record CAJTKI010000020.1, read on the forward strand.
ACTCCTTCTGCTCTCCCTGTACGATCTCGAAAGTCGGCGTAACGACGCTCATGATATTCTGCGTGCCGCATTGCAATTGCATGCGCGCGGCGGGCATCGCCAACGCCTGCTGAATCACGTAGTCGTCGCTGACCGCCTTGGCAAGCACAAAATCGGACAACGCGCCCGCAAGCGCCTGCTCGACCTGTTTGCGCAACGCGAGATTGCGCTTTGCCAATTCGACGAATCGACGGATCATTTCGTCCGATTTGTCTTTGAGCAATTTATGTCCGCGCACCGCGGTTTTGAGACGGTCTTTGAGCCGTCTCAATTCCATACGGGTGGGATTGACTTTGAGCCGCGTAACCGCCATGCTTACTCTTCCTTATCCTTGCGGATCTTGTCGTAGAACGCTTCCAGATACTCGTCCTTGATGCGCTTCATCTCCGAGCGGGGCAAGATGGTCAGCAATTCCCAACCGATTTGCAACGTCTCTTCGATCGAGCGATTTTCGTGGAATCCCTGATTGATATACCGCTCTTCGAACGCTTCGGCAAACTTTGCGTACAGCCGATCGACCGGCGTCAACGCCGCTTCGCCGAGAATCGCGGAAAGTTCCTTGGCTTCCTTGCCCTGCGCATACGCGGCAAACAACTGATTCATGTTGTCGGCGTGGTCGGCGCGCGTCTTGCCCTTGCCGATGCCCTTGTTTTTGAGACGGGAGAGCGACGGCAATACGTCGATCGGCGGATTGTAACCGCGCTTGTACAGCTCGCGGCTGAGAATGATCTGTCCTTCGGTAATATAACCGGTCAAGTCGGGGATCGGATGCGTCTTGTCGTCTTCGGGCATCGTCAGGATCGGGATCTGCGTGATCGAGCCTTCCTTGCCGACGATCCGTCCGGCGCGCTCGTACATCGTCGCCAAGTCCGTATACAGATAGCCCGGATACCCGCGGCGACCGGGAACTTCTTTGCGCGCGGCGGAAACTTCGCGCAACGCTTCGCAATAGTTGGTGATGTCGGTCATGATGACCAGCACGTGCATGCCTTTGTCAAACGCGAGATATTCCGCGGCGGTCAACGCCATGCGCGGCGTCGCGATCCGCTCGACGGCGGGATCGTTGGCGAGATTGACGAACATGACCGCGCGTTCGATCGCGCCCGTCTTCCGAAAATCGGACATAAAGAATTCCGCTTCTTCGTACGTAATGCCCATCGCGGCAAATACGACCGCAAACTTGCTGTCCTTGCCCAACACCTTTGCCTGACGCGCGATCTGCGCAGCCAGTTCGGCATGCGGAAGTCCCGACGCGCTGAACACCGGCAGCTTCTGCCCGCGCACGAGCGTATTGAGCCCGTCGATCGCGGAAATGCCGGTCTGAATGAATTCGTCCGGATAGTCGCGCGCGGCGGGATTGATCGGTTGCCCGTTGATGTCGATGCGCTTTTCGGCGATCAGCGGCGCGCCGCCGTCCTTGGGATTGCCCAATCCGTCGAACACGCGTCCGAGCATGTCTTCGGAAACCGCCAGTTCGAGACTGCGTCCCAAAAAGCGCGCTTTGCTCGTGGACATCTGGATGCCCTGCGCGCCTTCGAACAACTGCACCATCGCCTTGTCGCCGTTGACTTCGAGCACCTTGCCGCGACGGATCGAACCGTCTTGCGCGACGATCTCGACGAGTTCGTCGTATTTGACGCCCGCGACGCCTTCGACCAGCATCAGCGGTCCGACGATCTCCCGAATGGATTTGTATTCTTTCAACATAAGCTTACTCCTGCGTCGCCAACGCGCCGAGCTGGGCGCGCATGTCTTTGTCGATCTGCTCGAATCTGTGCATCTCGCTCTCCGGAATGTATTTGGAACGTCCGATCTGCTCGCGCGCCGCGATACCCAGGATATCGTCCAACTCGGCGTCCGCGGCAAGCGCGGCTTTGCTCTGCGTATAGCAGTCCATGATCAGACGCAACATCCGATACTGTTTGTTGAGACTCGCATAGGTATCCACTTCGTGGAACGCATCTTGATGCAGATAGTCTTCGCGGATGGATTTTGCCGTCTCCATCGTCAGACGGTCCGCAGGCGAAAGCGCGTCCATACCGACCAGTCGGACGATCTCGTCCAGGCTGGATTCTTCTTGCAATACGCGCATCGCCGCCGTGCGGTAATCCGCCCAATCCGCGCCGATGTGCTCGTCGTACCACTCGCCCATCTTGTCCAAGTACAGCGAATAGCTGCCGATCCAGTCGATCGCCGGAAAATGTCTGCGATACGCCAGCGATGCGGACAGTCCCCAGAACACTTTGACGATGCGCAGCGTCGCCTGCGAAACCGGTTCGGACAAGTCGCCGCCCGGAGGAGAAACCGCCGAAATCGCCGTGACCGATCCGATGCGCTCTTGCGATCCCAGCGCATAGACGATGCCAGACCGCTCGTAATAGCTCGCAAGTCGCGAAGACAGATAGGCGGGATAGCCTTCTTCGCCGGGCATTTCTTCCAGACGTCCCGACATCTCGCGCAGAGCTTCCGCCCAGCGGGAGGTAGAGTCTGCAATAACCGCCACGTCATACCCCATATCGCGGAATTATTCCGCAATGGTAATGCCGGTGTAGACGGACGCTTCCCGCGCCGCCACGGGCATATCCGAGGTATTG
>CAJTKI010000021.1 GCA_910576875.1 uncultured Christensenella sp.
ATCGCGGACGATGGACAGGTAACGGAGACGCCGACGCAGAGCGCGCCGTACGAGTTTGATTTCGCAACCGACGGCAATAACGGCAGTGCAGGCGGCAATGTGTCTGCGGAGGATATCGATTGGTTCAAGCGGATCTTGATCGTCGCGACCGCGATGTGGTCTGCGATGACGCTGTTGCTATTGGCGATCTGGCTGACGCAATTGAGCATGCGACGAATCCGCAAAAAGCAATCGAAGAACTGATATTTTCCATGCGCACAAGCGTTTCGGCTTGCGCGACCAGTTCGTCGGACGCGCAAAACCGCGCTTCTGTGTCGGGGAATCGGCGCATGCGTCGACAAAAAATGTAAAATTTCGCCGCAATGTGAAAAAGCTGGCAAACTGTTTGACATTTTTCGGGAAAGCCACTACAATACATGTGACTGAAAAATCAAAGAGGGTGCTCTATGTCTAAAAAGAAAAATTGGATTTACGGACGCAACGTCGTCTTGACCGGATGTTCGACCGGCATGGGCAAAGAAATCGCGTTGATACTTGCGCAGAAATACGCGTGCAACATCGTCGGAATCGCCCGAAACGAAGCGAAATTGCAGGAAATGAAACGTCTGCTCGGAGATCGCTTCAGCTATCGCAGATTCGACATTTCGTCGCAACAGGCGTGGTTGGAGTTTGCGGACGAGATGGAGCAGATCGGATTCCATACCGATTTGCTGATCAACAACGCGGGGATGATTCAGCCGTTTTTGCCGTACAGCGGTTTGACGGCGCAACAGATCCAGACCGTTTTGCATACCAATTTGGTCAGCGTCGTGTCTGCGTGCCACGCGATGATTCCGGCGATCAAACGCAGTCCGTTCGGCGGGATCGTCAACGTCGCGTCCGCATCGGCGATTTTGCCGGTCGGCGGCGAGAGCATTTATTCGGCGACCAAAGCGGGCGTATGGGGACTGAGCGCGTGCTTGGATCAGGAATTGCGCGGTTTCGGCAAGTTTTGCAGCTGCGTGATGCCCGGACCCGTTAAGACGGATATTTATAAAGCGCGCGAATCGGAAGGCGAAGTCGGCAACAAGGCGGACAATCTCGTCCAAAACGTCGGCATTACCGCCAAGACCGCCGCCAAGCGCATCGTCAACAAGGCGATCCGCAAACGCAAGATGTTCGTCAAGACCGACTTTATCGCCAAGCTGATGGATTTCGGCATGCGCGTGATGCCGGTGAGCACGATGCGCATCACGTCCAAGTTGATGAAATCCGCGTCCGGCATGGTGTCGTCGTTCTATCCGATCTATGCGGAACAGATCGAGCAAAAGGCGCAGATCCGCAAGATGCTCAAAGAACGCAAGAAGTCGATCTACAAGGCGAAGACCGTGCCCGCGCAAGGATTTTTCGCCGAGCAGGAACACGCCGAAGGGCAGGCGAAAGACACGCAGGACGAGCAAAAATAATTCGTCGGATTTCTTTGTAAAATCCGATCAATCCGTTTGACAATCCCCATGGTCTGTGCTAGAATGATTACGCACTCACTATGGGGGTGTAATTTTTTTGGAGGTGTTTACAATGAGAACAAGAATCACTTTGGCTTGTACCGAATGTAAGCAACGCAATTACGATACGTATAAAAATAAGAAAAACACTCCGGACAGATTGGAAATGCAGAAGTATTGCAAATTCTGCAAAAAGACGACCCTGCATAAAGAAACCAAATAAGTAAACGGGGGATAGCATGGGAAAGCATAACAAGAAATCTTCGTATGTGGAACAGGAAGTCGGTACGCGCGCGCTCGGCGACGCGCAACTGAGTTCGTCGACGAACCCGCCCGCTCCCGCTCCCAAGAAGAAATCCGGCAAGCAGGCGGACAAGAAGCCCAATCTTTTCGTTCGCTTTTTCCAACGCATCGGACGAGCTTTCAAAGAGATGTTTGCGGAGTTGAAAAAGGTCACCTGGCTCACGCGCAAAGATACGTTCGTCAAGCTCGGCACGGTTTTGGTCGTCGTATTGGTATTCGTATTGATTATCTTCGGATTCGACAGCCTGTGCCTGTTGCTGTTGAAGCTGTTGGTGCCGGGGATGGAGGGCTGATATATGATCGATATGTCCCAACCGCAATGGTATGTGTTGCAGACGCAGTACGGTTATGAAACGATTGCCAAAGAGTCGCTCAAACAGATGATCGACATCAACGGCTTTCAGGAGTTGATCTTCGAAGTCGTGATGCCCGAAGAGGAAGACATCGTCGAGCGCAACGGCAAGCGCAAGACCGTCATGCGCAAAAAATATCCGAATTATCTTTTTATTAAGATGATCTATACCAAAGACGTCTGGTACATGGTCAGACAGACCAGAGGCGTGATCGATTTTTGCAGCGGATTCGACGGCAAGCCTTTGCCGATGACGCCGGAAGAAGTCAAACGGGCGCAGTTGGAAAAGATCAACGTCGAGGATTTGAAGTTCGTCGTCGGCGATCACGTCAAAGTCATCGCGGGTCCGTTGATCGACTTTATCGGCGAAGTCAAAGAGATCAAGTCCGATCTGCAAAAAGTCAAAGTATCCGTATCCATGTTCGGCAGAGACACGTCCGTGGAACTGGAATTCGGACAGGTAGAAAAAATTTAGTCAAAGCGCCCTTCGGGGCATGGGAGAGCGCCAAAATCCAAAGCATGACGCTCGTTATCACCACGATTGCGATAGGAGGTTATTACTATGGCAAAGAAGATCAAGGCGATTGTAAAACTGCAATTGCCCGCCGGTAAGGCAACTCCGGGACCGCCGGTCGGTTCCACGCTCGGTCCGCACGGTATCAACATTCCGGGCTTTACCAAAGAGTTTAACGAAAAGACTCGCGGACAAGAAGGTCTCGTACTGCCCGTCGTCATGACGATCTACGAAGACAAGTCGTTTACGTTTATTCTCAAAACGCCGCCCGCTCCCGTCCTGATCAAAAAGGCTTGCAAGATCGAAAGCGGATCCGCAAAGCCCAATAAGGACAAAGTTGCGAAACTGACCAAAGAGCAGGTCAAAGAAATCGCTACCACCAAAATGCCCGATTTGAACGCGGGATCGTTGGAAGCGGCGATGAGCATGATCAAAGGTACCGCGCGCAGCATGGGTATCACGGTCGAAGAGTAAGGAGACGGACGTATGAAACAAGGTAAAAGATATGTAGAAGCTTCCAAGCTCGTCGATGCGACCAAGGCGTACGAAGTCGCGGACGCGTTGGATCTGGCGGTCAAAACCGCTACGGCAAAGTTTGACGAATCGATCGAACTGCACGTCAAATTGGGCGTTGACTCCCGTCATGCGGACCAGCAGGTGCGCGGCGTCGTCGTGTTGCCCAACGGTACCGGTAAGACGTCCCGCGTTTTGGTCATCGCCAAGGGCGCGAAAGCGGACGAGGCGGAAGCGGCAGGCGCGGACTATGTCGGCGGCGAAGAATTGATCAACAAGATCAAGAACGAGAACTGGTTCGAGTTCGACGTCTGCGTTACGACGCCGGACATGATGGGACTGGTCGGTCGTATCGGTAAGATTTTGGGACCGAAAGGCTTGATGCCCAACCCCAAGAGCGGTACCGTCACGATGGACGTGACCAAAGCGGTCAAAGAAATCAAAGCCGGTAAGGTCGAGTACCGTTTGGACAAGGGTAACATCATTCACGTCGCGATCGGCAAGAAGTCGTTCGGCACGGAAAAACTGGCGGAAAACTTCAATACCGTTTTCGATGCGATCGTCAAGGCAAAACCCGCCGCGGCGAAAGGTCAGTATATCCGCAGCGTCAGCGTGTCCAGCACGATGGGACCCGGCGTCAAGATCGCGGCCAAGCAGTAACGATATCCGATGCATTCGCCCGTCGAAGGGCGGGCGGATGCGTAAATCCGAAAAAGTGGGCGGATTCGTTTGACACCCGCGTTTCGGATCGTTATAATATAGTAAAATCGTCTACCGAAGACAGCAAGTGCGCGCGAGCGCTTAAATATCTTGCCGAGGGAGATATTCGATCACGTAAGTAATCGGTCTCTGTGTCTTCGGCACGGAGACTTTATTCTTATAGGAGGTTATACATGTCAGCAGCTAGAGAACTCAAAGGCAAGCAGATCGAAGAGATCAAAGCGAAGATTCAGAGCAGCAACAGCATGGTCGTGTTGGAATACAAGGGTATTACCGTTGCGGAAGACACCGCGATGCGCGCGCAGTTTCGTGCGCAGGACGTCGAGTACCGCGTGTTGAAAAACCGTCTGTTCCTGAAAGCGCTCAAAGATCTCGGTATCGAAGGATTCGATTCGCACCTGGAAGGCACGACCGCGGTGGCGTTTGCACACGGCGATGCGTTGGCTCCGGCGAAGATCGTTGCCGAAAACGCGAAGAAGATCAAAGCGTTGCAGATCAAATGCGGTATGATGGACGGCGGCTATATCGGCGCCGACGTCGTAGAGAAATTGGCCAGCATTCCGTCCAAGGAAGTGCTTTTGGCGCAATTGCTCGGTATGTTGCAAAGTCCGCTCAGCGCACTTGCAAGAGCTTTGTCCGAGGTGGCAAAGAAACAGGAAGCGTAATTGTATACGGACTTCCAACCAAAATCAAATTATAATCGGAGGAATACAAAAATGGCAGATATCAAGAATATCATCGAAGAGATCAAAGGTATGACCGTTCTGGAACTGAACGATCTGGTAAAAGCAATCGAAGAAACGTTCGGCGTAAGCGCGGCTGCAATGGTCGCTGCCGGTCCGGCTGCCGGCGCCGGCGCAGCTGCCGCGGCGGAAGAGAAGACGGAATTCGACGTGATTTTGAAGAGCGCGGGCGCGAACAAGATCGCGGTCATCAAGGTCGTCAGAGAGTTGACCGGTCTGGGCTTGAAGGAAGCGAAAGAGCTCGTCGACGGCGCTCCCAACACGCTCAAAGAAGGCATTGCGAAAGAGGCTGCGGACGAAATCGCTGCCAAACTCAAAGATGCCGGCGCAGAAGTCGAAATCAAGTAATCGACCTGTATCGCAAAATTTTGACCCGTTCCGTTTCGGAGCGGGTCTTTTTTTGTCGATTGGATGCGGCGCGTCGTCGGGCGGGTTGACAGGAATATGCGAATATGATAAAATCTTATACAGAAACCACTCTGCGGAGAATTGCATGAGCTATTTGTCCCAATTGAGCCGTTCGGTATTTCCGCACATCGACGCGGAATATGTGGACGATCCGAATCTGTTGTCTTTGCATACGACGCAAAGCCCGTACCCGCCTTCGCCGAAGGCGATCGAGGCCGCGCGCGGATTTGCGTTCGAGCAACTCAATTTGTATCCCGATCCGCAGTGCAGCCAACTGTCGGAGGCGATTGCCGCGTTTCACGGTTTGCGCGCCGATCAGGTGTTTGTCGCCAACGGGGAAGAAGAAATCATTTCGCTGACGATCCCGACGTTTTTCGATGCCGGCGACGAAGTCGCCAGCGCCGATATGACCAACCGTCTGTATCGTACGGCGTTGCGCATGTACGGCGTCAAGCACCGCGGAATCGAAGTGCCGGAAGATTTTCGACTGAGCGCGGAGCATTTCCGCGATCTGCCCGTGCACGGATTGTTGATTACCAATCCCGACATTCCGACCGGTACGACGATCGGACGCAACGATATGTTGCAGATCGTGCGCGAAAATGCGGACAAAATCGTCATCGTGGACGAGCGATATGCGGAGTTTTCCAACTGTTCGATCGCCGCGTTTGTGTCCGATTATCCCAATCTGGTCGTCGTGCGGACGTTTGCAAAAGCGTTCGGGTTGGCGGGACTGCGATGCGGATATGCGGTGGCGGATGCCGAGCTGATCAGCGGACTGCGTACGATCAAGCAGTCTTTGGGACATTATCCGATGGATACGTTTACGCAGACGATCGCGACGGCGGCGATCGGCGACAAGGACTATCTGGCGCAGACCGTGCATCGGATCGTGCGTACGCGGGAAAACGTCGCCGAACGTCTGCGCGCGATGCAATGTCAGGTGCTGCCGTCGGGCGCTAATTTTCTGATGGTCAAGCCCCCCAACGTCCCCGCAAGCGAAGTCGCGTATCAGTTGCGCGAGCAAGGAATTATCGTGCGGCATTACAAATATCCGCCCGTAGACGAATACTTCTGCGTGACGATCGTACGTGACGAGGACATGCAATTCTTTTTGGATACGATGGCGCGTCTGCGGATCTGACAGCGATCGCCGCGATTCGACAAGACCCGACACGATACCGCACGGCAAGTGTGGTATCTTTTTTGTTGGTGATACGATGGTGGATTTGAAGCGTTTTGAACCGGTAGACGGCGTATGCGCATGCGGCAAGACGCATCGCGGCGGCACGCGGTCGATACAGTTGACGCGCGATTTGCAGACGCTCGCGGATGCGTGCAAAGACGCGCTCGCGGGCGGGCATTTGGCGTTGGTCGCGTCGCAGGAGTATTTGCCTGCGGCGGATTCCGCGGCGGATATTTTGGAGCGGAACGGCTACCGCGTCACGCGCGTAACGTATCCCGATCATGCGGAGCGCACGCAGGAGAGCGCAGCGGATTTGATCGGGTTGGCGGACGACGTGCGGCTGTTGGTCGCGCTGGGAGAGTCGTGCGTATTCGATTTGACCAAATACGCCGCGCACGTACGCGGATGCGATTGGATTGCCGTGCCGGCGTCTCCGTTTGATTTTGATTATTTGTTGCCCGTATGCGTACTCGGCAACGGCGCCAAGCGCGTTTCGTATACCGCGCATAGTCCGCTGCATGCGATTCTCGTCGAACCGTGGTTGCAAAACGCCGCGCCGATTGCCGTCGCCGCCGGATACGGGAGTCTCGTTGCGCGCGGCGCGGACTTGGTCGAATACCGTATGCGCGGCGCATACGATCCGCAATCTGCGTGCGAGGCGTTGTGGGAGCGCGATTATCGGTTGTGGGAAACGTGTTTGCAACAGGTGGAAAACGCGCAGGACAAACCGGTGACGTTGGCGTGCGCGCTTGCGCAGATCGGTTTGCATGCGCAAGGCGGACTATGGGGACAAACGGCTTGCGACGTCTTGGGCGATTTGATCGAATGCGTATGCGATCAGGCGGTTCCGCATGGCATACATCGAATGCTGAGCGCGACGGCGCAGACGGTAATCGGGTATATCCGACTGGCGCAACAACCGTCTTTGCGCGTGCCGTGCGATTGGACGCAGGCGTGCGTGCGCCTGGCGCGCGCGTGCGGCGGCGACAGTTCGGAGTATATCGTACTTGCAGCGGCGCAGACAATGGATGCGCAGCGCATGCACGTATTGAGCGAATACCGAGCAGACTTTGCCGCATGGTGGACGGCGTTGCGCGACGGACTGCGCGAGCGGTGCAAGACATTTCGCAGGTTGTTTCCGGACGCCGGATATTGGATGAGTACGTATCTGCCGTATGAAAAACTGTGGCAGTTGACGCAGGACGCGGGCGCGATTTGTCCGGCGTACAGTCTGTTGAGACTGCAAGGCGCGCTGTAATTCTTCGCGCAGGGCGCAAACGCCGATCGGCGACAAAATATGAATTCGGCTTTTCAACCGTTCGATGCATTCGGGCGGTTTTTTGTATGGTTTTTGCATGTATAAATCGGCGCATCGCGGCAACACTTACTCGTGCGGAGGTGCGGTATGAAAAAATTGACGGCAATCGTGGCGATTCTGGCAGTGGCGGTCGCGATTCAATGCACGCTGTCGCAAACGTCGCAGATGCCGACGGGCGCAATGTATACCGAATGGTACATAGCGACGGATCTGGGGGACTTGCCCGGTTTCGAACGCGTTCCGATGACCAATATGACCGCGTATCGCACGTATGACGAGCAAGCGCAAATGCCGTCGGACGCCCGCGTGCTCGGCGTGAGCAAGTATTATGCGTCTGCTGACATGTCGTTGGACACGGTGATCGAGACGATGCGCGCGTCCATCGTAGGCATCGCGCCGATCGAACAGGGCAACGTCTATACGTGCCATACCAATCGTTTGCGGGACAGCGTTTCGATCGACGGCAACAAAGTCAACGTACAGATCGCTTGCGTTGCGGGCAGAATCGTCGTAGGCACGCCGATGTTGTTGGGCGGATATTGATACATAAATAACATATGGAGGATTACCATGAAGAAGAAAAGTACCGAACATAGCGGCGCCGCCAATAACAAAGTCGTCGCATTTTTCAAAAAGAATATATACTTCATTTTGATGATCGTATGTATTCTGGCAATCGGCGCGATGATTACGGTCGCCGCGGTCGTCAACGCCAACCGTGACGAGCCGGACACGCCCGTCATCAATACGCCGGATCCGACGCCGGAAGACCCCACGCCCGGACAGCCGGAGGATCCGAACCCCGGTAAGCCGGAAGATCCCAAGCCGTTCGTGTTCCTGATGACGTCGCCGTTCGCGCAGACGAGCGTGGATATCGGATTTGACGATACCAATCTCGTGCACAATCCGACGCAAGGACATTGGGCAACGCATTTGGGCGTCGATCTGGTCGCCGATGCAGGGACGCAGGTGCTGTGCGGATTTGACGGCAAAGTATCCAAAGTGACCAAAGATCCGTTCTGGGGAACGAGCGTTACGATCGAGCACGAAGGCGGTTTCGTCAGCACGTATAAGCTGCTTGCGGACGTAACGTTGGAGGCCGGCGCGCAAGTCAAACAGGGCGATGTGCTCGGCGTGGTTTCGGCGGACGGCGTTGCGGAGATCGCGCAGACCCCGCACATTCATCTCGAACTGACCAAAGACGGCAAAGCCGTAGACGTCATGCAGTATCTGCCGGAAGGCGACAAATAATTCAGACGCATTCATCACATCATATCTATCTCCAAAACAAATCCCCGGGCGATCCGCCCGGGGATTTGTTGTACTGCAAAGACGTTTAAGACTGCACGTTTTTGGTATAACATTTGGTGCGCAATACGCTGTCTCCGACGTGTACCGCATTGGATGTGCAGATGCGGTCGCGGTTGAACTTGCATTTGGTCGAATCGCATTGGATCAGCAAGTCGTCGCTGTCCGAAAAATCGAAGTCGCGCGCGGCTTCGAGATTGACGGCGTTTTGCTCCAAGATGCCGTATTCCCGTTTTTGTTTGGTCATGCAGACGCCGGTTTTGCCGACGTTGATGATGCCCGCATGGCAGTGACAGTTGCGGTTGTGCGTGCAGTTGTGCGTCGTACATTTGAGTCCTTTCATGGAAAATCTCCTTCTTGTTTTTTATTTTGATTATGCGCGATCGCGTCGGGAATATACGTTTTGGGATTGCCATGCGCGTCGGAACGTGTTATACTGATACAAAAGGAGCGCATATATGAAAGTATTATTGACGCAGGACGTAAAGGCGCAGGGCAAAAAGGGCGAAATCATTGACGTGAAAGACAGTTATGCGCGCAACGTGTTGTTGCGCAACGGTTGGGGCGTTCAGGCGACTCCGCAGATCGTCAACGAGACCCGTCAGAAAGAAGCCGCTACGGAACGTCGTCGGCAACAGGAGTTGGAAGCCGCGCTTGCGCGCGCCAAAGAGTTGCATGGCAAGACGGCTGTCGTACGCATTCGTTGCGGAGAGAACGGCAAGCCGTTCGGCGCGGTGACGAGCAAAGAGATCGCGGACGAATTGGTTGCGATGGGGTACGAAGTGGACAAAAAGAAAGTCGTGCTCAAAGAGAATTTGAAATTCGTCGGCAATTACGACGTCGAGTTGAAATTGTATCCCAACGTATCTTGTACGATCGTCGTATCGGTACAACCGCAGTAAATGCAAATCCGATAAACGAAAACGACGCGAATCGATTCGCGTCGTTTTTGAATGGTATCGTTTGGATCAATCGCGACGGCGACGCGATGCGAAGATCAGGATCAAGCGCAGCATTTGCCATGCCGCGATCGCAAATGCGACGACATACGTCATAGCCGCGGCGCGCAGGACTTTGGAAGCATACGAGATTTCCTGTTCGGTCAAAATGCCGTCTTCGGCAAGGATGTCCTTGGCGCGCTTGGAAGCGTTGAACTCGGTCGGCAACGTGACCAGCGTAAAGATGCAATACGCCGCATAGCATAGGATCGCGAGCAACAGGAAAAGATTGCTCAGCCGCATCGAGATGCTGCCCACGTATGCGAAGATTTCCAAAATCAACGCGATCAGCAACAACGGCATAGACAGCTTGGACGTAAAATTGACGACGGGCACGAGCGCGGTGCGCACTTTGACGGGCGCATATTCTTCCGCATATTGGATCGCGTGTCCGACTTCGTGCGCCGCGACTGCGATCGCCGCGACGGACGAACTGGAATACGTGCTGTCGGACAGATAGACGCAATTGGTTTTGGGATCGTAGTGATCGCTCAAGCGTCCCGACGTATGGCGGATTTCCACCGTATAGCAACCGCGGGCGTCGAGAATTTCGCGCGCGACCTGCGCGGCGTTTTTTCCCGTTTCGGAATGTACTTTTTTATACTTTGCAAATGTTGTATGCACGCGTATGGACGTCACGAACGACCACAGGATCAGCGGAATGAACACCACTGCCAAAATGCATGCCAACAATTCGATCGGACCTAATGCCGCAGCCAGTAAATTCAAGTTGATGCGCTCCTATTCGTTGATGATCTTATCATATCATATATTTTGTGAATAGGGTAGAATTTTATCGGTATTTTTTATGTTTTTTAACGCTCTTCGATGTATCGCGCGATCGAGTGAATCAGCCCGTTGCGGATCGTAAAATCGAAGTACCGCACTTGCAGATCGCCGTTGGGACAGGCGTAGCACAGCCCGATCCGATGCGGGCGATACTGCGGGCATTCGCAGATCTCGACGAAATCGCCGAAGTACGCGCGGTAATCCATGTTTTGCAATGTTCTGTCGCACAGGTCGCGACACAGCGTCAGATCGCCGCAATGCAGACTTTCGCAAAACTGGTAACACAGCAATTCGTCCGCGCAACTTGCGGGACGGCGGCATATCACGCGTCGGTCGGTCTCTTTGTAACATCCCGCTTCGTATCGCAGCGTGCGCACGATGCGGTGTTGGGTCATGTCGTCGATGTCGTCGGTCAGGATCAGACAGTCGTCCCGCGTTTCGATCGCGTCGCACAGCGTATCCATCAGCGGACGGTAGTCGCCGTCGTAGAGCAAGATCGCGAGATATTTGCGTCTGCCGCAATCGGCGCGTATGACGATCATTTGGCAGTTGCCTACGCGGTTGCAACGCAGACGCACGTCGGACAGCTCGGCGGGCGTGTGCAACGTATGGGTTTCGGTTGCCGTTTCGATCGTCAGCGCGTAGCCGCCCTGTCGGTAACATGTCAGATAGTGCGTTACTTTGTCGATCGTCGCGCAACTTTGCAGATAAGGTACGGGCGGCAAGAAGTCTGCGATTTTGCAAAAGTTTGCGCGGACGCGATATTGACCGTTTCCGTAATCGCATATGCGTACGCGCGGGTGCGGTTGGAGCACGCCGTGCACGGTGCGCAGCGTGATGCCGATCGGCAGACAACCGTCCGGCGCGGTGATCCAGACGCCGAACGTCTCGTTATGCGCGGCGCGGTAACGCAGATCGGGCGCGGGCGCGCCGTTGATCAGCAGACATTGACGGGCGGTTTCAAAGAATAATTCGGGCATACTTCCTCCGTTCGTCTCATATGTATGCACGAGAACACGGGGGTATGAACGTATGGACGGGACGCCGACGACGGAAGAGATCATCCGTCAATGCCGCGCTTTTATGGAAGCGTTGGAAGAGCAGAGCCAGTCGCAACAGGTCGCGCACCTGATCGATCTGCTCAACCGAGAAAAAGCCAACAATTACTTGTTATACCGCAAGACGCTGTATTTGCAGTCCAAGATCGCGCAACTGCTTGCCGAACGCAAGAAAAAAGAGCGCCCCGTATCGGACGCTCCCGCTTTGCCTTTGCCGCCGCCGTTTAAGCGTTGACGACGGTTTGCGTCGAGATCATCGTATAGGTCGTGCGATCTTCGATAAACTTACAGATCGGACGCAGTACGCCGTTGATCGGTTCTTTGGCGATATAGACGTTGAGAGAAGTCCCTTGTCCGGGGAACGTCTCCGTGGACGCGATCGCATAGGGCAGGCATGCGACTTTGGTGCAGGCGTCTTCCGTCTGCGCGTCCGCAAGCGCGATATCCGCCGGCGTGGCGGAGACCAGCCCCATACGCGCGTTGGTGACCTGACCGGTCGCGTATTGGAATACATCGAGCGTGACCGCGGTCGCGCTGTCCGCATTCAGACACCGTACCAGCATGTACAAGATCGTATTGTCTGCGTACGGCGCGCTTTGGAATTCCTTGTGTTTGAACTTTGCGGAGCCGACTTCCGTCGTTTCCGTATCGCCGGACGCGCTTATGCGTTCGTAGGACGTCTCGTATACGCCGTCGTTTTCCTTGCCGATTTGGGTATACACTTCGCCGTTGCGCGCGACCGAATCTTTTTTCTTCATGTACGACTGTTTGAGCGACATGTCCGTGCCGACCGTCGCCTGTATATCCATATAGTCGCCGTTGTCCATTTGCATATGCGCGGACAGATAGTAACCGCTGAATCCCGTTACCGTCTCTTCGCCGACGGCTACGTCCGCATTTTGCACGCGTCTGATTTTGACGGTGTACGTGCCGTGCACGGCAGGCGCGGATTCCGTCGCGGCGACGGATACGTCGTATACCGTCGTTTCGGTCGTATCCTGACCGCTCAGCCAAGGCGCGTTGTTGCCGAGCAAACGTTGCGCGGGGACGCCGGATCCGCATGCGGTCAAGACAAGCGCGCCGCAGATCAGCATCGAAACTATCACAATCCATAGAACTTTTTTCATGGCTTTATTATACCATATTTGCCCGATTTATCAACGAAAATGCGCTACAAAATCGCGAGATACTTGCAACGCCTGTAAAATACTGATAAAATATCGGTATGATGCAATGGATTTTGACGGACGCGTTGGACAGTCAAGCGATTTTGCGCCGATTGCGCGCGGATTATCGGGCGGGGCAGAAATATCTGCTGATCGTGCCCGATCGCTTTACGCTGTCTTATGAACGCGCCGCGCTCGAAATTCTGGGCAAAACAGGCAGTTTCGATCTGGAAGTCGCGAGTTTTTCGCGACTGGCGGATAAGACGCTCGGCAACCGTATTTATCGATTGTTGGACGCGCAGTCCGAAGTCATGCTGTTGCGCAAGGTGATCGAAGAGCAAAAAGACAATCTGACCTGTTTTGCGTCGTCGGCGCAATTCACCGGATTTGCGTCCGAAATGTACGCGGCGATTTCGCAGATCCGCAACAGCGCGGTCGGGATCGAAGATTTGCAACGCGCGATTCCGCAACTTTCCGCGCGCGCGGCAGCCAAGACCCGCGATATCGTGACCGTATACGCCGCTTACATCGCGGCGCTCGGACAGACGTATACGGACGGTACCGGCAAGCTGGAAGCGCTCGCGCACAGCATCCGCGACGGAGCGTACGCCGAGTATCGCGTCTATGTCTCCGATTTTACCGCGATGAGCGCGGTCGAGACCAAGGTCGTCGAACAACTGATGCTGCATACGCAGTCCTTGACGGTCTGTTTACCCGACGGCGACGGAGACAATGCGTTTTTGTATCCCAAGCCGTTGTACGATCGCATCGCGTGGCTGGCGGAATCCAACGGCGTGCGCATGCAGATCGAACGCGAAGCGACGGAGATGGGCAAGGATATGCGCGCGATTGCGCGGGGATTGTTCGGGCTGCGCGCGCCGGACGTTGCGAGCGACGGCGGTCAGATCGCGTTGATTCGGGCGCGCGATCCCGAGGACGAAGCGCGCGAAATCGCGCGACGCATTTTGCATGCGGTGCGCGTAGACGGTTTGCGTTATCGCGACATCGCGATCGTCGACTGTTGCTCCGCGAGATACGCAAGCGTCGTGCGCGGCGTGTTTGCGGATTACGGGATTCCGTATTATATGGACGTCAAAGTTTCGCTGTCCAAACAGGCTGCCGCCAACTTGCTGTCCGCGGCGTTGCGCGCCGTCGGCAGCGGATACCGCGCGCGCGACGTAATCGCCTTTGCCAAGAATCCGTTATTGGGGATCGAATACGCGCAGGTTTGCGAATTTGAAAATTACTGTTTGCAATACGCGATCGATTATACGCGCTTCCGCATGCCGTTCGAATTGGGAGACGACGCGCGGCGCGCCGCGGCGGAACACGTGCGCGCTCGCATATGGGCGGCGTTGCAACCGCTGGCGGGAACGGAGACGACGGTCGGAGGACGCGTGCGCGCGGTACGGGCGTTTTTCGAACGCAATCGCATCGCGGAACGCAACGAAGAACTCGCGCTGCGACAGATCGAGCGCGGCGATGCGGAACAAGCGGTCGTGACCCAGCAATGTTGCGACAAGATATTGCAATTGTGCGCGCGGATGGAAGCGATGATGTCCGAAGTCGCGATGTCGGGCGAGACGTTCGAGCGCATCTTGTCGTCTGCGATTCAAAGCGTGCAAGTCAGCAATGTGCCGATGTTTGTAGACAGCGTATTTATCGGACAGAGCGGACAGAGTCGCTACGAGCATATTCGGCGATTGTTCGTAATGGGCGCGAGTTCGGACGTGCTTCCGGTCGAACATGCGGACGGCGCGATCGTGTCCGAACGCGAGACGCGCGCTTGGAACAAACTTGGCATCGCGGTCAGTCCGGACGTCAAAGCGCGCAATCGCGCTTCCAAATTCGATTTGCTGATGACGTTGGTCAAGCCCTCCGAGCAGTTGATCGTTTCGTACTGCGAGGCGGCGACCGACGGACGCGTGCTCGCGCCGTCCGCGGTGATCGAGCAGATCGCCGAGTTGACCGGCGCGCGCGTCGAGCCGACGTTGCGTCCCGCCGCCGATTGGGATGCGGAGCGCTATGCCGAATATTGCGCGAGCGACGCCAATGCGCTGCACGAGTTGTTGGAGATGCGCGCGCGGATCGCCGACGGGATCGTCAAGCCTTCGGACGTCGAATACCGCGTTATGGACATGCTGTACGACGCCGCATGCGCGCGACATGGACGCGATCGCGTGGATTTGTTGTTAAGCGGCGAACGCGCGCACGACGAATGCGTGCGCGGCGACGGCGCATGGGGAGACGGTACGATTTCGGCGAGTCGATTGGAAAAATATCTGTCGTGTCCCTTTCAACATTATATGGATTACGTCTTGCGCGCGCGCCGTCGCGAAGAAGCGGATTTGCAGGTCAGCGATACGGGCAGTATATTGCATGCGATTATGGAGCGGTATTTTTCGTATCCCGACGCGTGCGAACTGTCGGCGGACGCGATCCGAACGCGCGTCGATGCGCTGTTGGACGAGTTGATTGCCCGTGACGAAAAGTTGCAGCGTTTGCACAAGACCGACAACGGCAAAGCCACATTGTATCAGGTGCGCCGTCGCGCCGCGTTTTTGCTGCGCGGTTGGTGCGCCGAAATGCGATATACGCGCTTTCGTCCGCAAGGATTGGAGACGCGATTCGGATTTCCGGACGCGGCGATTCCGCCGTTGCAGATCCGCGCGGCGGACAAAACGTTGCGTTTGCAGGGCGTCATCGATCGGATCGACGTATGCAAGGATCGCTATTTGATTTTGGATTACAAGTCCAAGAGTCGGATCGACTTCGATGCGTCCGGTATATTGTACGGCGATCGCATTCAGATGTTTTTGTATTTGCGCGCGATGATGCAACAGGGCGACTTGCGCCCCGCGGGCGTTTTTTATCTGTTGATGAACGACAAGATCGTGCGGCGGGACAGCGCGACGGAGCGCATGCGGCTCAAAGGTTATCTTGCGGCGGACGGCGATGAGATCTTGGATTTCGATTCGCGCCTCGGCGAAGCGAATACAGAGAGCGGACTTTTTCCCGTGGCGTCCAAGACGGATACGTACGGTTCGATCGTCTACGGGGGCAATCTGTTGTCGTACGAGCAGTTGGAACAAGTGTCCGATTATGTATTGCGTTTGGCGCAAAAGGCGGCGAGCGAAATCGAGCAGGGATACAGCGCGCCCGCGCCGCTGGCGTGCGGCGGCATTGCGTCCGTATGCAAATATTGCGCGTACAAGACGGCATGCGCGATCGACAGACATCCGGAGCGCGTGCGCAACGCGCCCAAAGTCGGGTTGGCGCACTTGTTGGAACGCGCGAAGCCGAAGGAGGGAACCGATGCCGCAATGGACTGACGCGCAACGCGCGGTGTTGGAAAGCATCCGAGACAATACGTTGGTATCCGCATCTGCGGGCAGCGGCAAAACCGCGGTCATGATCGAGCGCGTCTTGCGGCTGGTGACCGGAGATAACGCATCGGGCATACGCGTGCCGGTGCGGCGGATCATGATGGTGACGTTTTCGGTCGCGATCGCAGACGAACTCAAACTGCGGATCGCGCGCGCATTGCGCGATCGCGTGCGCAACGGCGCCGCCGACGAAGCGGAATATCTGCGCGAGCAGATCGAAGATTTGCCGCTGTGCGATATTTCGACGTTGCATGCGATGTGCGCCAATTTATTGCGCAGCGATTTCGAGCGCGCGCAGGTCGATCCGAGTTTCGGCATTCTGGAAGAAGAATCCGCGTCCATTTTGTTTGCCCGCGCCGTCGAAACGGTGATCGGCGCCTACGAAGCGGCGTTGGATCCGCAAGTGTATCTGTTGAGTAAACTGCTCGGGGGCAAAGCCGCGCTTGCCGACAAGCTATCCAAGTTATATGCGTTTGTCGTTGCGCAACCCGATCGAGACGCTTTTTTGGATCATACCGCATACGACTGTTGCAATGCGGATTTGGAATCTTCGTTGCCCGTGCGCTGGTTTTTGTCGCACATGCGCGATTCGGCGGAACAATGGATCGAAACGGCGGAACGCATGCGCGCCGGATTCGAAAAATGCGGGATGGACAAGCATGCGATGCATATCCAAACGACGATCGACAGGTTGGCGCGCGTCCGACAGGCAGATACGTATCGCGCGTATTGCGATTTGTTTGCGCGTCCGATCGCGTTCGATCGCATTCCGACCGCGCCGAAGGATGAATCCGCGCGCATCGCGCATATCGAATATCGCGAGTTCAATACCGCGATCAAATCGCAGTTTTCGACCTGGAAAGCGTATGCTGCGGATTCCTGCGCGTCCGTGCAGGCGTCCGCGTCGGCGCAGCATCCGTATATCGAAACGCTATGCCGACTGGTGCGCGAAATCATCGTTTTGTACGACGGATACAAGCGCGATATGAATCGACTGGACTTCAACGATCTCGAATATCGGACATTGCGTTTGCTGTCCGATCCGTCGGCGGCGCAGGCGATCCGCGAGCGTTACGACTACATCTGCGTAGACGAATATCAAGACATCAATGCGTTGCAAGAGCGTATCTTGCGTCTGTTGTCCGACGGGTCCAATCTGTTTATGGTCGGCGATTCCAAACAGAGCATCTACCAATTCCGTCTGACGGATACGCAGATCTTTTTGGGCAAGTTGCAGGCGTACGCGGCGGATGCGACGTTGGGCAAGGCGTTTGCGCTCAATCGCAATTTCCGCAGTTGCGAGCCGGTGTTGCAGTTCGTCAATCGGATCTTCGATCATGTGATGACCGAGCAATTCGGCGGCGTGCCGTATGCGCAGACCGCGCGCTTGGAGTACGGCAATACGTCGGTGTCGCCGTTGAACGCGCGACCGGTTACCGTTGCGGTGTTTGAAAAACAATCGCAGTCCTTGACGTTGCAGCTGCCTGCCGACGGCGTATACAGCGTGCGCGAACACGCGCAGACGGAGCAGGATCGCGTCGATACGGAAGGACTTTGGATTGCCGCGCAGATTACGCGTTTGGTGCAGGGGGCTACGGACGGGCAGACCGATCGGGTAACGTATTCCGACATCGTCTTGTTGAGCATGAACCGTTCGGAGCGCGTCGAGCGCATATTGGATACGCTTTTTGCGTGCGGGATTCCCGTCGATCGCGGCAATTTGGCGCGCGAACACAGCAACCGTTCGATCGAATTGCTGATCGCATACTTGCAGGTGTTGGACAATCCCAAACAGGACTTTGCATTGATCACGGTCATGAGCAGCGTATTGGGCGGCTTTTCGTTGGACGAACTTGCCGCGATTCGCGCTGCCGATCCGCGGTCGCATTATTTTTATCAGGCGGCGGAAGCGTATGCCGCGCAGGATGCGCTCGGCGCAAAGATCGCGCGTTTTTACGAAGATCTGTCCGCAATGCGGGACTTTGCCGCATCGGCGGGTGCGGCGGACGTTTTGCGCAAGGCGATCGCCGATTACCGCTATGACGCGTATCTGTGTTGCATGGACGGCGGCGAGAACGAACGGATGCAGTTGCACGCATTCGTAGACGCGCTCGAAGACAAGACATACAACGACAGCGTGCAGGACTTTTTGGAGATCGTACGCGATTTGCCGCAACTTGCGCAAGTCGCGGATATATCCCGCGCGGAAGGCAATTGCGTGCGCACGGACACCGTGCACGGCAGCAAAGGATTGGAGTATCCGATCGTTTTTTTGATCGATTGCGGACACGGGTTCAATCGACAGGATCTTTACGAGCGCGTGCTTGCGGATAAGGATTGCGGGATCGCGGTGCAGGACGTGGACGCGGAACGAATGGTTTGCGCCGAGCATCCGATATACCGTATGTTGCAGGAGAAAAAACATTTCGAATCGACGGAAGAGCGTTTACGGCTGTTTTACGTCGCACTGACGCGCGCCCAACGCATGTTGGTCGTGACCGGCACCGGCAAACTTGCGTACAAGCCCTGCCGGCAGGCGAATTGCTTTTTGGATTGGATCGCGTACGCCTGCGAAAGAGACGCGACGTTCGAGACGGACTATCTGATCGAGCCGAACGACCTGTCCGTATTGCCGATGCCGGAAATGCCGTCCGTAACGTTCCGCACGCCCGATCCGCAGACGCGGGAAGCGTTCCGCCGCAAGACCAGATTCGAATATCCGTACGAGAGCGCGACCCGCATGCGTATAAAACATAGCGTAACGGCAATAAATCATAATACTTCGACGCCGGACGGGCAAGAAGCGCTGCCGATGTTCGGTCGGGACAAGACGCAGGACGGCATCGCGTATCACCGCGTGCTGGAATGCATCGACTACGGCGCTACGGACGAGCGCGCCGTACGCGCCGAACTCGACGACATGGTCGCGCGCGAGCAGTTGACCGCGGAGCAGGCGAGCGCGGTCGATCCCGCGTTGATCGCGCGGTGTCTGTCGTTGCCGGTCATGGAATACGCGCGTACGCATCGGCATTTGCGCGAAAAGGACTTTATGCTCAACGTCCCCGCCGATCGCATTTTGCCGGACAGCGACGTGCGGGATTGCGTGTTGTTGCAAGGTACGGTGGATCTGTTGATCACGGGAGAGCAGACGGTGCTGGTCGATTTTAAGTATTCGGCGCGTTCCGCCGACTATCTGATCGAGCGTTATCGCCAACAGTTGGAGTTGTACGCGATGGCGATCGAGAGTTGTACGGGACTGCGCGTGGATCGCAAGGTCATCGTGTCGCTCGCGCGGGGAGAAGAGATCGAGATTTAGATTCCGAGCATTCGTTTACATAAGCAACAGAGAGGTACAAGATTATGTGGACGAATTTATTGCAACGGGCATACGTCAAAGCGACGTGGCTGGTTTCCTACGTGCGGGTATGGCATGTGGTTGTCGCGGTGGCGGCGTTGTTGGCGGCGGTTGCCGTCGCATATGCGTGCGTTTGGCGCAAGCGGTATTCCAATGCCCGCGCGCTGTCGAGCGTACAGCGCTTTGTGCGCAAACGCGGCAACGTCAATTCCGCCAACGCCAAGCGTTTTTACGCAACGGCGTCTCGCTATATGCCGCGCGCGTTGCGCAGACGCTGCAAGACGTTTTTGCAAGCGGACATCGCGTATCGCGGTTCGGATTTTGCGGACGAATGGAATCGTTATATCTGCATGCCGCGTCGTCGCGTACGCGGGTTGTGGGGCGTCGCCGCGGTTGCGATTGCGCTGGTGCAGGCGATTATGCTGATGCGGGCGGCGCAGTGGATCACGGTATATGCCGCGAGCGCGGCGATTGCAATCGCATTCGGTATGCTATACGTCGGTTTGCGTCTGATCGAGCGGATCGTCTCTTGGGCGGATCTGCGCAAGGCAAAGCGCCTCGTGCAGGCGTTGGAATCTTCCATCCGCACCGGCAACGTCGATCGCGTCGCGCCGGTCAATTGGTCGGAGTTGGAACAGCCGATCGCGCCCGCCGACGCATCCCGATACCGTTTGGGCGAGAGCGTCAACGAGTTGCTTGATGCACATCCGGATCCCGAGGCGCTCGCGCCGGTGGAAGAAGGTTTGATGCTGGCGCGCGACAGCGCCGCGGAGCAGGAGCATCGCGCGTATTTGCAGAATGTATTGGGCAGACTGCGCGATTATTGCGGACAGAACTGAACGCGCTTGCGCGCCGCGAGCGGGCGGATTTCGAATATTCGAGGATAGGGATATATTCGGATACGGCGGCGACGTACGACGCGAGTCGGACGACGGTTGCGGGAGATATGCGCGCAATTCGGACGGGGAAGATACGGCGGCGGTCGCGATTTGCGGCTGCCCCGTTGTTTTGTCGCAAAAATATCGCGCATTCAACTTGCCAAATCACCGTTGATCGTCTACAATAAATATACTGAACTGTTCACGGAGGTGATTGGCATGATTGAAATCTACAAGAGCGACGCGGAAAACAATCTGATTTCGATCGCGCCCGAAGAGTTGGACAATCCGTCGTTCGACACGAGCGGGTGCTGGATCAATCTCGTCAATCCCAGCGACAGGGAAGTTGCGACGGTATCGGGACGCAGCGGCGTCGAAGACGCGGTCATCAAGGCGGCGTTGGACGACGAAGAGCGTTCGCGTATCGAGAAGGAAGATTCGCACGTGCTCGTGCTGGTCGATATTCCGGTGATCGAAGAAGAAGACGACTATTATTCGTATTTCACGTTGCCGCTCGGCGTGATCGTGCAGGACGATCTGCTGATCACCGTGACGTTGAAAGAGACGAGCATTCTGCGCGACTTCGTGCGCGGACGCATCAAGAATTTCCATACGTTCAAACGCACGCGGTTTTTGTTCCAAGTGCTCAACAACGTCGCGACCAAATTTCTTGTGTATCTCAAACAGATCGACAAGGCGTCCCAGCGCATCCAGAACGAGTTGCACAAATCCACCCGCAACAAAGAGTTGATTCAGATGCTGGATTTGGAAAATTCGCTGGTCTATTTCAGCACGTCGCTGTCGGGCAACGACGCGGTCATTTCGCGCTTGCTCACGTCCAAGACGATCGTGCGCATGTACGAAGAAGACACCGAATTGCTCGAAGACGTCGCGATCGATACCAAGCAGGCGTTGGAGATGTGTTCGATCTATCGCGACATTTTGTCGGGGACGATGGACGCGTACGCATCCGTTATTTCCAACAATCTCAATATCGTCATGAAGATTCTTACGTCCGTGACGCTGGTCATTTCGATTCCGACGTTGATCGCGTCGATTTTCGGCATGAACACATGGGTTCCGGGCGAGGGAAGCAAAATCGGCTTTTTCGTCGTGCTCGGCATATCGGCGATGCTGTCGCTCGGATTGGCGCTCTATCTGCGACGAAAAAAACTGCTTTGACGCGTTTATCCTGCGGTTAAAAGCGGCGCGCAACGCCGCTTTTTGCGTCCCGAAAAAAAATGAAAAACATACAAAATTCGTTTGACAATTATGCGGGCGAATGCTATGATGTAAAAGCTGTCCGACAGAGACATCTCTTCGGATGCGACGTGGGGGCATAGCTCAGTTGGCTAGAGCGCCTGCCTTGCAAGCAGGAGGTCAAGAGTTCGACTCTCTTTGTCTCCACCACGTGGGCTCATAGCTCAGCTGGTTAGAGCACACGCCTGATAAGCGTGAGGTCGGTGGTTCGAGTCCACTTGAGCCCACCATCCGCGGCAACGCGGGATTGTACATTGACAACTGCATAGTAGAGAGCGCTTCTATTGAGACGAGATAGGAGCAGCTCAAGCATGGTGAAAGACATGCAAACAGAAATAGCGAGAAAGAAATATAATGCGAGAAAGGTAATATCTTTGAAACGGATTATACAATTTCAAGAAAGAGCTGAGGAAAGAAAAAAGAAATTATGGTCTGAAATAGGACAGAAAATCGACGAAAAGCGATTAAGCTACTAAGAGCGTAAGGTGGATGCCTTGGCACTAGGCGCCGAAGAAGGACGTGACAAGCTGCGAAAAGCTGCGGGGAGCTGCAAATGAGCAAAGATCCGCAGATATCCGAATGGGGGAACCCCTCCGACTGAAGAGCGGAGACCTATATATGAATACATAGTATATAGGAGGGAACCCGGGGAACTGAAACATCTAAGTACCCGGAGGAAGAGAAAGTAAACAACGATTTCCTAAGTAGTGGCGAGCGAAAGGGAAAGACAGCCCAAA
>CAJTKI010000022.1:0-2531 GCA_910576875.1 uncultured Christensenella sp.
CAATCCCTTCAAATCGTCGTCCGTTACGCTCTTGGCGGTTACCGTAAACTTCTTCGGGATATTCGCCGTCGTCAACCCGTTGGAGATCGAATAGTTGATATTGTCGTTGTCCGCCGCAGACTTATCTAATGCCGCCGTCAACTCGTACGAGCCGACCGGTATCTTAGATAGATCGATCGTCGCAACCGTCTGCGCGCCGTCTTGCACTGCTGCGATATCTTGCTTGGCACCGCCCGCCTTATCCGACGTATACGTCGCCGTCAGCTTGACCGTGTCGCCCGACGCGATCCCCGATACCGTCAACGTCGCGTCATAATCGTCCTTGACCGTCCAACTCCACGCATTGGACGGCACGGTGTTCGTCAACGATACCGTCAACTGCTTGGGCGTAATTGTAAAGGTCAACGTGCGTTTTGCAGTGCCTGTTGTTTTATCTTTCCATACCGTATTGTCTTGGTCGGACAAATTAAAATCCACCGTATATGTTCCCGCAAATTTTGCTTGAATTTGCCCGCTTGCGCTATTGAATGCAAACGTGGACGCGTCGATTTCTTTGCCTTCGGGATCTTTGCCGGTCACGGTCGTTTGCATCTTGGTCGAATCGAAGTCTTGCAACGCAAACGTTATATTCGATCCGGTATACTCTTTACTCTTATCCGCAGCCGATTCGCCCAGCGACGGTACTTGAATCGGAGCTGCCGCATCTCCGGCGACTGCGGTCAAATCCAAATGGAACGCAGGACGCACGGCATATGCATTTGTGAGACGATCCGTTAGAGAACCGGCATTGCTGGCTTCCAAAGCAAAACAATTGTACGTCGTACTAAAACCGCCGGTACGCAACCATGTATGCGCGCCGCTATTCGTACGTTGCGCATTCGAAAGGTTCCAGATTCCCAGATAAGCGCTACTGCCCGTCTCCGCGATACTCGGCAACCAAAGGTAGTCTTCCGCCCACTCCGTATAATAAGATTTGGTACTGAAATTCATCGCCGGTTTGTAATATATTTCCGGATTCGGCGTCCCCCATGCCTCATTCGGAGACGTCTTATAATTGCTATTGAACACATGCACCGTTTCCGTCCCTTGATACGCCACATCTTTCGGCTGGACGATATATTGGATCAAAGACAGATTCCGATTCTCTTCCGCGACCGTCTCCATCGTAAATTTTGCATAAGGATGCGATTCGCTTTGCGGGATTTGCGTCAACTTTTTTACCGACTCTTTTGCACTGTCCGCGTTCGGAACATAGCCGCAACCGCCACTGTTCAATGCACTGGCACGAATATAGCTGGTGCTATACATGTTGTTCGGATAAGCGTATTCCGGATGAGTGGTTGAATCCGCCCACAAATTCCACTTGGATAGCGTCTCGGATTGTGCCAACCACATTGTCGCAATGACGCGACCGTCGTCCAGTTTGCGTAGATCGGTAACCGTCCACAACTTATCGTCGATTGTAACAACGATATCTTTACCGTCGTGCAGATCGCGGATCGCCTGCGCGTCTTTATCGGACAAATTTTCGATCGCGCTGTTTTCTTCATCTTCTCCGCGCAATGCGTCGACAAGTTTTTTAAATTCGACGCTGTTGAATACCTTTGCACCGCTTTTGCCAGAATCGTAATATTCCAGCAACAGTTCGCCGACAGATACCGCGGTCTCCGCATTCAAATCGGTATCGTTAAACGCATATGTACGATTTACCGAAGTCAAGATACCTGCAAATGCCGCGCAAATCGTCAGTACGATCATGCAAACCGCAATCGCAAACCGTATGGGAAATTGTCGTGTTGGTCTATTGGTCATATCTGTTTTTTACCCGATTTCTCTCTTGATTCCTTACCCGAAACAACGATTGAAAAAGTTCATAGAATAGAGTATTCCATGAACTTTTCAAGTAAAATAAGAATATTTCCCCTTCGATTCGTGCGAAATACGGGACATAAACGCCGAAAACCGCGATTATGACTTGACATTATACCGCATATCGCATACAATAAACTCAGAAAAGGTACATGGAATACTCTATTCCATGTACCTTTTCTAATCCGAAAAATCTTTCGAAGCGCGCCGAAATTATCATTTCATAAAATAGATTTCAAGCAGTTTTTGGACGCCGAAAAATACCGCCCGCGCCAATCTGTTCCCGCTGCCGATTTTGCAGAACGGCAATCCCAAAGAGCGGCTTTCTTTATCCTTGAAAACCATCTGCGTACATCTGCCGCTCCGAAAAGACTCGCCCGTCGATTCTACTTCATACAGTCGGTTTTTTTCTGCCGAAAATCCCGAACAAATGGCTTTTCCACCTTCGAAAATCGTACGCATAACCCTATCCCCAAATCCTACACTCGCGCAGTCCTTCTTCCTACACCGCAAGCTTCAAAGAACAGCGTTATTTGTTTTTGAAATCGTATTTCGATCCTGCCGCAAAAAAATACCGCCCGAGCTGTTCTGCTCGGGCGGTCGGTCTTGCATATCGGCAATCTTAGAAGAACGTCTCTTTCTTGCCTTTGGTAATCGTGCGC
>CAJTKI010000022.1:2541-21963 GCA_910576875.1 uncultured Christensenella sp.
CTCTTGATCAAACCGCGCTCGATCAACGTCTCGGTATCTTCGTACGGGACATAGTAGTCCATCGGTACGCGCAGCTTTTGCTCGCTACCGAACGTCGCCATGACGTGATCGATCAACTGTTTGGCATAGCCCATACGGCGATCGTTCTTGATCCGGTACATGCACGGCGTATCGACGTTGGCGACGACGTCGGAGACGTCTTCGACCTTATACTTGGTATCTTCGTAGAACGCCGCATCGGTCGCCAGATACAGACACAGCGTCTTGCCGCGTACGCCCAGTCTTGCGACGCACTGTCTGCCGAAACGGAAACTCTCGCGTTTCCAGCTATTGCGCGCATGCACCTTGTTGTACGACAGCAAGTAGTTCTTCAACTCCGTATAGCGTGCTTTGAGCATATCGTCGGACTGAATCAACTTCGCCTCAAAGCTCTTGTTGAATCGAATCGTCTCGCCTTCGTCCACGCCCAGCGGCAGGATAATCGGCATAATCCGCAATTTGCCGTCCGGATCTTCGTCCGCAAGCGCTTCGATCGGTTCTTCCGTCGGCTCCGCCGGTACGATCGGCTCCGCCTCTTCGGCATCCGCGACCAACGGAATGAACATCAAACCGTCGCGATCTTTGTCCTCGGCGTCTTCTTCCGACTCGTCCGCGGCTTCCTGTGCGGGTTCCTCGGCAGGTTCTTCCGGTTGCGCTTCTTCCTGCGGTTGCTCAACGGGTTCTTCCAACGCGGCTGCAAGTTCTTCTTCCGTAGGCGGTACGATTACTTCCTGTTGTTCCGCCGTCACGGATTCGTCCGCCGCAAGCGGAGCAAACTCGTCGCTGCCGAAGCCGCCGCCCCCGAGATCGCCCAATGAAAATCCGCCGCCGATGCCGGCATCGAGTGCGGGCACGAGCTCGTCTTCTTCATTCGCCAAATCGCGCTTTTGTTTGATCAACATCGCGAAAATCACGATTTCCACGACCAGCAAAATGCCCAGCGCTACCAAAATACCGATCAACCATGTCTTTGCATTGCCCGGCAAGGACAGAGCCAATCTCGTCAAATACCACATTACAGGTACCTCCAATCATCTCTTTTGCAGCTCGATGCGACCCGATATGCGCTTGCGAAAGTCGCCGCGCAACAAAAATCGCCATCCGGATATCGCTATCCAACTGCTATTATACTCCAGTCCCAGACAATTGGCAAGAAATCCGCGGATTTATCCGAAATTTCCATATTTTTCCGCCGTCTGACCGCAAAACAATGTCTTGCGGCCGTCGGCGAACCTTTGCAACAACGTTTTTATGCCGCCAATTCCGAACGAATCAGCACGCGCAGCGTATACGTACCGCGCACGGTGTAAGCGATCTCCATCGAACGCAGCGACTTATCCGTCGTACCGATGACGATCTCGACGGTCGCGTCGCTCGCGTTGGCAACGCCCAGCAAGCTCTGCGTATCCGTGATCTTCGCCGTCATCGACGTGATTCCCTGTTCTTCGTTGGCGCTGAACTGCGCATCGGACAGCTGCGATTCCTGAAAATCGAGCGCCGTGCCGCCGTCGGAAACAAAATCGGGTTTTGCGAATCCGAATCCGTACGGATCGCTCCACTGTCCGTCGCGGTAAGCGCACACTTCTTGCGACTTGTCGCCGTCCACGAGTACGACGGACATCTCTACATTATATTCCGCGGTATTCCCATCGCGGAACGACGCGGCGTCGCACATCGTCTTGACCTTGATCCCGCCGACCGTACACGCGCCGAAGATCATGCACGCTACAAGCGCGACCGCGACCGTCGTAATCCATAAAGCTTTCTTATTCATCTCGTATTCTCCTTATGCCGGACGCAACGGCAAGCCGTTGCGTCCGAATCCGAATCAGCGCAATACGCGTCTGCGCAGACCGACAAACGTCAGTCCCGCCAAAGCGGTAACCGCCGCAGCCGCTGCGACCGCGCCGGCGATCGCCTTGTGCGCGCTCTTCGCGGCGATGGACTGCGCGCCCGAGATCACGCTGCCGACTTCCGCCGTCAACGCGTCGTACTGACCGCGCAAATTGTTGTAAGCCACTTGGTCGACTTCCGCCAGATCGGCAGTCGAGACCTTGGCGTATTCCGCCATGACGACGCGGAAGTCCTGCAACTTGTCAAGCGTCAGCGTCACGCCGTATTCCGCAAGCAACTTGTTGAGCTGTCCGGGATCGTAGCCGGTCACGACTCTCGTCGAGAGCACGTCGGACGCATAATAGTTGCGCGACTCCGGCACGCAGATATACAAAGCGTAGGATGTCTGCGCCTGCAAGCCGGTCACGGTGTTGTAATCATACACTTGCAGATTGGTATCGCTGTCGAGACCGATCTCGATATCGCAGTAATCCTGATTGTTGAAAATCACGGAAATACGATTGTAGTGATTCTCGATCGTAAAGTCTTCGATCTGCACGACGCGACGCGCCTTGGCGATCGTATAGATGTCGGAAAGCACATCGTATTTGCCGTCCGCCAACTTATAGTTGCCGTCCTGCGCCAGTCTGACAAGCGCAAAGTAGCTCTCGCCCGGCAAGCTCGCGTCAACCGGCACGCCGTCCATCGCGGTGATATCGTTGTCGGAACGCACGCGGTACAGCACCTGCACCTTGGGATCGTAACCCGGCACCAATCCGGCTCCGGTAACCCGATAACCGACTTCGAGCGCCTCGCCGTTGTACTCTCTGCTCTGCGGCGTATCGACGGCAAGACTGACTTCCGCCTGATTGATGTGAATCAATACCTTAGCGTCTTCGCCTGCGGGCGCATAGTTGGGGTTGGCGGCAAAAGTAACCGTCACGTAATAGAAGCCCGCTTCGATTGCCGTATCGACGTCGATAAGTTCGCCGCTGTCAAGCTGCTTGGTGAACTTCAACACCGGATCCAATTCCTCGACCGGAATGTCGCCGATATCGACCAAAATGATGTTGTGTCCCATCGCTTCGCCGTCGCGAACGCGCACGATCTGCCGTCCGTCGAATACAAAGCTGTCCGCAGTCGCGGTAACTTTGGTGTCGACCTTCTTGGGCTCGATCTTCCACGTGCTCGGCAACAAGACGTCGGATCCTTCCGTCATCAGATTGTAGGACGGAACGATATGCGCTTCCTGCCAGTGTCTCTTGTCGTTGTAACCGGACAGGTTGAGACCGCTGTTGCGCTCGCTGATCAATTTCAGTGCGACGGTATGCTCGCCGGCGTTAAACTTGACCGAAGAGCTAAACGTCGCGTTGTCCGTACCCGCGATCGGATCCATGTGACCGTCCGCCAGATAGCTGCATCCGCCCAGACGGCAGTACTCGACGCCGTCGATGATCGCGTGCGTGTGCAAGACGTCGTGTCCCCATCCGGTCGTGCCGTCCGGCGTGGACTGGTTGGGAATATCCACGGGCCAAGTCGCCTTGATGTCGAAGAATTCCTTCGCGCCGGTCTCTTGGTTGATCGTGTAGAAATAGTGTCCCAGCGTCGTCACCGACTCGCCGTCGCTACCGACTCTGCCCCAGGTCACCGTATCGCCATACGTCGTATCCGCCATCTGGAAGTCGACATACACGTCTACCGGATAGATCTCGGCTTCGTACTCGAGTCTGTCGACGGGGTTGCCGTTGTGATCGCCAAACGTCAAGCAGTCTTTCCACGGATTGCCGTCCTTGAACGTCAGCGTAATGATATACGTGCCCGCCCATTTCAGGAACGCCAATTCCTCGTTCTCGCGGCTGTCCGGATGGAAGCTGCGCACCGAGAAATCCGGATCCAGGAAACCGACCAATTCGGGCGCGCGGCGCGCGGTGTGCTGCGGCACATAACTGTTACCGTTGTAGGTGCTCTCATAGCGTTCGGTCTCTTCGTTAAACGTCATATACTCGATACCGACCGCGTCGGAAACCATGCGTTGCACGATGTCCATATACATTTTGTTGTCTTCGACGTTGACGCCCTGATACGTGATGTCGTAATCGCGCTCGATCGTCTTGCTCTCGAAGATCAAGCGGACTTCCGGACGCGGATCGCTCGGGCGCACCTGACCGTCCGAACTGCTCCACAGCGTCGCCTTGACGTCGCCGTCTTTCGCCGCCCAGGCAAGTCCCGCGGCGGGCGTAACGGACAGTTCGTTCGCCAACGAATAGTATTGCGCCTCATAGTTGACGTTGTCGCTGCCGGCATCGTAAATGCCCTTGGCGTCCGCGACGTCGAACGGATACGACCACTCGCCGATCCAAACTTTGTTCAACCGTCTGAATTCGCGCACGAATTGGGGCGCATTCAGCACCATCTCGTACTTTTCGATCACGAGCTGGTCGCTCAATTCGACGGAAGCGAACGCCTGCGCGCCTTCCACGTCTACGCGATCCAACGAAATCAAATAGTTGGTGTCGACGCATTCGAGTTTGATCTTATACGTGCCTACGTGCGCCGGCAAGTTGTTGCGATCCATGTTGTTGAGCGGATTGGAGAACGTCTCCGTCTCGTCGTCCACATTGGTATACGTCGCAATGATGCTCTCGAAGAAGAACGGACTGTCCAGACTGACGACGCCGTAATCCGCATCCAGCGGCGCATCGCCCATCTGACCGGTAAACGACATACCCGTCAAGTTGAAACGACCTTCGCCGTTGTATTTGAAATGGTGTCCGTCCCCGTCGCCGGTAATCTGCGGCTGCACGCGGACTTTACGCGGAATAATGACGAGTTTGCTGTTTTCACCGCTCACTTGCGCGCGCTGAATGGGCTGATAGTTGCTGGTCGTGGTCTGATACTGATACCAAATCGAATACGTGCCTGCATTGACGACCTTGGTCGCGCCGTTCTCGGTCGAAAGCATCACGCTCTTGCCGACCGACTCTTTGTCCTGCTCCAATACGCCGCGGTTACTGTCCGCGTCCGCGTCTTCGAGTTCCCAGATCACGACGTCTTTGAGATAGATATCCTTACCGGTATAGACCTGCGAACGCATGCCTTCGGTAACCCGAATCTCGAACGAACGCTTGTTGATCCGATACGTCGTCTTGACCTCGGTCACTTCGGTGCCGTCGGAATCGAGCAACTTATAGTTGTTGCGATGCAAGCCGCTCAAACCGTAACTGATCTCATAGCTCGCGGCGTCGATGCCCATGTCGATGGCAAACCCGTCCGTGACCACGGGACTGTACTTGACGATAACGCCCGTATCCGAAGATACGATACCGTCAAACCAAACGGCAAGTTGACCGACCTGATTGGGATATACCGCGTGATCGTTAAAGGCGGGATATTGCAATTGACCGTTGTAGGTAAACTCGGTATTGTACTGCTGCACCTTGCCGGTCAACGCTTTTTGCTGAATCGTGTAAGAAACCGTTTCGGAATCGTCCGCTACGATAAAGTTGGGCGACTTGCCGTCCGCGCCGACGGATCCGGTGATCGCAACGGGCTTGACGACATACGCGCCGGCGTTGGCGGGGACGTTGGTCATCGCGACGCCCGCAGCGGTCTCATACGCAAGTACGACCGTCGTCGGCAAGTTGTAACTCTGGAACAGCGTCAAAGTAGCCTGGAACGGATATCCGTTGGATCCGCGATAGACGAGTTCGTCCAAAGCCGTTCCGTCCGTGACTTTCAGTCCGCTGACCGTCACTTGGCAGGGATCGATCGTCTGCTGGAACATCACGGGCTGCGATCTGTTCGGAGACGAGACGTCGTCCTTGGTATAACAAACTCTTCTAAGATCGTTGTCGCAATACGCGATTGCATCGTTGCGGTTACCGTCGATCGTCGCCGCAAAATAAATACTGTACGTGCGGACGCCCTTCGTATCGTTGCGCGTCAACACCTGCTGTCCGAACTGATACGTCATGCTTTCCGCGACGCGGATGTTGGTTGCGCCCAAATTGTTCGCATCGGTACCCATCGGCATAAACAGCACGGCAACGGGCGAATTGTTGAATTGTTTTGCGGGAATCGTCGTTCCCGTCAACGCATTTTCGGTCGCTCCGTCATTGGAATACGTCGCTTTGGACGAATCGTAATACATCGCCTGACCGGTCGCAAAGGTGACCTTGGACTGCCCGATCGATGCGGCAACGTCGTACGAACTCGTCAATGCCTCGATTTCGACATTGTCGCGCAACTGATCGATATCCGTAATCCCGTCGATTGCGGTATATCCGCTTACTTCGACGGCGGCGCCGTTGTTGAGACTGCGCTTGGCAGACCACAACATCGCATTGGCGCGCGCAGTATTTTTGACCTTGTAAATCATC
Source organism: uncultured Christensenella sp. (assembly GCA_910576875.1). GTDB lineage: Bacteria > Bacillota > Clostridia > Christensenellales > UBA3700 > MGBC101980. The sequence goes on from CAJTKI010000022.1 coordinate 8,793, forward strand.
GTCGGTACGGCTACGCCGGAACTATTGGTTTTCCAACCGTACTCCACGAGCGCGTCGTCGTCTACCGAAGACGTCAAGACGGTCCAGTTGGGGCTGATCGCATCCAAACGCTCGCATTGCACCTCCGCGCCGCCGCCGTCGCCGAGACCGAACGTCATCAACGCCGCCATATAGCGGTTGGTCTTGCCGTGTACGTTCAGCGGGCTAAGCTCGCGATTGACGTAATACACGTCGGAGCAGGTGCGCTGTCCCAAACCGTTGTCGACGATATTGCCTTGCGCGCCGAACAGCACCGTACCGTTCCAACCGACAAAGGCGGACGGATTCAAGTTGTCGTGCGAACCCCAGCTGCCGCTTTGATACGACACCGCTTTATACACTTCGTATTTGGTATCGAATACGTTTGCATTACCCTTCACGCCCAAATGCGCGGAGATCGTGGAGTCCTTGCGCAAATTGTGTATGTTGCCGTTATCGTTATTGCGCGTCCAGTACGCGTAATTGCCGAGATTGTATGCGCCGTCACCGTTCGTACGCGGCGCAGAGTTCCACAAACCGCGATCGTTGGAGAATTCGCTCGTGCCGGTCGTAAAACGACCGCCGGACGTACCGCTGACGTTGCCCGTCCATGCGGAGAGCACGTTGCGGACGATACCGCTCTTGCCGTCCGAGCCGTATCCCGTATCGCCGAGATTGCCGTTGCCGGAGTTGAGACCGCAGATGCCGCCCGCGATTCCGAAGTAGTCGCGGTAATGCTTTGCATTGGTAAGGCCCACATAAGCGCTGCATGCGCCGTTCGCGGCTGCGGCATACAAGCTGCCCGAACCCGTCAACGTCACGCACTCGATGACGCCGCCCGATCCGACCGTCGCGGCAAATCCGCCCGCATACGCACGCGGCACGCCGCCCTTGGAATGGATCGAATTGCCTTCTCGCGAGCCACGCGAAAATACGGACACGTCGGTATCCCAGTTGACGCTCGAATTGCGGATCGTACCCGCGGTCTGCGCCGCGACGCCGCCGAACAAGACGTGTTCGTAACCCCAGGAATTCTGGTATCCGGTGCTGCCGCTTTCTTTAATCTTGGTCTCTTTCGCCAAGAAATAGCTGCCGCATTCCGCATACGAATAATCGACCGAGATATTCTCGATGACCGCGTTCTGCCGGTTGATACCGACGACGCCGCCGATGCCGTAACCGCGCTGCGACCAATAATAGCGTCCGCCGTCGGCTTCCGTCGCACTCGTCGGCGCGTCCGTGATCGAAGTATCGCCGCTATATGCATTGTAGAAATGATAGGTCTGATTGCCGCCGTCGGTCGAGGACATCTTGATGTTGACGTTGCGGATCGTGCCTTCGTTCTCGCGGAACAGTCCCGCCATATACATCGTCGTACGACCGAACGGCAAGTTGGCGGATTCTTTGCCCGTCGCAGCGGCGCGTCGACCGTCGCCGGAGCCGTTCTGATCCTCTTCTTCCAGATATTTCATCAGTTGATTGGAGAAGAGCTTGGTCGTAATCGTATATCCGCAACCGTCGAAAATCTTGCCCGCAGGCCATACATAACGGAAGGTCTGCGTACCTGCCGCATACGTGTCGACCGTAAAATTCTGCGTCAATTTCACGCCGTCGTACTGACTCACCTGGCTGGTCAGATACGTAACGATGTCGTTGTACGACGAGACCGGTTTAAGATTCTCGGTCGGAGCATAGTCCGCGGCGACATTGCCGTTATAGCCGACAGCGGTACTGGGACGATAATCCCCCGTACCTGCCGCCGTCGTAATCGGACCGGCGCCCGAACCGTCCGACAGGCGGTCGCCTCCGAGTGTGACGCCCAAAGCGATCGAAACGCCCAGCGCTACGATAAGCAGCGCCGCTACGGCTACGATCAGACGTCTGTTGGTTAACTGATTCATACCTTCTCCTCCTCACTTGCGTGACTTATACGGTCGGGATGCTCGATCCCGAATCATTCGTTGGATCCGCGCCGTCTCTCAAACGGCGCGGGATTGCCGTTTACTCCGCCGATACGACGGGAGCTTTTTTCTTGCGCTTAACCACGACGATCGCAACGACTGCCGCAACGATCGCGACCAATGCGACGATACCGACGACCAGTCCGACGATCAATCCGACGTTTACGCTGCTTGCGACGGTCAACGTATACGTGACTTCAGTCATATAGTTCGCGTTGTCGGGCGTCAGGCGTACGGTATACGTGCCGGCGTCGAGTTTGCCGTCCTTCAACAGCACTTGATTGCCGTCCGCGTCGAAGAAGAAGAGTTTGCACGCGACTTCCCCTTCCAATCCTTGGAACGACGCTTTGAGCGATCTCAGATCGGTGTCGCTCGTGATGTTGGTCAAATCGATCTCGTCGGAACGCAGATCTCCGCCCTCGGCGAGCGTCGCCGCATCGACCCGCAACGCGGTGATGCGCACCGCAACGTCGATCGTGTAGTTGTCGTAGTTGGGCGCGGAGAGTACGACTTTGGTGTCGTAGACGCCGGCGTCTTTGTATCCGCTCAGCTTACCGCTCGCAACCGTAACCGGAACGCCTTCGTACGAATATCCGGTCGCCTCGTCATACGTCAGACCGTTGAGCGTGACGCCGTGTTCCTTACCGTCGTACTGACCGACGTACGCCGTCGCGGTAATGCCGCTCATCTTGAGACGGTTGATCGTCAGCGTGGCGCTCTTGGAATAAGTCTGATAGTTCGGAATCTCGATCCGCACGCCGTACGCGTACGTGCCTGCCGCCGTTGCCGTAAAAGGCGTATCCGACGTCTGCGTACCGTAGGTGTACGTGATCTTCAAGCCCGGCTCGTTCTCGTAGAAACCGAGTTTGAGATCCAGCTTGTGCGCCTCGCCGTCATAATCGCATTGCGCGTTGTCGAACACGATGCCGCTGATCGGCGCCGGCGTAATCGCCAGCTCCATCTGATATTCCGCAGCCGCATAGTGGTCGTCGCCTTTGAATACCAAGCGGTATTTATACGTGTCCTGCGTACCGAAACGGTTGTACTTGACGTTGCTGAACCAACCTTTCTGCGTTTCTTCGTCCAACGCGTACCACTTGCCGTCTTCGTCCTGATACTCGTATTGGACGTCGCCGCGCTCCAGGATCGCCGCGCCGACGGCGATCGCATTGTCTTCGTAAGACGCATTCCACATCGTCGCGTTGCCTGCAACCAGATCGTACGTCTTGGCATTGCGGTCGTACACATGCGTGACCGTATCCGCGCTGAACGAAACCTGCGCTTTATCCACGATCAACAGCGCTTCGTACTTCTCGGGATACGCGTCCGTCTCCAAATTCGGCTCGAAAACGATCTCGACTTTGTAGTAGCCTACTTCGGTCGGGTCTTCAGCGATATCGGATGCGGAACCGATCATTTTGCCCGTTTCGGGATCGTACTTGGCATCCGAACGGTAACGATAGTAACGCAACGTCAGCGTGCCTTGTCCGGCATGCAACAGACCGTTGTCGTCCAGATTGACGTCATAAGAGACGGCGTTGCCTTCGCGATAAGCATGCGTCTGCGGCGCCGTATCGATCGCAAGGAATCCGCGGAAAATCACCAATTCCCATACTTCGGTAAACGAGCGCACGGTGTAGTTGGGATCTCCGGTGGACAGCGTCGCATAGTACGTGCCCGGATTGACGATGCCGTTGCCGACATGCTGATCGGTCAACGCTTCGTCATAATAGTACGACACGGTCATATCCTTGACGACGTTGGCAACGACGTCGCGATACGTCGCGCTCATCGTGTGCGACTTGCCGTCGTACTGGAAGCTGAAATCTCCGTTGAGCTGCCCGTCGGTATACACCGTCGGCGCAACCGCATAGGGCGTGACCGTAATCATCGCAGGCTCGACGGTAAACCGGACATTGCGGTCATAAGACGCGCTTGCCGTAATTTCGTACGGCGTCTGGCTCACGGCGCCTACCGCGCCGACCAATGCGCCGTCGAGCGTAAACTCGACCGCATGGAAGTCGTCCGGCGTCAGCCGCAACGTACGCGGCAAACGCGTGGAATACACGATCGATCCGCTCGTCTCGTCGTTGTTGTACGTATAACCGTTCACTTGCAACGTGCTCATCAGACGCGCCAGCTTTTCGGTGCGCTCATATTGCTTGATCGTAACGGGCACGCTGAGCGTGTTGGTCTGTTCGCTCACCCAGGCGTCTTCGAAGACGATGCGATAACGCTCGTCGTAGTTGCGCCCTTCATAATCGGTCTTGCCTTTGAGCGTAATATTGAGCGTGACGACTTCGTTGACGTAATCGCCGTTGTCGTTGGCTTGCGAATCGCTGTATTGCGCAATCAAATCGATCGCTTCGAAATTGACCGCGACGGCATGCGTCGCCGCATAGCGGCTGTACACGATGCGCATACCGCTGTCGTAGATTTCGGTATACTGACTGTTTACGCCGCTGCCGGTACCGGTGTAGATGCCCAAAGGCATCGCGTCGAAATTGTAATCTGTCGTCGAATCGTATACCTTGGACAACGCTTCGCACAGCGAGCTTTCGTCCAGGTCCTGGAACAAACGGTTGCCGACGGTCAGATTGTTGCGCGACATATAGAGCGTCGCCGTCAACAGACGCACATCCCATTTGCCGTCGTTGTCGTAATCGCCGTACACCTGTCCGGTTTCCTCGCCCAGACTGTTCTTGATATAGACGTCGTCATAAAGCGCATGTCCGTCCATACCCAACGCCGTGTTGCGCAGACGCATATACAGATATCCGGAGAAGTTCCAGTCCACCTGCACGCCCAAGTCGCCGCGATACAGTTCATCGAACTCGGCGATCGTCGTCCATTCCAACGACGGCAATTGCGCCAATCCGAGCATGGGTTTGTCCCCGCTGCTCATCGCGTATTGGATTTCCCATCCGCTCTTGCCGACAACCAAATCGCCGTGCAAAGATACCAGATCGATGACATAGCGCTCTTTGGACGATCTGTCTTCGTAGAGTCTGTCCGCATAGTCGTTGTTCGTACAATTAAAGGTCGGAGCGACTTTGTCGATACGGATAATGTATTCGGCGGTTTTGGTCAATCCCACGAGGTCTTCAAACGTCACCGAGAAATCGGCAGTCGTTCTCGAACCGTTCAGATTGACGATATACTTGCCGTCCATATAGTTCATCGGCAAGTCGCCGGAGTTGCTGTAATTGCGCACGCCGCTGACGTCGTCGATCGTAAACTCCGCGCGAATGTCGTTTTTCCACCAATACTCGTTCAGATCGGACTCGGAGACTTCGATCTGATCTCGATTCGCGTTTTCGTAGAAGAAGCGCGCGTTGATTTTGGGCGCGTCGTTGTCAACCTTGACATTGATCGCGTCGCTCATTGCGATCATCGTAGGCTTCTTGTCTACGATCTTGTACGCGACAAACATATAGTCCGCGCCGTCGGCGCCGGTCGATCCTTTGTCGTGCTTGTACTCCGCATAGGCTTGCGCGGCTGGTTTGTAGATCGGATCGGACTCCATGCCGTTGTAGACGTACGTAAAGTAGTCGAACAACTCGTTGGAAGTCGAACCGGGCACTTGAATTTCGACGCGGAAGTTCAGATCTTTGACAAATCCGTTCGTCGAGTCGGTGCCGCGCGTATAATCCACCGACAGCGTGCATGCCTCGACGATCTGGATCGGCGACAAGCTCTCCGCGTTGGATTTTTTGGCGGCGACGCGACGCGTCGCATCATAATAGCCGTAGACTTCGTATCCCGCGCCGACCGTGACGCGTTTGCTGACCTCGTATTTATACGTGCCCGGCAAAGCCGTCTGCGAACGGTTGCTCTTATTGCCGACTTCTACCCAGCCGTTGTCCGTACTGCGCGACCAAGTGCCGTCGTACGCGTCTTCCGACTTAATAGAGTTCAGCGTCGTGGTCATCGCGCCGTTTTCACCGATCAAAGAGAAATTCGGATTGTTGAGCGCCGTACCGTCATAAGCTTTGGAGCTCGATCCGTTGATCGTGACCGAATAGCCCGCAATGTAACCGAACATATATTGCAACGACTTGGGCGTGCTCAAATCCACGGACGCGCGATAACGCGAGTACATGCTGTTGACTTCGAGCTGCTGCGCGCCGTTGCCGGAATCGATACCCCAGAAAATATAACCGTAATCGCGTCCCAGCGTCGTGTTGCTCTCAAACGGCGCCTGCATATTGCATTCCGCCGTCGCCGCAAAGATATTGAGCGCGGAGCCGGAATATTTGCTTGCAAAGCGTACGCCCAACGTGCCGTTGACGTCCGCGACGGTCAATGTGGACCACAGTTTGGATCCGTCGACGATCGCCATGATGCCTTCGGCGTCCAAAGAATTGTGCGCATATTCGTACAGGAACGCAAAATTGCGAATCTGTTGCTCGGGAGTGGTATCCAAGCTTTCGCCGTTGGTCACGCGTCCCATCGGCAAATTTTCGACCAACGTGCCGTCAGGCACCGTGGTACGCCAGTTGAAGTGTACCTGTCCGTGCCATCCGACGATCATGCCGACGATCGTATCGCTTTTGACGCTCATGATTTGCGCCCGCAACAAGTCGTCTGCGCCGACCGAACCGCCGATGACCGAGCCGGCGCTGCCGGAACGGTTCTCGTCCTTGCTGGCTTCGCCCGCCAACGCATAGATATGACATCCGTCGCCGCTGAGCACCGAGCAGTTGAACAGTTTGCATCCCTTTTCGCCGCTGCCGGTCACGTTGCCCGCGATACCGCCGACAACCGCCATAACCGCACGATCGGCAGTCACATTGTGACGGTTGCCTTGCGCCACGCCTGCCAAAACCGTTGCGTCCGCCTGATAGAACGTACTGTTGGACACGACCGAGTCGGGATACATCGCGCCCGCAAAGCCGCCCGCAAAGACCGTATTGTAGTCCAGTCTGCCGTGATTGGCGAACGTAAAACACCCCTCTTTAACGGCGTAGAACGTGTTCTTCATATCCAAATAGCAGTTGTCGATCGTACCGGAATTGATGCCCGTAACGATACCGAACGTCGCCGCGGAGATCGCCGTATGCGGCGAATACACGCTGCCGCGCTGGTAGTTGCTGCCCGATCCGTTCCAGTCCTGACCGTTGTAGTTGTGGTCGGAAGTAAAGACAAAGCGTGTATTGCAGATCGTGCCTTCGTTGAATCCGACGAACACGCCGCCGTACATCGGACGCAACCATCCGCCCCAGTACGTAAAATAGTCGTTCTCCGGCGCTTCCACGCCTTCGAATCTACCCGCCGTAGACGACAGATTGATCGTATAGCCGTTGCCGTCGAAGACGACGTTCTGTTGCAGATGCGTCGTACGCAGCGTCACCTGGGGCAACGTCACGTCGGACATCAACAAAATGACTTTTTGCGGATTGGCGGGCGTCTGGGACGTGCTGTCGCCGATCTCCGCCAACAACGAATTTTCGTTGCTGACCGTGACGACGTCCGCGCCCGGATATTCCGCCTTGACCTGATCGACGCTGCGGTGTCCGCCGTCGACGTTGCCGTCGTTGCTGAAACTCTTGCCGCTGTACGCCGTCGGACGGATCTGCGCGCCGGGCGTTTGGTCCGGACGAGCCGGTCCCAACGCTCCGAGCAGGATTGCCGCGACGAGCAGTACTGCGACCGCCGCCGTGACCCCGATAGTCAGAATGGTTTTCTTCTTCGTCATAATCTTCTCTCCCGTCCCTTATGCCATTGCCGAAGCGTCGACTACGGCGTAATTGATCTTGATCTCTTGGCGGATGTCCGTATACTCGTAGGAGATATACGCCGTCGTCGTGCCGCTGACAACCGAATTGTAATCGATGCCGCGCAGCTCGATCCGTACGGACAGACGCAACGTCAGGTACGTCGTGTCGCTGACCGTCTTGTCGTACAGGAACACCATATAATCTCTGACGACGTATCTTGCAGCGCGTTCCAGCGCGGTCAGATTGGTGCCGCCCTTGGCGATCGTAAACGTGAACTGGTCTTCCTCCGCCTTGCGGATCGGATTGCCGCTCTCGTCCAGCATGATGCTGCCGTCCTCGTTGTCCGCGTACGGCGCAGAGTTGATGCCGACCAGCGTGCGATAATCCATCGTCACCGTCACCGCCAACTCGCTGCGTTCCATATCCGCGCGCGACTCGTGGTTGGTGAGCAGCATGCGCACCGGATACGTGCCGTACTTGGTATAGTTGAGTTGCGACAGATCCCATTCGATCGGCAGGTCGTGCGTGCTGTAATCGGTACGCATATCCACCGTAAATCCGAGCGACTCGAGTCTTGCCTTTTCGCTCAACATCTCCGCCTGCTCGTATTGCATGAACGAGATTTCCTGCACTCTGTTGGCTGCGTTGACATAGGTCAGCGTCCAGCCTTCGCGGTACGTGCCGCGCAGCGTCGGCGTAAACTCCTTGTACGCACGGCTCAAACCGTTCTTAGTATACGCGTACGGATTGATCGTAATCGCGTTTTGATACTGGAACACTTCCGGATCGTTCATGTTGCGGTTTCTGAATTTCACCTTGACGTCGAACGATACGCGATCGGATACGATCGCGCGTACCGTGTAGTACGTGTCTCCCGAACCGTTCATCGTGAAGTATTTGCGCAGTTCGGCATCGTCGCCGTCCTGCCATCCGTGCCATACGACGGGCAGCATCGCGCTCGAACCGTCGGTGTAGTTGACCTCCACCGTCGTGGGCAGCGCGCTCTGACCGAAGTAACGGTATGCGAGCGGATCGATATAGTAGTAAGACTCATCCAACAGGTTAAGATCGTTGTAGTAATCCGAACCCGCGATATTGACGCCCTCGACCGTCTTATCCTGCACGACGACTTTGACGCGCTTGGACTGCAACATACCGGACAAATCCGTGCTGCCCGTATTGAGGGCGGCGATATCCAAATAAGCTTTGTACTTCTCGACGTCGTGGCCGATCGTCACCTGGAACTGATTGGTCATGCTCGAATAGCTCGGATCCCATTCGCGTACGACGTCGCTTTGCCATGCGATCGGCAGTTTGACGACCGAACCGTTGGTAAACTCGACCCATGCTTCGCTCGGGAAGTTGACCAAGCGATCCGCGTCTCTGCCCGAGGTAATCGCATTCAGATTCGCCGCAAATACATACGGATCGATCGTCAGCGTCTTATCCTGCGGACGCATGCGCTCGTCGAAGTAGATCGAGCGGATTTCGTTACGCGCCAGAATGACGGATACCTGTCTCTCCCAGCTGAAGTCGCCGCCGTAGATCAGGTTGCCGTCTTCGTCCGTGCGTTCTTTATCCAGGCGAATCGTCGCCTTGATATTGCCTTGGACGTTGTTGCTCGTATCCCATTTGATCTGACTGCTGATCGCGTCGTAATCCCATGCGACATATACGGTCTCTTGATACGAATCCTCGTAGTTCTTGCCGTCCGCGTCGAGATATTCCTGATAATACGTCACTTGGACTTCTCGGGGGAACGGATTTTGATCCTGATCGCCCGTCATCTGGAACAGGTAGTACGCATACGGATCGATACGCACCTCGTTCTCCGACTCGCCCAGCCGAATGCCGGTAATCTTCTTGGTCGGGATCGAAATGATCAATCTGACATCCTGTCTGAGCGCGCCCGTGCCGATCGTCAACGTCAACGGATATTGTCCGCCGTTATCGTCGTTCGCATCGCGCGAGACCAACGCGTTGTAGAACGCGTCGTATTCCGCGTCGCCCGCATGCGGACGATCGGTCACGACTTGTTTGTCCGAATATCCGTCCGCGTACGTAAAGTACAGGATTTCGGGCAGATACCGCTGGATCAACGCCTGTGCGTCATTCGCGTCCTTGGGCAACGTGAGTTTGTACAGATCGATCGGCACATAGATGCCGCCGTACACGTCGACCGCCGTGCTGTCCAGATAATGGATCGTCACGCCCGGATTGACGATCGTCTCGACGCCGTTGACCGTATCCTTTTGCAACTGCAACGTCACGCCGTTGGCGAAACGCACACTCGCGTCTTCGATCTCGTGCGCCAAGTACGACTTGGGCGCATAGTTGCCGAACTGGACTTTGTCCGTACGGATCTGACGGTAATGCGACGCGCCCGAGCTGTCTTTCAACTCGATATAGAACGTATCGGGCAACGCGTCGTACGCGTGCATCGACAGTCCCGCGCTGTATCCGCCGTCGATCGTCATTTCGCCGACCGAAGCGACTCTGCCGCCGTTGTCGTCCTGCACCGCAAGGTACATATCGAAGGTCTTGACGCCGATCGTCGCGTCGAAGTTGGCGATCGCACGGATCGCATAGACCGCCGGTTTGGACAGATCCAGCGAATCCACGCTCGCGTCCATGCTCGTCATCGAGCCGACGCGGTTGCCGTCCAGATCGATGTTGTATCTGCCGACGATGCGGAATTCGATCGGTACCTTGGATACGCGCAATCCGTTGCGGAATTTCGCGATCTTACCGATGAAGTATTCTTGCATCAGCATCGTTTTGGCTCTAGGCACGCCGTTGACGGTATCGCTCAACGCCGGATACTCGTACGGATCGAAGTCGATGTTCTGCGCCAGATCGCCCCAGTTGACGACGCCTTGATGTTCGGTATCGGGCGTACCCAAACCGTCTCCGTATCCGGGACGGATCGGCGTGCCGACCGAGCTGGACACGTTGTACATCCAGATCTCGGTATAATATCCGGATACGCGCAACTGCCCGTTGGAATCTACCGATTCGGAATACGCGCTGCGCGCGCCGTTGGACGCCGTATATTGCACGCCGTTGTAGGACCAGACGTTGCCGTTCTTATCCGCGACGGTCTCGTTGTTGTCGTACATCGTCACGTACAGGTTGGCGAAAGTGCCTTCCACAACGTCCACGCCGACGTGGATATCGTTGACGACCGGCAACGGCAACAGTCTCGTCAACAGACCTTTTACCGTATCTTGTGCTACGCCCAAAATCGTCGGCGTAATCATTCCTGCCAAACCGCCCTGTCCGATACCGGTCAACAGGTCTTTGATCAAATCGGGCATTGCCCCCCAGAACGACGACCAGAACGCTTCCGGATTCACACGGTTCCAGGTGATCTTGCGCAGGTGGTGCGCGGTAAACATCTTCGGCGCGAGTTTGCTCAGATCCAGCTTGGAATTCGCGCCGAAGAGCAAATCCATGACGCTGTCCAGCACGCGGTTGAACGCATAGCCGTCCAAAGACGCATCCAAGTTAAACACGCCCGTCGAACGCAAAGAGATATTGATGCCGCCGCCGAATAGATCCAGGATATTCATCCCGCCCTGCGCCGGATCGAACAGCGCGCTCAACGCGTCGCTGAATTCCTTCATCGGATCGTCCGCCGTCGCATCGGCAGGCTCTTGCTGTCCGCCCTGATCTGCGCCGGGTTGCTCGGGCTGTTGTTCGTTGGGGAAGAGTCCCGCATTGACCAACGCCGTCGCGATCGTACCGATCAAATCGACGTTGGGGATCGTCTGCGCGCCGATCGTACCCGCCAAATCGTATTTTACGCCGAGTACGTTGATCTTCAACCAGCCGCTCGTCATCGTCAGCACCATAGACGCGGTCTTCGGCGTATATACGATATAGATTAACGGTTGGATCGTACCGGCATTCGTATCGTTGTAACGGTTGTAGTCGACGCTGGACAGCGTAATCAGGAAATCTCCCGGATTGGCGGTCGCGCCGTTGCCGTTGGGCAGCGTACGACGCGCGGTGACGCGTTCCAGACGCAGACGCGTGTACTGATTGCCCCAATTCGTGGTGATCTGCGTCGAGTTGGCGATATCCACCATCAACGCGATGTCCAGATTCTCGAACATATCTTCGACGAATCCGCGCGAATTGCTCATATCCCAGTCCGGAACGTCTCCGAGTACCAGGTTAAGGTTGAGTTGCTTGCCGACTTCCATCTGCATATCGAGTTTGAGATCGATTTCTTCGACTTTCATGCCGAAGCTCAGATGTCCGTTGATCGCGTCGAGCTGACCGCTCAGCGACAGGTCGACGCCCAATCCGAATCCGAGCAGATTGCGGAACAATTCGTCTACGACTTTCGCGCCGAACGCCAACGTGATGTTTGCGTTGTAGCCCGATACGCATGCCAGAAGCGAGCCGATCCAATCCATCGAATCGCCGCCTTCCGCCAGCGCTTGCGCGATCGAATTCTCGTCGATCGTCGTCACCGTACCGCTTGCCGGCGCGGCATTCTCGTTGGAGACGATGGAGCCGGTCAGATCGATTTCCTGCTCCGGATTGAGCAGGTTGGCGATGATGTCGCTCAGCGACGTACCGCCCAACTGATCCATCAAGCCGCCGATCAAATCGGTGATCATGCCGACCAACGTCGAATTGACGATTTCGAAATTGAACAAGCCCAGTCCGCGCAGATCGCCTACGACGCTGCCGCGGTACATATACAGACCGAACAGCAATCTGTCGTTGTACACGAATTCCATCAAGAACTGCGTATTGACCATGTTATCCAGATCCAGATTCCATTGCAACAGCATCGTCACGTTGACGTCGTCGTAACGGTCGAGATTCAGATTGATCGGCAGATCGAAGGACATGCCTTGGCTTGCGAGAATGTTGTTGATGATGCGCGTCAGGTTCATCTGCTGATCCAGCGTGGACATATTGATGTCCAGTCTGAAATTCGCGGTTCCGATGACCGACGTCAACAGTTTGATCAGTTCGTCATTATATTGATCATAATTCGCAGAAGTGATTTTCTGCAAGTCTTCCCGCCATTTGGTAATATTACCGATCTGGATCGGGAAACTCTTGCTGCCCGTCTCGATGTGCATCGTCATGCCCAGCGCGTCGTAATCGTATTCGTAGACGGGCTGACCGTTTTCGTCGACCGGCAACGTCACCGTACCGTCCGCATTGGGGATCGCGTTTTTGACTGCGGGTGCGAGTTTGACGCCCGTCAGATCGAGCGAAATGCCGCTCGTGCGCGAACCGGTCAATTGCAGATTCGCATCCATCGTTTTGAGCGACGGCATTTTGTCCGTGTCGAGATTGACGTTAAAGGTTTTGAGCAGCGCCAGCACCGCTTGCACGCTCGTCTGCAAGACCAGCGATTCGCTGTTGAGCAACACGAAGATCTTGCCCGCTTCCGTCAATTCGTCGGTGAGCAGGTTGGCTTGCGGGTTGGGCGTGCCGAACAGC
>CAJTKI010000023.1 GCA_910576875.1 uncultured Christensenella sp.
CGGGCAAGTACGTGATCGCGATCGAGATGGCGGACGGATCGTATCTGTTGAAGCAAGATGCATTCGCGGTTGAAATCTTGTCGAAACAAGTCTCTGTGCCGACGGTCAAGCAAGCGACGTTCAACGGGACGGAATACAGCTTGCTCGATTTGCTCGCGGGATTCGATGCGGCGTTGATGACGCTGGATCTCGTGACGACGGCGACGAACGCGGGGACGTATCGCGCGACGGTGACGTTGCCGAACACCAACTATGTCTGGGCGACGGAGGACGGCGCGACGGGCTCGCAGGAGTACGCGCTGGAATGGAGCATTTCCAAGGTAAAATTGACCGAGATCTGGGGCATGGACGGCAACGGCAAACCGACGTTGACGGTATCGAGCAAATATGCGGACTACGTGCAGATCGCGTACGAGTATTACGATGCGGACGGAAATCTTGTCGCGGAATCCGATCTGGTTGCGGGACAGTCGTATCAGGTAGTCGCGAAATTGAGCGCGTCGAGCGCGGCGAATTTCGAGCTGGCGGACATCAACGGAGAAGTGTCGCAGACGCCGAGCGAGAGCGCGCCCAAGCAATTCGTATACGGCAACGATCCGAACAATCCGAACGGATCGGGCAATAACGGCAATGCTGCGGGCGGCGACGGCGATTCGCTCGCGAATGCGCGGTGGTTTCGGATCGCGGTGTTTGCGGCGCTGGGTATGATGGGCGCGATCACGTTGTTGTTGCTGATCATCAGCATGCAGGTCGGCGGTATCCGCAATCTTCGCAAACGGCAAGCGCGGCAGGGCAAGTGACAACGCGGAGCACGGCAATCCTTGTACGGAGATATCCGTAAGCAACGGCGCTACGGATTGTAAGACAAAACCAAGACGAAAATCGGTGTCATAAAAGTTTGAAAAGGCGCAACGGCGCATGGTAGAATGCAATCGGGCGCGCGGAACGGATACGGACGATCTGTTTGCCGCGCCGCCGACGGAACGACGCGGGATCGGAGACGGTCGAGCGTCGTTCGTTGCATTTTGACAACTGCATTCTGCGCCGCAAACGGCGGCGCGAGCCGATTCGAATCATCGCGCGCAAACCGCGCAATCGCGTACGGAGTCGCGCAATCGACGCGTAGCAAATCGAGATTTTAACGTCCCGATCGTTTTGCTTGCGTTGCGATGCGGACAACGAACGGCGCGGAAGGGTTTTGCCGCGGTCGGCGCGACGCGACAAATTTATAGAATTTTTACCGATATGCCTCGTCTGTTGCGTTGAAATTGCGGGCGGAATATGCTATGATTAGTACTATGAAGAGCAAAGAAATGAGAACGAAGAAAGAATTCGGCATCGGGAAGAAATTTGGCGCATTCTGGAAAAAGGAATTCGGGAATGGCGGATGGCTTGCCTATGTCGCGCTGACGCTTGCGGGTATCGTCAATGCGTTCGGCATTACGTGGTTTTTGTTCCCCGCCAACTTGATGGACGGCGGCTTGTCCGGTACGTCGGTGTTGTTGGATAAGGTCACGCCCGACGTCTTGTCGATGAGTATCTTCCTGTTGATTCTCAACTTCCCGTTCTATCTGTTTGCGTGGAAGAAGATGGGCGGGTCGTTCGTAATACGGTCGCTGTATGTGATCGTCGTGTATTCGGTATTTTCGTTTTTGATTCAGAACTATATTTCGCCGGAATCGGTCACCGTTTCGCCGATCGCGTCGATGAACGGCGTCAACGATATGTTGCTGTGTTGTCTGTTCGGCGGTTTGATCTCGGGTATCGGCAGCGGTTTGACGATCCGTAGCGGCGGCGCGATGGACGGCATCGAAGTCATGGCGATCGCGTTTGCAAAATATCTGGGATTGACGGTCGGTACGTTCGTCATGATTTACAACATCGGGCTGTATTTGATCGCGGCGCTGATCTTCCACAACTGGGAGATTTCGCTGTATTCGATCATCGCGTATTTTGTCGGCTTGAAGACGATCGACTTTATCGTCGAAGGTTTGGATAAGGCAAAATCCGCCACAATCATTACGACCAAGAGCGACGAAATGGCGCAGGAATTGTGTCAGGCGATGGGACGCGGCGTAACGGTCATGGACGGTACGGGATTCTATTCCGGACAACCGCGCAAAATCCTGTTGTGCGTCGTCAACCGCTTCCAGATCGGCAGATTGAAAAACATCGTGACCAAAGTCGATCAAAGCGCGTTCGTGACGATCACGGACGTATCCGATACGCTGGGCACGAGTCTCAAACTTTCCCGCGTGCGTCTCACGCGCAAAGTCAAACCGAGCGGCAAACATCAACCTGCGCCCGTGCCGACCGTCGTCGAAGAAGCGGAGATCGAACAGACCGACGAAGTCGTTGCGATCGAGCCGCAAGAGCAGGTCGCGCGGCAGACGCCGCAAGATCCGCCGCAGGAGTAATGCGGGCGGTCGACGCGTTGGAAAAATTTTTGAAAAATCGAGAGAAAACCGATTGACAAAAATTTAACAATGCAATATAATGACAGCATAGATCGTTATTTGTTTCACAATATCGCGCGGCGACGCAGCGGCATGAGACGGTCGAAACATTTTGCAACGGTTGCATATACTAGTTGCGATACGAAAAACAATTTTAAGGAGATATATCATGGCACAAGTGCAAATCGTCAATGACGAAGCGACGCTCCAAGCGCGTTTGCAGCAGTTGCGAGCGGCGCAGGAGCAGTACGCGACCTACACGCAGGAACAGGTAGACAAGATCTTTTTTGCTGCGGCGATGGCTGCGAACAAAAAGCGCATTCCGCTGGCAAAAATGGCGGTCGAAGAAACCGGCATGGGAATCGTCGAAGATAAGGTGATCAAGAATCACTATGCCGCCGAGTATATTTACAACGCGTACCGCGACACGAAGACCTGCGGCGTGATCGAAGAGAACGAGGCGTTCGGCATCCGTAAGATCGCGGATCCGATCGGTATCGTTGCGGCGGTCATTCCGACGACCAATCCGACGTCCACGGCGATCTTTAAGGCGCTGCTGGCGCTCAAAACGCGCAATGCCTTAATCATTTCTCCGCATCCGCGCGCCAAAAAGTGCACGATCGAAGCGGCGAAAGTCGTCCTCGAAGCGGCTGTCGAAGCGGGCGCGCCCGAAGGCATCATCGGTTGGATCGACGAGCCGACGATCGCGTTGTCGGGCATGCTGATGCAATCGGCGGATCTGATTCTTGCGACCGGAGGTCCCGGCATGGTCAAAGCCGCTTACAGCTCCGGCAAACCGGCAGTCGGCGTCGGCGCGGGCAATACGCCTGCCGTGATCGACGACAGCGCGGACATCAAGATGGCAGCGTCCAGCATTTTGCATTCCAAGACGTTCGACAACGGCATGATCTGCGCGTCCGAACAGTCGGTCATCGTGCTGGCGTCCGTATATGACGAATTCAAACAAGAGATGCAGGCGCGCGGCGCGTATTTCCTGGATGCGAAACAGACGGCGAAATTGCGCAAGACGATCTTGATCAACGGCGCGCTCAACGCGAAGATCGTCGGTCAGAAGGCTTGCACGATCGCGGCGCTTGCCGGATTCGAAGTGCCCGAAAGCGCAAAGGTATTGATCGGCGAAGTCGAGAGCGTCGATATCTCCGAAGAGTTTGCGCACGAAAAACTCAGCCCCGTATTGGCGATGTACCGCGCAAAAGATTTCGACGACGCTTTGGATAAGGCGTACCGTCTGATCGAAGACGGCGGACTGGGGCATACGTCCTCGCTGTATGTGCATGCGGATCGCGAAAAGGAGAAGATCGAACGCTTTGCCGCGAAGATGAAAACCTGCCGTATTTTGGTCAATACGCCGTCGTCGCAGGGCGGTATCGGCGATCTGTACAACTTCATGCTCGCGCCGTCTCTGACGCTCGGATGCGGCAGCTGGGGCGGTAACAGCGTCAGCGAAAACGTCGGCGTCAAACAATTGCTCAATATCAAAACCGTTGCCGCAAGGAGAGAAAACATGCTGTGGTTCAGAGCGCCCGAAAAGGTGTATTTTAAGAAAGGCTGCTTGGGCGTCGCGCTCAAAGAGCTCAAACAGGTCATGAATAAGAAAAAGGCGTTCGTCGTGACGGACGGATTCCTGTATAAGAGCGGATTCACCAAGGCGATCACCGATCGTTTGGACGAAATGGGCATCACGCATTCGACGTTCTACAACGTCGCGCCCGATCCGACGCTGGCTTGCGCGCTGGAAGGCGTGCGCGCCCTGCGTGAATTCGAACCGGATACGATCATTGCGATCGGCGGCGGTTCCGCAATGGACGCGGCAAAGATCATGTGGGTGCTCTACGAGCATCCGGAAGTAGATTTCCAGGATCTGGCGATGCGCTTTATGGACATCCGCAAGCGTGTGTTCGCGTTCCCGCATATGGGCGATAAGGCGTACTTTATCGCGATCCCGACCACGGCGGGTACCGGCTCGGAAGTCACGCCGTTTGCGGTCATCACGGACGAAAAGACGGGCACCAAATATCCGCTCGCGGATTACGAATTGATGCCGAAGATGGCGATCATCGACGCGGATTTGATGATGAACATCCCCAAAGGACTGACGAGCGCGTCCGGTATCGATGCTTTGACGCACGCGTTGGAAGCGATCGCATCCGTGATGGCTACCGATTATACGGACGGCATCGCGTTGCAGGCGATCAAGAACATCTTCGCATATCTGCCGCGTTGCTACGACAACGGCGCGCAGGATCCCGAAGCGAGAGAAGCCATGGCGAATGCGTCGACGATGGCGGGTATGGCGTTTGCCAACGCGTTCTTGGGCGTATGCCATTCGATGGCGCACAAACTGGGCAGCTACCATCACTTGCCGCACGGCGTCGCGAACGCGTTGATGATCGACGAGGTCATCCGCTTCAATGCCGCCGAAGCGCCGACCAAGATGGGCACTTTCCCGCAATACAAGTATCCGCAGGCGCTCAAACGCTACGCGGACGTCGCGACGATGCTCGGACTCAAAGGCAAGACGGACGAAGACAAGGTCGAAGCGTTGATCGCGAAGATCGACGAACTCAAAGCGCACATCGGCATCCCCAAGACGATTCAAGCCGCGGGCGTAGACGAGCAGAAGTTCTTGGACAATCTGGATCAGATGGTCGAAGATGCGTTCGACGATCAGTGTACGGGCGCAAATCCGCGCTATCCGTTGATGAGCGAAATCAAGCAGATGTATCTCAAAGCCTACTACGGTAAATAAACCGGAACGGTAAAATCCCCCTTAGACTGCGGGCGCTTCGGCGCCCGCTTTCGTTTGCGAATCGTACGATTGCCGTCCGAATGGGATCGGAACAAAAAATTGCAGATCCATGCGATGCGGATACGGCAGGCGGGATTCGGATATCCGCAGAGCGATATGCTTTGCAGGTCGTCGCACTTGCAGGCGTCTGTATTATGGGATGCGTATCGTGTTGGAACGGGTATTGCGGCGGAAAAACGCGCGTCGGTTAAATCAAAACAAAGTCGCCCGGAGTGATCCAAAGATAACTGATCAACGCCAGGACGCAACCGACGACGACCTGATGCGAAACGTATACGGGTAAGGCGATGCGTCCCCAGATCGAGAACGGTTGGTGCCAGTCGTATTCGCCCAGCCAAGGCAACAGAGAACGTTTGCGCGGATAGAGCAGCGGCGCGGCGCTTGCGCCGAGCAGCATATAGCCGACAAGCGGGAATACCGGTTGATAGTCCGCCGAATATCCGTAGTCGAACGTATTGCCGTACATAAATTCGCCCAGCCATGCCCAGTCGTTGTTGTCGGTAAAGACTTGGTTGTTGATTTCGTACTGTTTCATCAACGCAAAGTTGACGATCACGATGATCAGACCGATGACGAAACAAGCGCTGGCGGTATACGCGCGTTTGTGCATGCACAGCGTATCGATCAGCCACCACAGCAGGATCGCAAACGTAAACATGTGCAGGATGCCGAATCGGATCGGCATATCGAGCGCAAAGGTGACTGCGGTGACGCATGCCGCGCAAAACGCGACTTGTACGCCGCGGCGAAGATTGGAACGCGAGAACGAACAGGAGATCCCGCACAGCACGCAGAAGATGATCACGACCAAAGGTTGGACGACTTCGCGTACCGGCGAGTCAAAATAATAATCGGCGGCGTGATTGCACAGCTCGATCAAGAACGGCTTGCCCGTTGCTTTCCACGCGCTGTCGAACACGGCGCCGATGTCGTACATGACGTGATCGAAGATCATCAGCAGCACGCATACGCCGCGCAAAAAGTCCAATTCCCAAATGCGTTGGCGATGGGAGCGGACTTGCGGATCGACGTGTTTGCTGCCGGACATCGGATCAGCCCAGGTATTCTTTGCCGCCCATGTACATGCGGAGCGGCGCGGGAATGCGGATTTTGCCGTCGGCTTGGAGATTGTTTTCCAAAAACGCGATCAGCATGCGCGGCGGCGCGACGACGGTATTGTTGAGCGTATGCGCAAAAAAGTTGCCGTCTTTGCCTTTGATGCGGATGCCCAGACGGCGCGCTTGCGCGTCGCCGAGATTGGAACAACTGCCGACTTCGAAATATTTTTGTTGGCGCGGAGACCAGGCTTCGACGTCGATGCTCTTGACTTTGAGATCCGCCAGGTCGCCCGAGCAGCATTCCAGCGTGCGTACGGGAATGTCCAGCGAACGGAAAAAGTCTACGGTGTTGGTATAGAGTTTGACGAACCAGTCCGCGCTGTCTTCGGGTTGGCAGACGACGATCATTTCCTGTTTTTCAAACTGGTGGATGCGGTATACGCCGCGCTCTTCGATGCCGTGCGCGCCGACTTCTTTGCGGAAACACGGCGAATAGCTCGTCAACGCCTGCGGCAACGCGCTTTCGTCCAAGATCGTATCTGCGAATTTGCCGATCATCGAGTGTTCGCTCGTGCCGATCAGATACAAGTCTTCGCCTTCGATCTTGTACATCATGTTTTCCATTTCGGCAAAGCTCATGACGCCCGTCACGACGCCGGAACGGATCATGAACGGCGGAATGTAATACGTAAAGCCGCGGTCGATCATGAAGTCGCGCGCATACGACAGGATCGCGGAGTGCAGACGCGCGATGTCGCCGCACAGATAATAGAATCCGTTGCCGCTCGTCTTGCGCGCGGAATCGAGATCGATGCCGTTGAGACGCTCCATGATGTCGACGTGGTAGGGGACTTCGTAGTCTGGCACGACGGGATCGCCGTAGCGGCAGACTTCGACGTTTTCGCTGTCGTCCTTGCCCACGGGCACGCTCGGATCAATGATCTGCGGGATGACGAGCATGCGTTTGCGGATTTGTTCCGTCAACTCCTGCTCGCGTACTTGCAAATCTTCCAGTTCCTGCGCGATCTGCGCGACCTGCGCTTTGGCTTGCTCGGCAAGATCCTTTTCGCCTTTGGACATGTGCATGCCGATCTGTTTGCTGATCGCATTGCGCTGCGCGCGCAACGCATCGCCGCGCGACTTGGCGGCGCGGAACTGCTCGTCCATGTCAAGGACTTCGTCTACCAGGACGAGTTTTTCGTCCTGAAATTTTTTGCGGATGTTTTCTTTGACCGCTTCCGGATTGCTGCGTACGAATTTGATATCTAACATGTTTTACCTGTATCGGCTCAACCTACGACGAGATTGACCAGACGTTTTGGAATGACGATGGTTTTGCGTACCGTTTGCGCGCCGATCGCCTGAACGATCGCGGGATGCGCGAGCGCGATTTGCGCGATTTGCGCTTGATCGGCTTGCGCGGGTACGACGATCTTTGCTTTCATGCGGCTGTTGACCTGGACGGCGAGTTCGTACGAATCTTTGACGAGTTTGGTCTCGTCGCAAGTCGGATAACGGCGTTGGAACACGCTGTACGGATTGCCGGCGATCTCGTTGAGTTCTTCCGCGATATGCGGTACAAACGGCGCGAGCAACAGGATAAGATCGTCCGTGCATTCGTATACGAATTTGCCGTTGTAAGCGTCCGCGCGGTCGCGGTCGTATTGGTAGAGCGCATTGACGTATTCCATCAGACGCGCGATCGCGGTATTGAACGAGAACGCCTGTACGTCTTCCGTCACGCGTTTGATCGTCGAGTGGCGCACATAGTCCAGTTCTTTTTCCGCCGCTTCGTAGCTGCCGGACTTGTCTTTGTCTTTGACCGCGCGCACGACAAAGCGCTCCACGCGTTCGAGGAACTTCACGATCGAGTCGAGCGCGCCCGTATTCCACGGACCGCCTTCGATATACGAGAATCCGAACATCAGATACATGCGGAACGCGTCCGATCCGTGTTTGGAGATATAGTCGTCGGGCGAGATGACGTTGCCGCGCGATTTGGACATCTTGAATCCGTCCGGTCCGAGAATCGTGCCTTGATGCACGAGCGACAAGAACGGCTCGTCAAAGTCGAGATACCCCAGATCGCGCAACGCTTTGGTAAAGAAGCGCGCATACAGCAGATGCATGCAGGCGTGTTCCGCGCCGCCGATATATTTGTCGACCGGCAACATGCGGTTGATCCACTGCGGATCGAATGCCTGTTTGTCGTTGTGCGCGTCGGGATAACGCAGATAGTACCAACTCGAACATACGAACGTGTCCAGCGTGTCCGGATCCCGCCGCGCGGGTCTGCCGCATTTGGGACACGTCGTCTGCATAAACGCTTCGCTTTTGAGCAGCGGCGATTTGCCGTCCGGCGTAAAATCCACGTCGTAGGGCAATTGCACCGGCAATTGATCTTCTGGCACGGGGACTTCGCCGCAATGATCGCAGTGTACGATCGGGATCGGACAACCCCAATATCTTTGGCGGCTGATCAGCCAGTCGCGCAGGCGGTAGTTGGTCGTCGCTTTGCCGTCGCCGCGCTCGGCAAGAGTTTGGACGATTGCGGTCTTTGCCTGTTCGCTCGTCATGCCGTCGCACGCGCCGCTGTTGACGAGTACGCCGTATTGGGTATAGGGCAACGCGTCGTTTGAGCCGTCCGCCGCGCGTACGACGCGCGTGATCGGCAAGTCGTAGCGCAACGCAAAATCGTAGTCGCGCTCGTCATGCGCGGGCACGCCCATGACCGCGCCCGTGCCGTATGACGCAAGCACATAGTCGCCGATCCAGATCGGGACGCGCTTGCCGTTGACGGGATTGATGCAGTACGCGCCGGTAAAGACGCCGGTCTTTTCGCGCGTCGTGGACAGACGTTCGATCTCGCTCGTCTTGGCGCATTCCGTCTGATATGCCTGTACGGCGGCGCGGCAATCGTCGGTCACGAGCCGTCCGACGAGCGGATGCTCCGGCGCCAAAACCACGTACGATACGCCGTATGCGGTATCCGCGCGCGTCGTAAAGACGCTGAACGATTCGCCGTTTTCGCACGCAAAGCGAATTTCACCGCCCGTGGATTTGCCGATCCAATGACGTTGCATCGCTTTGGTCTTTTCCGGCCAGTCCAGCTTGTCCAGACCTTGGAGCAATTCTTCGGCATAATCGGTGATTTTGAAGAACCACTGGGTCAGATTTTTGCGCACGACCGTTGCGCCGCAACGCTCGCAACATCCGTCTACGACCTGTTCGTTGGCAAGGACGGTATTGCAGGACGTGCACCAGTTGACGGGAGCCTGCTTGCGGTACGCGAGTCCTTTGCGATAGAGTTGGAGGAAAATCCATTGCGTCCAGCGATAATAGTCGGGCATACACGTCTTGATTTCATAATCCCAATCGAAGGACGCGCCCATCGCGCGCAACTGTTTTTCCATCGTGTCGATGTTTTTGAGCGTGCTGTCCTGCGGATGTACGCCCGTCTTGACCGCGTAGTTTTCCGCCGGCAAACCGAACGCATCGAATCCCATCGGTTGGAAGACTTCGTATCCCTGCATGCGCAAAAATCTCGCATAACTGTCGCTCGGTCCATAGTTGTACCAATGTCCGGCGTGCAGCTTGGCGCCGGAAGGGTAGGAGAACATCTCCAAGACGTATTTTTTGTGATCGACTTTGGATTTGTCAAAAGAATACAGACGGGTATCCGACCATTTTTTCTGCCATTTGCGTTCGACTTCGATAAAGTCCATGTAATACTCCGCGCGCGTATTCGTGTGCGCTACGCGCGATAATTAAGATATTATCATAATAAAGCATCGCGTCCGTCTTGTCAAGCGCTCGCCCCGCGCTTGGGATAAACAAATGGCGCGCACCCTTGCGGGCACGCGCCGTGTTTGTCATCCGATGATCGGGTGATTACGCTCTCTGAGCGCCGAACAGTTTGACCGTCGCGGAGATGTTCTCAACCGTAACGTCGAACTTGCCGCTCGGATCGGACTCGATCAAGGAGCCGGAGTTCGCCAAATGCAGTTTCGCAATGCTGAATCCGTTTGCCGTCAAAGCGACGTTCTCGACCTCGATGTCCAGATACATGCTCTTGTCGACAACCTGAACCGCGATCTTGTTGCCATCTTCGTCGAGCAGGAATTCGCCCTTCGAGTTCTTCTTGTAGATGACGTTGCCGTCTGCGTCCGTCTTATCCTTGCCGGTTTCCTTGGTCAGGATGTGCGCGCTGTAATCCGCTCTCAGACCCGTGCCGTTGATGATCAACTTCAGCGGGTTGATGACGTAGTCTTTGACGACTTCCTTCGTGGTCATCGACGTGAATTCATCTTCGTAACCTTTTGCCGGTTGCTTATCTTTTTCGAGTTCTTCCTGCGCCTTTTTCTCTTCGGCAGTCAACTCATGATCATCCATATGATCGGAGAAGTCGAACGTCGCTGCGGGTTCTTCCGTGATGCTCTTCAGCCCCGGGATAATGCCGCCCAACGCACCGATCAAGCCGAAGATGTCTACGCCTTGTTTCAAAGCGGGCAGAGCGGTGATCGTCGCACCGAGTCCGGTCAGGACGCCGTCCTTTGCGGTCAGCTTGATTTTGCCGGAATCGATCGTGAGATTCAGATAGCTTTCGCCGTCTTTCTTCAGTTCGAGTTTGATATAGCTGGTAGCAAGCGTCGTGCTGACGGCATCCAGGATCGCTTTCGGATTGGCGACGCCGCGCGTAACAACACTCGGCTTACCCGCGTCATCGAGCATTGCTTCTGCGACTACGGTCGTATAAAGCAAATCGCCGGGTTTTGTCTTATCGTTGTTGCCGGTACCTTTCTTGGAATATACGGTTTGACCGTTGGCGGTCGCCGTCTGGTACTTCGTGAATCCGCTGATGTTGGAGTGCAGGAATGCCGCCGCATCTACGTCGAGATCCGCATCCAGCGTGTACGTACCGACCGGAATATTGAAACCGATGTTGCCCACGCCGGCAATCGCGATGTCTTGTTTGATGCCGTCTTTCAGTTCGAGCGAAGCGTCGATCGCGGCGTTAAGCAGATTCTTCTGCGTGCCGTAATCGCTTGCGGCTCCCGGAGGATTGCCGATCTTCACGGACGTCGTGTCGAGATAGCAGTTGAACGTGCTGTCGACGCTGAATTTGATGTCGTTGGGGATCGAAGCGGTCAACAACGCGCCCTTATCGGTCGCAACCTTGTTGACGACGATGTCCTTTTTGCCGATTTCCAAAGCCAGCGAGAGTCCGGTTGCTTTTTGACGACCGTTGTCGTCCTTGTTCTTATCGAACGTCACGGTAGCCGTCAGATTGATGTAGGGCAGGATGTCGTTGAGCGTCGAGCTCAGACCGATGTCGGTAAAGATCGGTTTGACGATTTCTTCGACAAGTCCGCCGAGACCTTCTTCGTTCGAAGTGTCGCCGACGATGTCGGTCAACGGAACGGAGAGTTCGACTTTGGTGCCGTCTTTGGACATTTTGGTCATTTCCGACTTGCCGTTCTTATCGGTCGAACCGCTGGTCAGCATGCCGAGTACCATGCCCAGGCCGTCGCGGATCGTGTTGGCTTCGATCTCGGGATCGGAGACGTTCGCAGCGTTCACTTTGAGCGCTTTGCCGACCGACGGTACTCTGAGCGATACTTTGGTATCGTTGTACATCAAATACGCGGTCGGGGTGGACTGGGAGTCTTTGTAGTTGAGATAGAAGACGTCCTTATCTCCTTCCTTTACGCCCAATTCAAACGCCGTAGCGTACTTGTCCTGACCGATGGCGACGTTCGCGTTGAGCACTACGTTATAGTTGTGCGTAGCTTCGCCGTTCTGAACCGTCAGACCGATATTGCCGTTGACGCCCATACCGTCCATCGTCATGTCTTCGGTAGCTGCTTCGAAACCGCTGATGATATGATCGATCACATCGTTCGGGGTGGCTTTTTTCAAGCCGCCGCAAGCCGTAAGGCATGCGCCCAAAACGCAGACGACCATGATCGCAACGATAGCGAGCAAACCGACACGTTTCTTTGTCATAATAATAACCTCCTTAGATTATCAATGTTTTGATAAATTCAGTATAAACGATGCGTTTGCGCTTGTCAAGAGTTTGTTTTGTAAAATCTCGTATACGGGCGAGCGCGTAATATAATGCGAAAAAGTATAATTTTCGCGTTCCGCGCGCATCGCGTTGTCTGCGCGCGGCGCGAAAGAGCGGCGGACGCGCCCGTCGCATCGGTCGCGAAAGAGACTGTAAATATTTAATTTTTATATCCGATTTCGATTGCGTGTCGGGACTGTCGTAAAAAACGCGCGAAGCCGGTCGGCTTCGCGCGTTGTCAATCGTCAAATCACGCGTCGGTCTTCTCGGACGGAGCTGCGGACGGGACGCTCGATTCGTCTTCGGACGCGGGATGCGCGTCGGGCGGCGCTTGCGCGCGCAGACGGACTTGCGTCGGATCTATCGCCGCGCGCACCGCCGCGGTGTCGATTCGCGCGATGTGCGTCCGATCGCTGTCGCAGACGGTATAGAATGCGCCGCGGGTCTCTTCGATATGCGTCGTTGCCTGACAGCGTTTGCATGCGCCGACCGCGTCGAGCGTATACAGCACGCCGTCGAGCAGCAAATAGGGCGGTTTGGCGTAGCGGACTTTGCGGATCGCAAAAGCGCACTTGCGCATGCCGCGGACGACGCGCAGTCGATACCACAGATCGATGACTGCGGCAAGCGCGCCCGAAGCGCCCAAAAACAGCGCCAACAGCAACAATACCCGCAACGTATCGCCGAGCGCATCCGCGCCGCGGATCAAAATCACGCCGACGAGCGCGCCGACGATCGCCGCGCATGCGCCGATCAAGCCGACCGTCCACGCGATACAGCGCTTGCGCGCGTCGCCGATTCGGCGCAAACGCAGTTCGCTTAGGTCGGCGGGCGGAATGTCGTCGATTGTTTCCGGATGCAGATAGGAAGCGTCCAACGCGCGTTGGGTCTCTCGCTCTCGCTCCGCGCGGCGTTGAAAATAACCGGGTTTATCGGTCTTTTTCGGCTCGGCGTCGCATTTTGCGCCGCAGTGATCGCAATATTGCGCTTCGTCGCGCAACTGCGCGCCGCAGGAGGGACAATTCTTCATACGCGGTCGCCTTTTTGCGCTCTGCCGCGCAAGATCAAAGCGAGCAAGGCGCCGCTCAGCCCGAGCGCGCTCAGCGTCAGGAACCAGATGCCGATGCCGGCGCTCAGTCCCGCGCTCGCGCTGCCCGACATGCTGGCGACGATCAGCACGATCAGCGCGATCAGCGCGAACAACGTCAGCGCGGCGCATGCGATCCAACAGACGAGCGGACGCTTATGCGCGATCAGGCATACGATCACCGCGATCAGCCATGCTGCTACGACGAGCGCGATCGCGCCGTAGATGTACCAGGTGCCGTCGTTGATCAGACGCAATTGCTCGCCGGTCAGCATGCCGTCGGCAAATTGGATCATCAGTTGGAATTCCAGATCGCTTTTGGCGAGTTGGGATACATAAAACGTCTTCCAGTCGGTAAATTTTCCGATCGGAGCGAACAGCAACGTAAACGCGTTGAACGAACACGTCATTTCCTGAATGTTGTCCTGATCGCTCTGCGTGTTGCCCAGTTCGTTGAGATCGAGCTTGATGCGGAATCCGCTCAGCGGCAGACACAGCATGATAAAGACCGCAAGCAGTCCGATGACGAGCGTCAGACGGATCGCGGTGCGACGCGGATCGCGCGCCGCGACTTGCGATCGGGCGGTTTGCGGATCGGGAGATTGCCGTTCGAGTACGGCGCGTTTTTGTTTGCCTCTGCTTGCCATATCAGTCTCGCATAATAAAAGGATACGATAAGTATATCCTTTTTTTGCGATTCTGACAAGCGATCCGTGCGATTAGAGCAGAATGCCGTACAGCGCGACGGCGCAAAGCAGTTCGTTTTCGAGCGTTTCGCGCATCGCGCCGGGGCATAAATCGCGCAGATTCGCCGCCGCATGCAGGCATGCGTTTTGGCAGGAAAGCAGGCGAGCGAGCGCTTGCTTGATCGGCATGGGCGGCATCGGTTTGACCGACGCGGCGGGCGATGCGGATGCAAAATGCTCGACACGGATCGCGGTTTTACACTTTCGATCGCGGATCATGACGAGCGTGTCGACATGTGCGGCGCGCCACGTTCCGGGCGGGATCGCGTCGATGGCGCGCACGCAATTGCGGTGGCATTGCAGATACTTCTGCGCCTGCGGCGTTGCGAATACCGGCATCTTGCACGTCGGGACGTGCGGCGCGCGGTCGGATCGGAGCATCTGCGCATAGGCGCGCTGCATCTGCGCCAAGCTGGCTTCGTCCGGGAACAAATCGAGATCTTGCATATATCGGTCACTCCTTGCGCTCTATCTATATGCGTATGCGCGCCCGGTCATGTGCTTTAATATTTTTTTGCAGTCGCTTGCAATTTCGGCGGTCGTTGAGTATAATAAGGAATATGAGAAATAAGGTTTTGACTCCGTTGCAGTTATGGGCGGATTACGACGCGGCGCGGCATTCGTGCGCAGTCTCGTTTACACACTACAAGACGGTGGACAATCGCACCGTATTTTCCGCTTATGTGAGCGGGGAGCAGGTCGGCGACGAGACGATACGGATTTTTGTGCGCGGCGAGATGCCCAAGGGCGGCAGCGACAACGTCGTCGTGTATGTGGGGGACGCGATGTATTCGGGCGACTATCTGAGCATGGCGGAATTGGTCGAAGACGGATTTTGCGTCGTGGCGTTCGATTACTGCGGTCGGGTGGAAGGCAAGACCGATTATACGCGATATCCGGCGGATCTCGCGTATTGCAATTATATGCAGGCGGGGGACCATTTGACCAAGGCGATCCCGACTGCGAAAGAGACTTGTATATTTACATGGGCGAAAGTATGCCGCAGCGTGATCGGATTTGCCAAACAGATGTGCGGCGCGGACTGCAAACTGTTTTTGGCGGGCATCCGTTCCGGCGCGAGCATCATGTGGCAGGCGGGCGCGATGGACAAGCGCGTGGACGGTTTGATCGGCGTGCTGCACGCAGGGTGGAAAGAATACGTCGGCGTGCCCAAATATTCGGACATTTTGTTCGACATGACGGACGAGCGCGAGCGGTGGCTGATGGGGTGTTCGGCGCAGACGTACGCCAAGTTTATCAGCGTGCCGACCTTGTTTGTCGGATCGACCAACAACACCGAGTCGAGTTTTGACCGCATCGAGAACACGCTCGGCATTTTGCGCGAACGCGTGCCGGTCAGTCAAAGCATTTGCGCGGGACTGACCAACACGATCGACTCGGCGGGAATCTCGACGATCCGTCACTGGATCGCGTCGCAGACGTCCAAAAGCGTCGTAATGCCCGCCAATCCGTCCGTATCCGTGTCGATACAGGATCGCGCGGTCGTCGCGACCGTCCAGCCCGACGCGTCGGAAGAGATCGCGCAGATCGATATCTATTACAATTTCGACGAAGTGCAGAGCGATTTGCGCAGCTGGAAGCCGTTGCGCGTCTCGGTCGCCAATCCCAAGGAGCAGATTCCGGTCTATACCGGCAACCGTCTGCTCTTTGTTTATGCCAGCGTGCTGTACAAGAAAGGTTATCGGCTGTCTACGTTGCCGGTCGTCACGCATCTCGATCCCGAGCATCTGGACGTGCGCACCGACGTGCGCAAGCGTCCCGTGATTTACGAGCGCAAGGACGGCATCGCGTCCTGGGTCGCGGAAAACGAAGACCGCTATTCCGCCTACATCATGCCGCGCATGGCTGTGGGCGCGTTGGACATTCAGGGCATTACCGCCGAGCGCGGCAATCTGAGCACGTATCTGATCGGCGAAATTTCGCCGCGCATGGCGGATCAGAAGTTGTTGCAGTTCGATGCGTACGCGGCGACCGATCGCGCGTGCCATGTGGTGGTCTGCGTGGACGAAGGCGCGGGCAAACACCGCAATTATACGGCGAGCGCGACGATCGCAGGCGGCGCGTGGAATAAAGTTTCGCTCGAAGTGCAGTCGTTTAAGAGCGATGATTTCATGACGCTTAAATCGTGGCAAAAGGTCAAGAAACTTACGTTTATGCAGGCAGACGGCATTTTGTTCAACAACATTCTCTGGGTTTGATATGCAGTTGCAGGAAGGTTGGATCGTTCAGACGCGCAAAAAGCATCCTTGCGGCAGCGACCGCTGGGAAATCGTGCGCACCGGAGCGGACGTAAAGTTTAAATGTCTCGGGTGCGGGCACGTCGTCATGCTGTCCGCGGAAGCGGCGCGCAAAGCGGTCAAAGGGGTAGAAAATGCCGGACGATAATCGCTTGCGTTGGATGAACGCGATCAATATCGCGCTCGTATGCGCGATCGTCGCGTTGGCGATCCTGATCGTGATTTTCGTATGGGTGGTTTCGCCGATGCAGGTCGTCGGCACGTCGATGTATCCGACGTTGCATCCGGGCGATCGGGTATGGGTGCAAAAGATCGGATTCGACGTGACGTACGGCGATATCGTCGTATTCGAGCGCGACGACAGCGGACGACCGCCGATCAAGCGGATCGTCGCGATGGAAGGCGACGTCATTCGGTTCGACATGCAAGCGGAGTGCTGGTATCGCAACGGCGAACGGCTGGACGAGCCCTATCTCTCGCGTACCGATTACAATCCCGAATATATGGTCAATACCGACGCCGCGCTGCGCGAGCAGTTGACGGGCGAAGGTTTGAGCGTCGGACAGGGCGAACTGTTCGTACTCGGCGACAACCGCAACGATTCGTACGACAGTCACAATTACGGCTGTATTCGCGTCGATTGGATCAAAGGCAAAGCAAGGTGCTGACGCGCCGCGCGACTTAGATAATTTACCTCAATACAGGAGATTTATATGAAAGCTATCGTTTCCGTTATCGGCAAGGACAAGCGCGGCATCATCGCGCACGTATCCGCCGCGTTGTACAAGATGGACGTCAATATCGAAGATATTTCGCAGACGATTCTGCAAGAGTATTTTACGATGATCATGGCGGTGGATCTGGATGCGTCCCCGCTCGATTTCGACGCGGTCAAAACGCGTTTGGCGGAGTTGGGCGCGTCGCTCGGCGTCGAGATCAATATCCAGTTGCAGAGCATATTCGACAGCATGCACCGCGTGGACACGGGCGCGCATTCTCTGTGAGGCGTTATGTACGGAAATCGCGAAATTCTCGAAACGATCAACATGGTCTCCCATCAGCACTTGGACGTGCGCACGATTACGATGGGGATCTCGCTGCTCGACTGCATTACCGACAGCCCTAAGCGCACTTGCGACAAGATCTACGATAAGATCATGCGGCGCGCCGGCAATCTCGTGCGCGTCGGAGACGACATCGCGCGCGAAATCGGCGTCCCGATCGTCAACAAACGCGTCTCCGTGACGCCGGTTGCGATCGTCGCTGCGGCGAGCCGCGGACATATGGAGATCATCCGTACGCTCGATCGCGCGGCGGAAGAGATCGGCATCGATTTTTTGGGCGGATATTCGGCGCTCGTGCATAAGGCGATGAGCCCGTATGAGCGCGAATTTTTGTTGTCCATTCCGCAGGCGCTTGCCGAAACGCGCAAGATTTGTTCGTCCGTCAACGTTGCGACCAGCAAGGCGGGCATCAATATGGACGCCGTTGCGTTGATGGGACAGATCGTCAAGGATTGCGCGTATCTGACGCGCGACCAAGGTTCGCTCGGATGCGCAAAACTCGTCGTATTCGCCAACGCCGTCGAAGACAATCCGTTTATGGCGGGCGCGTTTTTGGGCATGGGCGAGGACGACTGCGTGATCAACGTCGGCGTATCGGGTCCGGGCGTCGTCAAGAGCGCGTTGGAGCGCGTGGACGGCGATTTGACCGAAGTCGCGGAGTGCATCAAGCAGACTGCGTTTAAGATTACGCGCGTCGGACAGCTCGTCTGTCGCGAGGCGAGCAAACGACTCGGCGCAAGCAGCGGCATCGTCGATTTGTCGCTTGCTCCGACGCCGGTCGTCGGCGACAGCGTCGCGCATATTCTGGAAGAGATCGGATTGGAGAGCGTCGGCGCGTGCGGTACGACCGCGACGCTTGCATTGCTCAACGACGCGGTCAAGAAGGGCGGCGTCATGGCGTCCAGCCATGTCGGCGGTCTGTCGGGCGCGTTTATTCCGGTGTCGGAAGACGCGGGCATGATCCGCGCCGCCGAATCGGGACTGCTCACGTTGGAAAAACTCGAAGCGATGACCGCCGTCTGCTCGGTCGGTCTGGATATGATCGCCGTCCCGGGCGATACGTCCGCGCAGGTCATTTCCGCCTTGATCGCCGACGAAATCGCGATCGGCGTCGTCAATACCAAGACGACCGCCGTGCGCGTGATTCCGGCGTACGGCAAGAAGGTAGGCGATTACGTCGAATTCGGCGGATTGCTCGGACGCGCGCCCGTGATGCCGATTCATACCGCATCGCCGGCAAAATTCATTGCGCGGGGCGGCAGAATTCCCGCGCCGTTGCACAGCAACAAGAACTGATATGCAGATCGAAGGCAGAAATCCGGTACGGGAAGCGCTCCAAAGCGCGGGACAGATCTCCAAACTGTGGATCGCCAAGGGCACGCGGGACTTGCAGCCCTTGATCGACGCGGCGCGCGAGCGCGGCATTGCATTGCGCTTTGTCGAGCGGCGCGAATTGGATCGCGTCAGTCGCAGCGGCAGACATCAGGGCGTGATCGCGTGGGCGGAAGAATTTCGCTATGCGTCGCTGGACGATATCTTGACACGGGCGAGAGAAAGCGGTCGTCCGCTGTTTTTGATTTTACTCGACGGGATCGAAGATCCGCACAATCTCGGCAGCATTTTGCGCGTTGCCGAGTGTTGCGGCGCGCACGGCGTGGTATTGCCGTCCCGTCGCAGCGCAAGCGTCAACGAGACCGTGCTCAAAGTCTCCGCCGGCGCGGCGATGCACGTGCCCGTCGCGCAGGTCGGCAATCTCAACGATGCGATCCGTATGCTCCAAGAGGAGTTTGTGCGCGTGCTGTGCGCGGATATGGACGGCGACGATCTGTATGCGTGCGATCTGAGCGGCGATTTGGCGATCGTGATCGGCTCGGAAGGCGAAGGCGTGCGCCCGTTGACGCGCAAACTTTGCGACGGCGCGGTATCGATTCCGCAGTTCGGCAAAGTCAATTCGCTCAACGCTTCCGTCGCGTGCGGTATTTTGTGTTACGAGACGGTTCGCCGTCGCGTCGCGCCGCAGTCTTGATGCGGCGGCGGTATTGACTGCATTTTATATGGATTTGCGCGCGTACGCGTACGGCGACGACGCGCGGAACGCGATCGGTCAGTCCCTTTGTATCATCGGATCGTTCGCAAAAATCGCTGGAATTTGGGTTGAAAAAAGTTCATGGAATATGATATTCCATGAACTTTTTACACATTCATATTAACTACTATTTTATATAAAGTCAAGACAATCGTCCGTCAAAGTGCCGAAAGGTAAAATTTTACAATGGTTTTTCGGCGTAAATCCGATAACTTTTCCTATAAAATCAACCAGTCAAATCCTCATATTCTACAATAGTTCATGGAATATCATATTCTATGAACTTCTGCCGATTGTGTGATGTGGCTTGGAATTAGAATAAACAATCGGGATACGACAAATGGATTATACGAAAAAATTCAATTTGCGCGGCAAATCAATCGGATTGGTCATCGGAATTCTTTTCATGATCGCGATCATCGTTTGTCTTTCGTTCTGTGCGGGAGACGGGTACGTGTACGCGGCGGAACGCTCGACGGGCAGCGCTGTTTCGGAGCTGTTGTCCAAGCACTATACGATGCGTACCGACGATAAAATTTTCGATCGCGCCGCAGTCGACGATCTGTTGGAAAAACTGGGCGGCAATCAAGCGACTTTGGCGACGGTCGCCGCGTTGGGCACCAAAGACGCCGCATACTTCCGCACGCAAAACGGCGACGACATTGCGGTGACGTTCGGCGGTTTGGATTGGACGGTGACGCATCTGACGCAAGACGTCAACGGCAATGTCGTCGTGACGTTGTGGCTCGGCGCGTCCGCGGATATGCAGGCGTGGAGTCTGTGGCAGTCCGATCATCCGGAGTACGATTATCCGAGCAACATGTACAGCACCAGCTATATTCGCGCCAAAGCGCTCAATAGCGGCGGTTGCGGATATGTCGAAGACGTCGCGCATGCGCAGGGCGCGTCCAAAGGACTGAATCAGTCGTTGCCGCAAAATGCCGATCACGAATACGCGATCTTTACGATGTCCGGCGTGCTCGGATCCGTAACTTCGCACTTGGTGCGTCCGCGCGATCTGACGTATCAGAGTTCGGAGACGATGCGTACGTTCAATACGGCATGGCATACTTGCCCCAATGAAGCGTACGGCACGCCCGATTCGGCGTCGTATTACAATGCTTCGATGAATTATAGCGCCAAGGATTTTTACGACGAGTGGGCGGACGACTATATTTGGCTGCCGAGTATTGCGGAAACAGGGTATTCGGGTATTTCCGGCATTTGGAATTTGTCTTCCGCTCAGCGCAGCAACGCTGCGGGAAGTTGGTTGCGTACCGGCAACGATACGAGCGCGGACGACGTGTGCGCGTTGGATGCCGGAGGCAGTCCCAGCACGTTGCTTGCGGGCAGCGGATTGTGCGCGGCGCGTCCCGCGTTGCATCTCAATTTGACAAAGGCGGTTGCGGATGCGACCGATCCGATCGACGCGCCGACGTTGGGCACGTCGCAGTCGGACAGAGTCAAGGCGTACAACGGTGCGGGGCAGACGTTTGCGTTGAGCGATTACGATGCGGCGGACATGCAGATCGTCGCAGTCAGCGGCAAGGATCCGGCGGGTAATGCGATCGCGGGCGACGTCTCGTTCGATCCGACGGTCGGCACCGCGACGGCAAAGCATGCGGGGACGTATCGGATCGAAGTGGGATTGACGGACTCGACGACGTCGTTCTGGACGAGCGGCGACGACAACAACGGCAAGCGGGAATACGAATTTACGATTACGCCCAAGCAGTTGACGCTGGCATTGGACAACGACGTGCCGAGCGGCGTATGGAGCTGGTCCTTGCAAGACGCTTACACGGCGACGGTTACCGCGTCCGGCATCGAATCGGGCGACACGATCGGCATGCAGGCGATCTATACGGACAAGACGAGCG
>CAJTKI010000024.1 GCA_910576875.1 uncultured Christensenella sp.
CGGCAGACCGTCGCTGGGCGTCACGGTGCAATTCCGCAACGCGGGACTGAGCGTCTACCCCGTCGTCATCGGCGTCAACGATCTGCAAACGTCCGGATTGCAAGTCGGCGATATCCTGTACAGCATCGACAACACGGTCTATACGAGCGCCGCCGCGATGCAAGCGTATCTGCTCGGCGCGTATAACGCCGGAGACACGTGCAACGTCACCGTGATCCGCGGCAACGAAGGCACGTATACGCAGATCAAACTGCAAGTCAAACTGATCGACGCGCACGAAAATCTATAATACGCGCTTCGGCGCATCAATGCCTTCCGGATCGCGCATACTATCCGTATCCCGATCCTGAGGTTTTTTATGTCCGTACAACCGTTGACCGAAAAAAATTTTATCCAGCAAGTGCGCAACCGATCCGAGCGCATTTTGATCGACTTTTGGGCGCATTGGTGCACGCCTTGCCGCATGCTCGCGCCGGTGCTCGAACAGGTCTCGCAAGAAATGCCCGACGCGAAAATCTACAAAATCAATGTGGACGAATGCCCTGCGCTGGCATCGGAATTCGGGATCAACAGCATCCCCACGCTGATCGTGTACGAACACGACAACGTCGTACAAACCGAAATCGGCATGCGCAGCAAAGACGCGATCGTCTCGATGCTGCAAGGTTGATTCAGCGCGTGCGCAGAACGGTCTGCGACACCGCGACCGTCGCGTCGTCCGAAATCGTCACAACCGTCGCGCCATAATGCAACGCGTCGTTCCACGGCGCGGGAGAACATCCCGTCTTGAGCCCGTACGTCAGGCGAACGCCGTCGTAAAGTATGCTCGCGTCGCTCTCGTGATCGTGCCCGACGAACATGTGCGTCAGTCCGCATTCCTTGCCCGCGGCAAAGAAACCGCTATCCACCGGCGCGGCATACGGCAAATATGCGCACGAACCGTATCCCAGCGTCTCCGGCACATAATAACGTCCGTCGTCGGACAACGTACAGTACGTCTCGATCGCGCTACGGAATTGCGGCGGCGCAAAATGCGAAAACGTCATATTGGGCACGCGCTTGCCTGCATACGCATCGATCCCCGCGCAATTCCAACGGTACCAGGCAATCTGCGCATAATCCATGTACGATTCTCTGAACGAGCCGTCTTCGTAACGCATATATCGACCGTTGTCCATCAGATACAGACTGTACAGAATTTCATCTCCCTGTCGGAGCGTCAAAGCGTAATTGCCCACGCCGTACAGATTGGACGACCCGCGACGGAACAGACAATGTTCGGCGGCTTCCAAACGATCCGCCTGCCAATCCAACGTCGCGTTGCCTTCCGCATCGTGATTGCCGAACACCGGCGCCCACGGGATTCCGTATCCCTCCATCTTGCGGATCAATTGACGCAACAACATATCCGTCGCGATGCCGGATACGTTGTCGCCGGGTAAAATGATCAAATCGGGTCGTTCCAGTTCGACCAATTCGTCCATCAAAGCGTAGACTTCGGCGTTGTCGGACAAATCCGTCCAAAGCTGCAAATCCGTCATCAATAATATCTTGTAGTCCTTGCCCGCCTGCTTGTCCAAAACCGTCGTCTGCGCGAGGTCGAACGTCCGACTCGGCGCCCAGATATCGACGGGATGACTGCCCGTCCGCGGCGCGCACACGCTCAATGCGACAATCGCAAAGACCGCGACCGCAACCGCGACGGAGATTAAAATTTTATGTTGTTTTTTCATTCCCTCACCATATACGAGCAAGCGCTCGCTATTTTATGATTGCATCGACGCATCCGCGTCTTCGTTCGCTACTTGCGACGATACGCACTCGATCCGAAGCGGCGCGGCGGAACGATTGTTGCGCAAAACAACGCCGCCTGCGGACTTGAAATAGAATCCGCCCTGATCTCCGCTCTCGATCCGATTGTCCGTCACCCGAATATTGCGGTGCACCGCGCCGCCATGCACGCGGTTTTCCGGCAAAACCTGCACCGTATATCCGACGCAACGTCCGAAACGGTTGCCGCGAATCTCGACGTCGGTCACATTGCCGCTTTCGTACCAACTGCGCGCGTCGTCCGAAATCAAAATCGAGTGCATCGAGGTATTGTCAAAATCGTTGTCCGCGATCACGGCTTTGCCGCCAACCGTCAATAATACGCCGCGGGTGATGATCCGCGTCATGAAGTTGCGCGAAAATTCCACGTTGGGCACGGCGGATTTGTCTTCGATCACGTCGCCTTTGCGCGCAAGCGAAGCGTCTTCCAGTTGCAACCGTATCGTGTATTCGTCCAACATCTGCGTCTGCAAAATCCGCGTTTGACCGCGCGCAAGCAGCGTCCGATCCGATACAAACGCAATCGCATCGCCCGCGCGCAGCGGATTGAAGCCGTGCGTCTGCGGATGACAATACCGCACGTCGATCCGATCGCCTTGTACGCGCACGATCCGATAATGGACGCCGTGCGCGTTGAGACAGTCGTCTCCCGCGCCGACAAACGTATTGTCGCGCAACGTAACGTCGCCGCGACACATACATATCTGTACAAAGTCCGCCGCGGACGCCATGCGTTTTGCACCGTCGGAAGCGGGACGGAAGCGACATCCGTACACGCCGATGTCGGCGCTGTCTTGACAAACGAGCGCCAGTCCGTAATTGAAATTCTGTTCCAAATCGCGCAGTTCGATTCGCTCGCTGCGGTCTATGAAAATGCCTTGATATTTGCGACGTTCGTCATACAAATAAAACGCGTCGCCGACCCGAAAATCGCGTTTGCCCCAATACGAAACGCGGAATCGATGCGGCGCGATCTCCCGAATCGATCTCCGCCCGCGCAACGGATGCGCGACGCGGCATACGGAGTTCGCATCGTCGTGCGGAATGCGCGCGATCCAACGCGCGGTATTGCAATGCGCGGTAAACGGCGTGCGGTAATCCTGCCCGACGAAATCGTATCGTCTGCCGCGCCGTTCGTAACGGCTGTCGCGATCCAACTCGAACTCCGCATACGAACCGCCGCACGCGACGACGCGCAACTCGTGCATATCCGGATTGTCGGTACGCAACGTCAGTCCGCGCAACGTCAAATTGCTGCACTGCGTAATCGCGACGTTGGTCATCTGTCCGTGCAAGACGAAGACGCTGCCGTTGCCGTCGATCGTCAGATCGCGCTGCGCATGCAACCGCAATGCGACGCAGTTGACGTGCGGGGCTTCGCCGCGCTTCCATTGGCGATCGCCGACCGTGTTGGTAATAAACAGCTTCGGCTTGCAAGCGGATCGGGAATATAAGTGATATTCGCCCTGTTCCAATACCAAGGTCTTTTCGCCCGCAATCTCCGCCATCCGCTCCAATGCGGTTTGCAACGCGACGGTCGCGTCCGCGCCGGGAATTACCCCGTAGTCTCTTGCAAGATATTCCATGCTTTACTCCCCGTCTTTCAAGACCAGCGTCTTGATCTCGAACGGTCGGAATCGCAAATCCGCGGCATCGATCGGCTCCGCATTTCTGCAAAGCATATCCGTCTCAAAAGCGAGTCTTCCGTCCGTATCGACCGACGCGCTCGCCTGCCGTCCCTTGCTCTCGTACAGACGCAAGACGGTGTCTCCGTCGCGATTGACGAAAACCGATTCCAGCAACACGCTGTCCGACTCGACGCGCATCGACGGGATTTGCACGCCCTTTTCCAAACGCACGGGGCGATTGAGCGCATAGCCGCGCGCAATCAAATCGCTGTCCATCGCCTGCGCCGCATGCGGATATACGGCATAGCGGAACGTCTGTTCGCCGCGATCCGCGGTCGGATCGGGATATACGGTCGAACGCAACAGATTGAGGCTGATTTTACCGTCTTTGACGCGATGTCCGTACTTGCAGTCGTTGAGCACCGCAACGCCGTAATCTTGTCCGTAGACGTCTACCCATTTGTGCGCGACAATCTCGAATTGCGCTTTTTCCAAGCTCGTTTCGTTCCGCGCGGAACGGTCGATATGACCGAACTGAATGTCGCATTTGACGGTATCGCCGAACTGTTTGGGATAGAAATCCACGCGCAGCATCTTGTGCGTCTCGTGCCAGTCTACGACCGTATCGAATACGACGCAATCCGCGTCGCGCTCCAACGAAATCGTTTGCCGCAACGTCGATTTGCCGTAACGGTAAACGTGTTCGCGCACGACGCGCGCGCCGTCCGTATACGTATTGCTCCCGACCAGCCGCAAACGGCGGTTGGGACGACGTACGTACTTGGGATCGATGTCCCATGCGTTGTACGGACGCATGCGACGATCGTCGTAAATGCGCAACGCGTTGAACGCGGTCGCGACGCAATCGTAATCGCCGTGCGTCTTATCGACCAACGAGACGATATCCCCGTATCGATCGAAGCGCACCGCCAACTTGTCGTTGTAAATGCCGTCGGCGGTATAACCGAGACCGTTTGCCGTCTGTTCGACCGACAACGCTTGCAATTGCGCCGCGCCGTACGCAGGCGCGTCGTAGCGCCATACGCGATCGCCGTCCGCAAGATATCCGCGCACGCCGACCGGCGCGCTGTTGATTGCGCAAAGTTGTTGTCCGTCTCCGCGCAGATACTCCAAAGCCTGTCGCGATAACGCTTCCGCGCGCTCCAACATCTGCGGATACCGCGCGTAGCATTCTTCGTACACGCGACGGATCGACGATCCCGGCAATACGTCGTGGAACTGATACAACAACGTCTCCTGCCACAATTCGTCCAACGCGTCGTGCGGATACGCCATGCCGCGGAGATGCGCGAGCGCGCACAACCATTCCGTATCGTGCAACGCGCGCTCCATGAGACGGTTGAACCGCTTGACTTTGGCTTGGGTCGTATACGTGCCGCGATGCTTTTCCAGATACAATTCGCCGCTATGCACGGGCAAGCGGTCGATCTGCGTCTGCAAACGGTCGAAAAACGCCTTTGCATTCGACATACGCACGTTCGGCATGCCTTCGATCTTGCCGCATCTGCGCGCCATCTGGATATGGTATTCGCCCGGTCCCGCGCCGCCGTCTCCGATCCCGAACGGCATCAACGCGCAATCCGTCCGATCGCGCTCCGAATACCGACGCATCAATATATCGAGCGAAGCGGGATTGGCATTGGAATTATAATCGCCTTCGGGCGGCATATGCACCAAAACCGCCGTCCCGTCGATGCCGTGCCAGACAAAGGATTGGTACGG
The DNA here is from genome assembly GCA_910576875.1 of uncultured Christensenella sp. Taxonomy (GTDB): domain Bacteria; phylum Bacillota; class Clostridia; order Christensenellales; family UBA3700; genus MGBC101980. The sequence goes on from CAJTKI010000024.1 coordinate 5,202, forward strand.
AAAACGGTTGACGGTGTTCCAGCTCAGTTTGATCGTCATAAAACGATCCATGCCGCAACCGCGCATGATCTGCGGCAACGCGCCCGTGTAGCCGAACACGTCCGGCACCCACAGGATATCCGGCTCAATCCCGAACTCGCGCTCGAAAAAGCGTTTGCCGTATAGACATTGGCGAATCAAACTTTCGCCGCAAGGCAAATTGGTGTCCGGCTCGACCCACATGCCGCCTTGCGGTTCGATCGAACCGTCGGCGATCGCCTGCTTGATCCGCGCGTACAATTCGGGACGACGCTGTTGCATCCACAAAAACTGTTGGGGTTGGCTCGCGCCGAAAATATAATCCGGATAGCGCTCGATCTGCGCGAGCGCATTGGAAAACGTGCGTTCCGCCTTGCGTTTGGTCTCCCGAATCGGCCAAAGCCATGCCAAATCCAAATGCGCGTGTCCGACCGCGTATACGGTAAAATCGCTCGGATTGTCACGATACTCCGCCGCCAGTATGCCGCGCGCGCGGACGATATCGTCCCGCGACGGTCGACTGCCCGCGGCGCGCATCGCCGCGGCAAGCACGTCGCGTACGCGCTTGCGCCGCGTCTCGTCGCGCGTGACGTCCGCAAACTGCGCCAATGCCATAAAATCATAATAGTATTCCAACGCTTCGCGATCTTCCGCGCCGACCCAAGCACCGTTGAACCGCATCGCGCCGATATCGAAGCCGTACTGTCCGTTGTTGCCGATCTCGACCCAGATTTCCAGTTCGCCGTCCGCGCGCACCTGCAACTTGTCGCACCGCACGATGCGCTTGCCCGCTATACTTTGCAGACGGTCCACATCGCCGAGCACGTTGGTCAATCCCTGCACGACGCCGCGATCGTCGAATACGCAACCTTCACCGCCGATATCCAGCACCGCAACGTATGCGGACGGATCCGCCGCAACCGCCGCGCCGACGTTGCCGCGTACGCGCGCCCATCCGCAATCGAACATTTTGCCCCAGCGCTCGCCCGCGCGCATGGGACGGTATTGCAACCCCAAGCGATCCGCATATGCGACCGGCTCGGGCGTAATCGCCATCTCGACCTGCAAATCCGCAGTCTTGCGGTAAATCAAAGCGCGCACCGTATTCAAATGCCGCCGATACAGCGGATGCGCGCGATAACTGCGTTTGGTCAACGCATTGCTGTCCCGTTTCAAAATCGCTCCTTCGCGCGCCATGCGCGCAAACCTATATTTAATTTTAATATAACATATTTGCGCGCACGTGGCAAGCCCCCAAATCGACCGAAAAAGCCAATCCCATTTCATGCAAAACATCTGTAAAATGTCGTCGAAACACGCAAAAACGCCCGCTTGCGGACGCTCAAACATACAAAACGGAGCGTCGCCAAACGCTCTCGCATTTCCAAAACTATAATTCAGAATTCCGATTCTCTCAATCCGAGCAAATAATCCGCCGACTTATGAAAATGCCTGCACATCTTCACGATCGCGCCCGCAGAAGGTTCGGATCTGCCCAGTTCCCATTTTGCCACAGCAGACTGGCTGACGCCGAGTTGACTTGCCAATTTTGCCTGACTTTCTCCTCTGACGGTTCGCAAATATTTGATCGTATCCGCTAATTTCATATCCGTAAATCTACCGTTTTATCCCCAGTGGTCGGCAACAAACGCGTCGCACGTTATAGATTGTATGGATTCGCGCCGGTCGGCGGCGCTCCGTACTTCCCACTTTTTAACGATCCGATCCGCTCGCCCCTGTCGATCCGAATCCGATCCTGCCCGTCGATAGCGCGCAAGCGGCGGCATAACGCCGCCGCCCGTGCATCGTGATTCAGGCTTTTGCCTTTTCGCACAGTTGTGCGAACGCCGCCGCGTCGTTGACCGCCAAATCGGCGAGCACCTTGCGGTTGAGTTGAATGCCGGCTTTTTTGAGACCGCACATCAAGGTGCTGTACTTCATGCCGTTCATGCGAGCCGCCGCGTTGATACGGGCGATCCAAAGTTGTCTGAAATCGCGCTTTTTCAGCTTGCGTCCGACGTAAGCGTATTGTTGGGATTTCATGACCGCCTGACGGGCTACACGGTACAGTTTGGACTTGGCACCGAAATAGCCTTTGGCATTTTTCATGATTTTTCTGCGTTTCTTTACTGCGTTGACGCCTCTTTTAATTCTCATGTTCCGCTTCTCCTTCGCTCGATTAGATCATATCCTTGATCGTCTTTTCCTGCGTGCTGGACACATACGCCGTCTTTCTCAGACCGCGCAATCTTTTGGACGATTTTTTGGTCAGAATGTGTCTTCTGTTCATCTTTGCTCTTTTAATTTTGCCGCTGCCGGTCAAATGGAAGCGCTTGCTTGCGCCGCTGTGCGTTTTTTGTTTGGGCATTGCGTTATCCTCCAAGTAGTTTCTTATTTTTTAGCAATCGGATTCAGGGTCATCGCAATCGTTCTTCCTTCGAGAGCGGGCCGTTTTTCCATTTGCGAAATGTCTTGTACCAATACGTAGAACGAATCCATGACTTTGATCGACAGTTCGGGACGCGCCATCTGCCGTCCGCGCAACCGGATCGAGACTCTGACGCGGTCTCCTGCGGTCAAGAATTTAATCGCCTGTTTCGCCTTCGTGTTCAAATCGCCGGTATCGATCGTCGCGGACAGCCAGACTTCTTTGAGCTCGACGATTTTCTGATTTTTGCGATTTTCTTTTTCGCGTTTCAGCGTCTCATACTTATACTTGCCATAGTCCATGATCTTGCATACGGGCGGCTTTGCGGTCGGTGAAATCAACACCAAGTCCATATCCTTTTCTTCCGCCAGTCGCAACGCGTCGTAACTCGACATCATGCCGATCTGTTCGCCGTCGCTCGCAAGCAATCTTACTTCCCTTTCCCGGATCTGACCGTTGATAAGCAGTTCTTTAATAGCGATATCCTCCCTGCGCCATGCAATAAAATACGGGCAACAATGCAATCGTTACCCGTCAATAAAACCGAAATTTTATGAACCGCGCCTGACCGTGTCGGCGGGTGAGAACGAATCTGCTTTGTTTTCCTCGGTTATCATAGCGCATCCCGATCCGATCTGTCAACGAATCGGGCGCACTTTTTTAACTTTTTTTGCGAATTGTCGATCAATCCAGCCGTTTGGAATCGATATCGTCCGCAATCTTGACCAAAAAGTCTCCGAGCGTCATTTTGCCCAGATCGCCTTCGCCGCGGCGGCGAACGGATACGACGCCTTCTTCGACTTCTTTGTCGCCGATGATCAGCATGTAAGGCACTTTGTCCAGCTGCGCGGCACGGATCTTATATCCGACCGTCTCGCTGCGGCTGTCCACTTCGACGCGAATGCCCGCGCCGCGCAACTTGCACGCGATCTCATCCGATACGGCGCGCGTACGGTCGGTCAGACACAGCACTCGTACCTGCTCGGGCGACATCCATACCGGAAACGCGCCCGCGAATTTTTCGATCAACAGCGCGATCGTGCGCTCGTAACATCCCATCGACGTGCGGTGCAGAATGTAGGGGCGACGCTTTTCGCCGTTTTCGTCGATATAGCTCATGTCGAAGTTCTCCGCCAAGAACATATCTACCTGAATCGTAATCAGCGTATCTTCCTTGCCGTGCACGTTCTTGATCTGAATATCGAGCTTCGGACCGTAGAACGCCGCTTCGCCGATCGCTTCTGTATACGGCACGCGCAGATGGTCGAGAATCGAACGCATCGTCGCCTCGGCTTCTTCCCACTTATCGGGATCGTTGATGTATTTGTCGGTATCCTGCGGATCCCATTTGGAGAACCGATACGACACGTCGCCGTCCAACCCGAAACATTTGAGACAGTACTGCGCCAATTCCAGACAGCCTTTGAACTCTTCTTCCAACTGCGACGGCGTGCAGATCAAATGCCCTTCGCTGATCGTGAACTGCCGCACGCGGATCAACCCGTGCATCTCACCGCTGCTTTCGTTGCGGAACAGCGTAGACGTCTCGCCGTAGCGCAGCGGCAGATCGCGGTAAGATTTGAGTCCGTTGTTGTAGATCGTATACTGGAACGGACAGGTCATCGGACGCAACGCAAAGACTTCTTCGTCTTTCTCTTCGTCCCCCATGACGAACATGCCGTCCTTGTAGTGATCCCAGTGTCCGGAGATCTTGTACAAATTACTCTTTGCCATATACGGCGTCTTGGTGCGCAGATAGCCGCGACGTTCTTCTTCGTCTTCCACCCAACGCGACAGAATCTGGAACAGCTTGGCGCCCTTGGGCATCAACAACGGCAAGCCCTGTCCGATGTTTTCGTCCGTCATGAAAATGCCCAATTCGCGACCGAGCTTGTTGTGGTCGCGTTTCTTCGCCTCTTCCAACGCGGTCAGATATTCGGTCAGATCGCTCTTCTTATCGAAGCAGGTGCCGTAAATGCGCGAAAGCATCTTGTTTTTTTCGTTGCCGCGCCAATACGCTCCGGTCAGCGACGTCAGTTTGAACGCCTTGATCATGCCGGTGCACGGCAAGTGCGGTCCCGCGCACAAATCCACGAAATCTCCCTGCTGGTAAAAACTGATCTGCGCGTCCGCCGGCAAATCTTCGATCAACTCGATCTTGTAATCTTCGCCGTACTTGCGCATCAGCTCGATCGCCTTGCGTCTGGGCAGAACGAAACGTTTGAGCGGATAATTCGCCTTGATGATCTTCTTCATCTCCTGTTCGATTTTGTCGAGATTCTCCGCGCTAATCGGCGTCTTGAAATCGAAATCGTAGTAAAACCCGTTGTCGATCGCGGGTCCGATCGCGAGTTTGACGGTCGGATAGACGCTCTTGACCGCCTGCGCAAGGATATGCGAACAGGTATGACGGTAAATGCGTTTGCCTTCTTCGTCGCGGAACGTCAGGATTTCCAACGCGCAGTCTCGATCGAGCACCGTCGCCGTCTCGCAAACTTTGCCGTCCACCTTGGCGCCGAGCGCGACGCGCGCCAAACCTTCGGAAATGTCCGCCGCGACTTGCGCGACGCTGACCGGTCCGTCGTAATGCATCTGACTGCCGTCTTTGAGTGTGATCTGCATATTGCTACTCCTTTTGTGTCCGCCGTGCGCGGACGAAAATATAAAACGCCCCTATGCATGCGCATAAGGGCGACTGCGGTCGCTGTTCCACCTTACTTCGCGGCCTACGGACCGCCTTCGTTATACCCGATCGTCGGGCGACGTGCCGATCGGACGGCGGTACCGAACAACACCGTTTGCACGCTCTTCTCAGCCCCGAGCGCTCTCTGTAACGCGTATGCCGTCCGACATGTCCTTCCGCGGGAGATCGCTCCCCGGCAATGTGTGTCGTGTAATCCATATTATATGCCGCGCAAGCGGCGCTGTCAAGGACTTTTTTCCAACCCGTTCACAAGACTTTGATGCGCACGAGATTTTCCAGCGCTTCGAGCAGACGGCGGTCGATCTGCTTGCCGGAAACGATGACTTCTTTGGCGCCCTGCGCGATGATCGTATGGATCGCGTCTAAGACGGGATCGTCGTACAGCGGCACGATCTCGACCATGTTGCCTTCGTTGGCGTTGGTGATCAATAGATCTTTGGCGTCCGAAATAAACAAACTCACGTCCCCTTCGCGACTGCCGAGCATATACAGCGCCACCGAATACAGATCCGCGTCCGTATACTCGGTGTGCAACAGCGAACGCGTCATGTCCGCAACTTCGCGCCACGCTTCGACCAGCGCTTTGAGACGGAAGTACACGACGCCTTCCACCGAATACTCGTACAGTTCGTCCAGCGCGGCGAGAATGACCGTGCGTTCGCGCTCGCTGTCGTAATACAACAGCGACGACATCAACGCGCACAGCGCCGGCGTGCGGCGCGCGCCTTTGGCGGCGGCGTTGAGAAAACGGAATTTGAAGCGCGTCAAAATGCAGTCGCATACCGCGTTGTCTACCAAACTCTTGACATACAGCAGATCGCCGTCTTTGCAGGCGATCTGATAGATCGTCCGCGTCGCGGTGCGCGCTTGGGCGCAATAAAGCCCCTGAATTTGTTCCAGACTTTTCGTCAATTGCTCCACGGCGGACGGATATTCGTTCGCGATCGAAATACTACTTTGCCACATATTATCCTCATGGCTATTGTATGCCGCGGGCATATTTTTATTCGGTTCGGCTTGCAACGCGCGCCGTTTTGACAAAATCCGCCGTCACCCGCCTTGCAACGCCGTTTGCCGCGAATTTTTTGATAAATGCCTGCAATATGATTGACTTTGCCGATCGGATACGCTAATATATCAATGCAATTATGCGGACATGGCGGAATAGGCAGACGCGTACGTTTGAGGGGCGTATGGGAGACCGTTCGGGTTCAAGTCCCGATGCCCGCACCACACCGAGCAATCCGAAGATTGCTCGGTTTTTCTTTGCAAATCGCCCGCATGCGACGGCATCGGGATTGATCCGATCGGGAGGCTTATATGCAAAAAATTTTGGATACCGTATACAACTGGCTGACCACCGCGGGACTGAAAATCGCGGTCGGACTGCTCGTCTACTTTGTATTCTGCAAAGTCATGAACGTCTTGTTCCGCCGCCTGGACAAAGTCATGTCCAAGCGCAATGTGGAAGTCACGATTCGCCGCATCAGCTGCGCCTGGTTGCGCCGCATCGCGAAATTCATCGGCGCGGTCTGTCTGCTCGCGTATCTGGGCGTCGAAACGTCCGGCATCGCCGCCGCGATCACGTCGGTCGGTCTGACGATCGGTCTCGCGCTGCAAGGCTCGCTCGCCAACTTTGCGGGCGGCATCATTCTGATCGTATTGCATCCCTACCGCGTCGGCGATTTCGTCAACGTCGCCGGCTCGGAAGGCACGGTCGAAGAGATCGAACTGTTCTACACCTATCTCGCGACGCCGGACGGCAAACAACTGGTCATCCCCAATTCCAAAGCGTCCGCGGAAGTCATCGTCAACTACTCCGTCAAAGACAAGCGCCGCAACGATCTGATCTTCTGCATCTCGTATCAACAGGATTTTGAACGCGCCAAGCAAATCATCTGCGATCAGATGGCGGCGTGCGACGACATCCTGACCGATCCCGCGCCGATGATCCGCATCAAAGAACACGGCGACAGCTCGATCAAAATTCTTGCGCGGTACTGGGCGCCTAACGACAAATTTTGGGACGCGAACTTTTATATGTTGGAAGCGGTCAAACGCGCGTTCGACGAAAACGGCATCGAAATCCCGTATCCGCAATTGGACGTGCATCTGCGCGACGTACCCAAACAAGATCTTTCCAAAGACTGATCGCAAATCCGATTACAAGATCCGGCGGCAAAGCCGGATCTTTTTTTACCGCAACCGACCTGCATCCTGAATCTTCGACACAAAAACGGAGCGCCTGCTCCGCGCAGACGCTCCGTATCCGAGCATACCCGATCCTATTCGCGTCGCTCGCGACGTTTGTCTTCGTACTCGCGCTTGCGATAGCGACGAATGTCTCCGACTTGCACCGAAATGACGCACAGTACAACCGCCATCACGATGACCACCGCGGTGATCACGCACAGCAACGCCGTCTGCAACCGAACGGACTGCGCATCCGCCCCGCCCGGCAACATCGAATCGGACGAACCGATCCCCGTAAACAGAAAACTTTCCGAAACCGCGCTCAGCGCGCCCGCTTCGCTGCCGTCGTCAAACACGAAGTTGCCCGCGCACTCGTGATCGGACGGGAATTTCGCCGTAACGCGATACCGCTGCCCAACCTGCAAATCCGCCGCCGCGACAGGATTGCCGCTTTCGTCCGAATATTCGTATTCGATCGCCAAAACGCTCGCAAACGCGTTGGGAACGATAAAGGTCGGCGTGCCGTCCCCCGCATACCATTGGATCGGCAGACGCGCCTTGCGAATCGTCCAATCCAACGAAAGCGCTTGCGTCGATCCGTCCGCCCAAACATAATTGTCCGTATCGCGCAAAGTCAACGTCGCTTGATAATCGCCTGCCCGCGTTGCGCGCGCCACGCCGTCCAACGCCATCGCTTGCGCGTCGAACGCCGGCAACCATACGGAGCAATCGATCTCTTTGCCGCTATACTCCGCCGCTTGCGGCACGGGGATGTCGAGCGGTCTCTTGTCAATCTCCGCATACACAAGCGCGACGTCCAACGTATATCCAGCCGCGGCAGCCGCGCTCAGACGAATTTCGATCTGATATTTGCCCGCGCCGATCGGATATTCGCCGTCCGCCAAAGGCGTGCGCGCAGCATCGTCGCGATAATACGCCACCGTGTAATCGGTCGAAAGCATCGGCGTATTGTCCGGCTTGATGACCGTGAACGCGTCGGGCAAAAATTGGGCTTGACCGTCGTAGACGACGCGCAAATTGCCGACAAACTTGACGATTGCGATTTGTTTGCCGTCGCCGACGCGGAACGTCACGCTCGGATCGCCGCCGCCCGCGCCTTCCAAAACATAATTGGCTTGTGCGCTCGGCGACAGATATGCGCGCACCGTATACGTATAAATGTCCGTCCCCGGATCGTGCGCGTTGATCCATGCGACCCCCGCGTCGTTTTCTCCGACCGAATCGCCGTGCGCGCTCTTGATCTGCCAGCGATAATACGGTCTGCCTTCCGCGGTCTTATCCGCGATTTCTTCCCAATCCACGGGGATGCGACGCTTGACGATGCTCCAAGTAAATTGTAGGTTTTCTTCGTGAATCAAATCGAAGTTTTCCTTCTCGTAATCCAAGAATTGCGCTTCGACGGTCGCCGTGTACGGACCGCCGACGCTGCGTCGCACGTCGCCGACATACGAATCTTTGAGTCGGATTCCGTACGGCAGAGACTTGACGCGTACGGTGATCGGATTGCCGTCGTTGTACTGCAATTCCGCCGCCGCGTCCGACGCGAATTCGTTCTCGATCCATTCGTCGCCGCGATAATACGAATATCCCCATTTGACATTCGACAAATCGATGACGCCCTTGACGATCGACCAGGAAATCGTCACTTCTTTCGTCAAATCCTTGCCGTCGAACAAATGATTCTTATCCGTCCTTAACAGCGCTTTGGTTTCGTAAGGTTTGACGACGCTGCCGCTGCGGTTTTGGTACCCGTCCGGATACGCCGCGTCGCCGAGATCGACCGTCACGTAATCGGGCAAGCCCGTCACGGACAGTTCATAGACGACCGCTTTGTTAAATTCGTTCCACCGATACGGCAGTTGCATGCCCGCAGTCGCGTCCTGCACGTCTTTGCCGTCCGCGGTATATTGCCACTTCATATTACTCAAATCCGCGCGCTCGGGTTCGACGGTAAACGTACGCGTCTGCGCGGAGGCGATCTTATAGTTTGCGTTCGAGCCTTCCTGCCCGTCCAATTCGCAACACAGCGTGTACTGCCCGATCGCGGTCACGCGCGAGATGTCAAGCACGTTGTCGACAACCGATTCGATATCGTCGGAATTGGTTTGGTAATAATAGTACGTTTTGAGTTTGACGCTCTCGCCGCTTACAAGCCCCACGGGCGTCGCGGTAATCGTCCCTTGCGTTCCGACCGACCAAATCCAGCCGAGTCCGTCGGAAGCGACGAAATCCACCGTAATCGTCTTGGGATCGATCCGAAAGGTCAACGTGCGTTCGCCGACGCTGTCCTTTCCGCTGTCCCAATACGTGTCCGCGGCTGCATGCAATTGAAACCGAACGGTATACGTACCCGCCTTCGTCGCCTGAATCTCTCCGGTATTTGCATCGAACGAAAAGCCGTCCGCAATCGTTTTACCGGCGGGATCGACGCCCGTCACCTGCACGTCCACCGCAGTCTTATCGAAATTGCGCAACGCAAACGTCTGCGCGTCGCCGTTGTAATCTTTGGCTTCGATTGCGCCGCTCATGCCGATCGTCGGCACGGTTACGGCGGTCGCGGTACCGCTTGTTTCCGCCTTGGACAAATTCAAATGCACTGCGGGACGCAATTCGTACATCTCCGTCACCGCGTAAGAAACGCTCTTCTGCATGCCGTCCGAATCGAGCGCATAGGCGTTGTTCGCCTTGGTAATACTGCCCGAACGCAACCAAATGCCGCCGGCGCTCGTAATGCGTTCCGGATTGATTTTCCACAGCCCCTGCTCCGGATATTCGGTACACCCGATTTCCGCGGTACTCGGCAACCAAAGATAATCGTTCGCCCAATCTCCGTAATGCGCCTTGGCGTTGGCGCCTCCTTGTTCGTAATTGAATCCGCTCGCAAAACCGTTGCCGCCGGTCGTATTGCCGTACGCGTCGTTGGGCGCGTCGTAATTCCAAGCAATGATGCTCGACACGGACTCGCTCTGCTGATACGCGACTTGGGACGGCGTGACGAGATATTCGGTCACGCTGGTCTTGCGCAAATTCTTGTCGACCGTAAAATCGGCATAAGGATGCGAAACGCTCGGCGTATAGTTCGTCAACGTGTTTTTCCGTCCCGCCGCATAATCTGTCCTGGAAACGTAAACGGCGGAATTGTTGAGCACCTTGCTGCGCATCGAGGAAGTCGAATACATATGCGACGGATACGCGAGCGCGTTGCTCTCGTCCGCCCATTCGTTGTACTGATATTTTGTACCGGACGTATTCATTTCCCACAGCGTCGCGATGACGTTGCCGCTTCTGTCCGTCGTCAGATGCGTGACCATCCATTCGCGCCCGCCGAGTTTTACAAAGACATCGCTGCCGCCGTTGCGTCCGCGAATATCCAATGCCGTCTGTCCCGTCGCGGCAAGCGTACTCAAATCGGCGAACGTCGCGCCGCTGCCGCCCAATTTGGAATACAAATCGTCCATTGCCGAACGATCGAACATCTTACTGTCCGTACGCTGATCGTAATGCGGCGCCAGCAGTTCTTTGACCCGAACGATATGGTCGGTGCCGACCGCGGCAAAAACCGTATCGCCCCGCATCGGAACGATCATCGTAACCGCCGCAATCAGCGCGCATACGATTGTCAAAATCCACACAACGAAAGTTCTCTTTTCGATTCGATTCATCTTTCGGTTGTCCTTTCGATTATTTGCAAATCCGCGTTGTCGCGCGTTGCTTTGCATATACTACCATAGTAATTGTATAAGAACGGTCGGCGAAAGTCAAGATGCTGACCGTTTTTACATTTTTCCCTTTGCATATAAAAACGCCCGCTCCCGAAGGAGCGGGCTTCTCTTCGATCCCCGATCTCTTGTTATGCCAACGGCTCAACGACGAAATAACGCAACAGGTCGTCGTAACTGCCGCCGAAGCGCACGACTTTGCGCTTGACGACCGCGCCCGTCGCGTCGTAACGCGTCAATACGTTGTCTCCGAACGTCGTATAGCCGTCCTTGAAATACACAATCACGACGACGCCGGTATCGGCGACTTTGCCGACGATCGGACGCCAGGTCATGCCTTTGAGTTCGTTGCGGAACAACTGCACGTCGCTGTTGGACAGGACGGTCTTCTTGATCTCGTACGATTGGGTCGCTTCGTTCCGGCCCACGCGCTCTTCCATGGAAACGCTCGACACGGTGTCGTAATCGAAATATTCGTCCACGTTGCGGTTGAGTTCGAACACGAGACTCAACACGACGATCGTCGCCAAAACAAGCGCGACGACTGCGGCAACGATGATTTTCTTCTTCGTCAAATTCATAATCCGACTGCTCCTTTCGGTTACTATTGAATCACGATTGCGCGCGATTGTCAACCGTTTGTACGATTTCTTTTAAGCGCGCCCGCGTCGTTTCTTTGCTTGCGGACGTATCGATCAGATCGTCGGCAAGCGCAATCAGCGTCTCCTGCGGCGTCTGGGCGACGATGCGCCGAAGCGCCTGTTCGCGCGTCAATCCGCGCGACGCCAACCGCTGCACGCGCGTCTCGATCGGACAGTGCGCGCAGATGACCCGATCGAAAAATCCTTCCAATCCGCTGCCGACGTATACGGATACTTCGACGTACCAATCGCCGTCGCCCGCCGTGCGCGCGCGCAACAATTCTTTTATGCGCGGATGCGCCAACGCGTTGAGTTGCGCCAGACGGCGCGGATCGCCGAATACGATATCGCCAAGCGCCTTGCGGTCGATGCGTCCGTCGCGAACGGCGCCGAACGTACGCTCGATCGACGCGATATAGTCCGATTGGGCGCAGACTTCGTCGTACAGACGGTCGCAGTCCAACACCCGTTTGCCCATCTCGCGCAGCATCTCCCCGATCGTGGATTTGCCGGTCGCGATCGCGCCGATCACGGCGATCTTCACTCTTTCGCCTCCAACCAGTTGTCTCCGACGCCGACGTCCGCGATCAACGGCACGTCCAACGCGACGACCTGTTCCATGCGTTGCTTGAGCAAAGCGCGAACTTGTTCTACTTCTTGCGGCGGCGTGTCCACGATCAATTCGTCGTGCACCTGCATGATCAGTTTTGCTTGCAATCCCTGCGCGCGGATTCCGTCCGCGACCGCGATCATCGCCAGTTTGACGATATCGCTCGCCGAACCTTGCAACGGCATATTCATCGCGACGCGCTCCCCGAACGTGCGCATCGCGTACTTGGGCGATTGCAATTCCGGAATCGCGCGTCTGCGTTTGCAGAGCGTCGTGACGTAGCCGTTTGCTTTCGCCTGCTCCACGCACGCGTCCAGATACGTCTTGATGTGCGGATACGTCTCGAAATACCGCGCAATGAAATCGCGCGCTTTCCACACCGGAATCCCGAGATCTTCGGCAAGCCCGAAGTCGCTGATCCCGTAAATAATGCCGAAATTGACCGCTTTCGCCTGTCCGCGCATCGCGTGCGTCACGCGCTCGATCGGAACGCCGAACACCTGCGCCGCAGTCTGCGCATGAATGTCCCGCCCTTCCCGAAACGCGCGGATCATCGACGGATCTTTGCTGAACGCCGCCATCAGACGCAATTCGATCTGCGAATAGTCCGCGATGACGAGACGGTTGCCCGCGCTCGGAATAAACATCTTGCGGATCTGCCGGCCTTCTTCCTTGCGCACGGGAATGTTCTGCAAATTCGGTTCGGTCGAAGACAGTCTGCCCGTCGCCGTCACCGCCTGTTTGAAAATCGTATGGATCGCGCCGTGCGCGTCGATCAACGGCTGCATGCCGTCCAGATACGTGGATTTGAGTTTGCTCAACTCGCGGTAGCGCAAGATCGGTTCGATGATCGGATGCTGCCCTTTGAGCGATTGGAGCACTTCGACGTTGGTCGAATATCCGGTCTTCGTCTTCTTGCCCCCCTGCAAACGCAAGTCCTCGAACAGCACTTGCGCAAGTTGTTTCGTGGAATTGAGATTGAAGGCTTTTCCCGCCAGCTGCGTAATGACGTCGGTGATCTCGCCCAATTCGGCGGTAAAGCGTTCGTTGAGTTCGCGCATTGCCTGCGTATCGACGCAAAAACCGCGCGTCTCCATATCGTACAGCACGGGTACCAGCGGCAGTTCGATTTCGCGATACAGCGTCTGCAACTCCATGCGCTCCATATCCGACCGCACCGTATCCCAGATCCGCAACAGTCCCGTCGCGGGCGCCGTCTCGTCCTGCGTGTATGCGGCGAGCAAGTCTTCGATCGTACGGAACGTGCGATTCGCGTCGCACAGATATGCGCCCAGCAATACGTCTTCGTACGGCGGCGCAATCGCGATGCCGTACGGCGCGAGCAAATGCATATACGACTTGACGTCAAACAAATATTTGGTCACGCCCGCGTCTTCGAGCAACGGACGCAACAGCGCGAGCAATTCGTCGTAATCGATGCCGTCGTCCAGCAGATTCTGACGAATCGGCGCTTCGTATTCGCATTCCGCGTCGCAACACATGCGGATTTGTTTGTCCAGCACCAGCGCAAACGCGCCGCGTTCCTTGGCTTTTTGAACAAACGCGGCGACCGCCTGCGCGTCTTCGAGCGCGACGTGCTCGGTCTGCGCGCCTGCGACCGACTCGACAGCCGGCGCGGACGAATCGATCGGCATGCGCGCGCTCAGTTTGCCCAATTCCAATTTGCGCAACAACGCGTCGACAGTCGGATCGAAGGGCGTGCGCAACCGACACGCGTCCCAATCGAGCTGTACGGGCGCTTGCAGACAAATCGTCGCCAACTCGTACGACAGATACGCCTGATCGCGATCGTTCTCCAATTTCTCGCGCAGTTTCCCCTTGATCTCGTCGAGATGCGCGTACACGCCGTCCAGCGTATCGTAGCGCGCCAGCAGGTCTTTGGCGGTCTTTTCGCCGACGCCGCCCACGCCCGGAATATTGTCGGACGCGTCTCCCATCAAGGATTTCAAATCGATGATTTGCGACGGACGCAGACCGTCCTGCGCAAGTCGATCGGGCGTATATTCGTCGATCTCCGTGATGCCCTTGCGCGTCAGCAACACAGTCACGTTGTCGTCGATCAATTGCAAGCTGTCGCGATCTCCGGTCACGATATACGCCGGCATCGGACTGCGCTTGGCGATCGTGCCGATCAAATCGTCCGCCTCGTAACCGTCCGTCTCGACGATCGGCAGACGCATCGCGCGCAAGATCTCTTTGAGCGGTTCGAGCTGGCTCGCCAATTCGTCCGGCATGCCCTTGCGGGTCGCTTTGTACAGATCGTACATCTGCTTGCGGAACGTCGGCGCCTTACGGTCGAACGTCGCGACGATATGCGTCGGACGGTATTGATCGATCAGTTTGAGCAGCATATTCAGATAGCCGAAGATCGCGCCCGTGTGCTGACCTTCGCGATTGGTCAGATTGGGCAACGCGTAGTAAGCGCGGTTGATCAGGCTGTTGGAATCCAGTAATACGAGTCGGTCCATAATTCTCCGTAACGCACATCGATTGATATTGTCTATTATATACGAAAGCGCGCAAAAAGTAAAGGCGGCGCGCCAAATCGCGCGCATTCGACGCGGATTTGCGCAAAACGACGCGTCCGCCCGCGACGCCGCGGCGCACGCCCGATCCCAAACGTATAGCATAGTGTTTTATATTTTAGCCGAATTTCGTCTGGAATGATTTTATTTTATTGCGTATATGTCGATTTTTGTTCTGCGGGGACAAATGATTTGACTTTCCTGTCCGAAGTTTGGTATAAAAGAATCATAAGATATCGTTTCGATTTGGTTTTCGAATCCCGACGCTACGGGAAAGCGTCATGACACAGACGGAAAAAGTTTCCGCACCCACTGACCGCCGAACGGCGGACCGTACGAGGAAAGTATGGAATTATTCAAATCCATTTTGATGCTGCTGGGCGGACTCGGCGTATTTCTGGTCGGCATCAAAACGATGGGCGACAATCTCGAAGCGCTCGCGGGCAACAAGCTCAAACAAATTTTCAATCGCATCAGCAACAATCGTTTTACCGGCGTTGCGCTCGGCGCGGGCGTTACGGCAGTGATCCAAAGTTCGTCGGCGACGACGGTCATGGTCGTCGGTTTCGTCAACGCGGGCGTCATGACGCTGACGCAGGCGGCAAGCATCATCATGGGCGCGAACATCGGCACGACGATCTCCGCGCAGATCACTGCTCTGCAACAACTGCCGATCGCGGCGTTCTTTGCGGCGATGGCATGCGTGGGCGCGTTTATGCAAATGTCCAAACGCGACGGCATCAACAAACTCGGCGCGATTCTCGGCGGCGTCGGCGTGCTGTTCGTCGGACTGCACGTCATGAGCAGTTCGATGAATTCGCTCAAAGAAAACCCGACGATCGCGCAGGCGATCGCCAATACCGCCAATCCGTTCCTGTTGTTGCTGATCGGCATCGTGCTGACCGCGGTCATTCAGAGTTCGTCCGCGACGACGACGATCCTGATCAGTTTGGGCGCGGCGGATTTGATCACGCTGCGCGCGGCGATCTTCGTCACGATCGGCATCAACATCGGCACGTGCATCACCGCGGTGCTCGCATCGATCGGCGCGACGACCAACGGCAAACGCGCGTCGCTGATCCATCTGCTCTTCAACTGCTTCGGATCGCTCGTCTTCTTTATCATCGCGCTGTGCATGCCCGCCAAGGTGTTCGACGCGCTGTCCGGCACGTTCGGCGGTCTGATCTCGACGCAGATCGCAATGTTCCATACGATCTTCAATCTCACGACGACGCT
>CAJTKI010000025.1:0-18023 GCA_910576875.1 uncultured Christensenella sp.
TTTGCGTAGATTTTCAATCGTTTTGCAGGAAAAAGGAGAAATCTCGCGGTTGAATTATTTTAATCGGATAAAAATATGTCATCGATCTTGACATTTAACCGGTGAACGGGTGGCGAACTTACACATTCTGTGACAATGTACGAAATTGTATTTGATTTCATTGACTATTTTCGAGATTTGTGGTATTTGTAATGGTAGTATCCATATGGGGTTATGGCGCAGTTGGTAGCGCGTTTGAATGGCATTCAAAAGGTCAGGGGTTCGAATCCCCTTAGCTCCACCATAAAAGAAAAGCGCACAATTTACGGAGTGCGCATTTTTTATGATATGCTGGTTTACAAAATAGTTATACCGCATCGGCAAGATTGCGGAAAGTATTATTCCCGATTGACATATTATTATATTTGTGGTATTTTACATTTAGGGTGTGTGTATGTTTGCATTTTTAGTGGCAACAAAAGTTGATTGGAATATAGTTAAAATAATTATTACCATTGTTGGCAGCGGTGGCGGATTTGGTGTTATCTTTGGTGGTATTAAATATATAATTAAATTAATAAGAAACCATTGCAAGAGTAAAAAGTTAAAAGAGAGTGTAAATCAGTCCGGAGATTGGGTAGAGAATTATTTACACAAGGAACATTTTCAAAGTATTAATATATTATACGGAAAAAAATGCATTGCATATAATAGGATGAAAGACTCTTTTGTTTTACATGGCAATGCCGGTTCCGGTAAATCCATGATATTGCGGAAGCACTATTTAGTTACGCGAAAACGTGAGAAGAAGGCATCGTGCTATTTTTATTCGGCTGATCAAATGAATGAAGCAAATTTTTTTGATACAATTCAGGCGATAAGAAATAATTTGGATGAAAAAATGTCGAAAGTTATCTTCTACTTCGATGGAATAGATGAAACAATAAATGCTAATAAACAATTTTTCTATAAAATAAGAGATACCTTTAATACCGTTAATTTAAAAATCCGGATATCTTGCAGAGATAACTTTTTTATACAGTTGACGAATAGCGAATTGCAGAAAGAGATAGGATTGTTCAATCATTTTTATGCAACAAAAAAGTGGTCAAGAAAAGAATTGATAAAATTTTTATTGGCTTGTGTGAATGCAGTAAATCTGTCTAAAACCACTAAAAAGCATCTAGAACATATTTTTAAATCTATTTCTGATGCGGATTTGAATAAACTAAATTATAATCCGTTAATGTGTAAGATGTTATGTAATATATTTATTCATAAGAACGACTACCAAATAGAGTCTAATAGATATGCGTTTTACGAATCATTTTTTCGGAATGCCGTTTTGGTGAACAACCCCTTTCCAGACAAGCACTTATCGCGATTTGCCAAAGAGGTGTTTTTAGCTTATAGCAAAAAAAGCAACGTAAACTATGATAGCGCTTTCGAACTTATTTTGAAAAGTATCGGCAAAGACAATATCGTTGCAACTTTCAAACATGAAACATTCAAAGAGTTTTTGCTTGCATATTATTATGTGGAATGTCTTAAAGATCAAAAGGATAGTGCGGTAGACGTCTTATCTTGTGCATATCCGAATGATATTGCGGATTATATTTCAGCCGGTTTATTGCTGTATGGGAATGACCAAATAGTTGAGAAGTTAAAAAATATTTATTTACATACGAGAAACGAATTCGATGATTTGTTACAAAGCGAATTAAAGTCGCTTGTGCCGGAAAAACACTTTAGATTAAAATACGAGATTATTTTTAGATTGGGAAGATTGCAGTATTCTTCATCGGATCGTAAAATCGAAATCATAAGTTTTCTGGAAGACATTTATTATAACGACAATGACTTATCCAAATTGTTTTCGGACAATCAAAATTATTGGGTAACAGTGTTGAAAAGATGTTGTGCTATTAGCGCATCGTTTTTAGGCGGATATACGATAGAAATGGATTATGTGGCAAAAATGCTAGATTGGAAATCAGAGTATGACAAAAACTTTGATTTGGCAAATCGCTCGCACACATTGTATTTTTACGGGGATATCATGAATGACGATGATATATTCGAATATATAGATAATGATGCAAATTGCAGTTGCGATAAAGCATTGCATAAACGAATTAATCGATTATCAAAAATTAATGGGATATCCGACACAAGCAGTATGAACGCTACAGAGCTACGTACGTATTATTTTCGTCTGTTTGATATTGCTACGATCTATACGTTTATTAAAAGCCGGACACAACGTACGTGGCTGTTGAATTTATCAGTTGCAGACAAAAAAGTAATCGAAGAATTCAAAACAGATTTTGAAGATGCAGGAGATAAGAATCGAGATCGAGCGGTTTTGCTTTTGGAAATTAAAAATGCAACGGTGGAACTTTTGAGCGCTATGTAAAGAGTTTTTAATTTTTTATCTCGTAAGTTTTACGTGATTAACGATTTGTGTTCGAGTATAATTGAGCAAGCAGTATTTTTAGGAAGGGCACGCAAGTTTTGTCGTATCAATTAAAAGTTTGACAACCAATAAAGTTTTTATCTTTTAGATAAAGATGTAAAGTTGTTAGCCATTTGTCGTAGCGTCTTTGTGGCTTAAATCGGTATATGCAATCGTTTATACAATTAATTGCATATGGATATTCGACAAATTGCTTGATAAAAATTTTTATTTCTGTTAGAATAATCAAAATTCGCGTGGGGTATTATGAGATGGATTTAGGTTCGACAATTTTATTTTTAGTAAGCGTACTGATTGGAATCGGACTATTCGCAGGTGTTTGCTATATGATATTTAAATCGCCGTTTGAATATCCATATTGCCATACCGAATTGGATATTTCGGGTCTGCGTACGCCGACGATGCGAGATTTGATAGATGTTTATCTCAATAAGCATGGATTTTCCAAGTTTTCGGATCATTATAAACAAGTTGAGATATGGAAAACAGAGTGTAAGAAACAGATCGATGCAAGTATCTTCAAGAATCTACGGGCACAACAGTTCGAGTCGATCTTAGACGATGAGCACATGTTTCGTTTTGAACTTACGCGTCGGCAAACTCGTTACAGTCAATCGAATTATGTGCGGTCGTCGTATTTGGTGCAAGTTACGGTTGCGGAACATGCGTACAGTTATACTTTGTTAAAACAAAGGTTTGACGCGCTTGCCAAAATCGGATTTGAATGCACGTTGTCGGAATATCATTCGAAAGAGCAAAGAAAAAGAATGACAAAAGCATTAAGGGAAAAAATTGCAATTCGAGATAATTATACATGTCAAAACTGCGGTAAATATATGCCGGACGGTGTAGGTTTACAGATTGATCATATTGTGCCGATTGCAAAAGGCGGAAAAAGCGTGCCGTCGAATTTACAGGTGTTGTGCTCTAAATGCAATGGAAAGAAATCAAATAAATAACATATTGATAAGTAATTCGGCAAATTGCTTTTAATTGAGATTATGCTTTTATTCTGGATTGTAACCGAATGGTTATTACAATCTTATATTTGCAACATGAGATAATCGAATAAGAATTGCGGTAATGAATCCAAGGCGTACATTTCCATATCGATGTATTGCGCTATGTTTATGGGATCGAAATCGTTTATAATAGTATGTCGGTTTTTTGAACGGTCTAACGTGGAGAAAATTGACACAATTTTTGACACAATTTGCGACACGGCAATTGACACAAAATCGAGCGATTTGCCCGAATCCTAGACGAAAACAGGGTAAAAAGACGCCCCGAAACAGTCTAGGGAACCGATTTCGGGGCGCTTTACGTAGTGGTGACTCCACCGGGAATCGAACCCGGGTTACCGCCGTGAAAGGGCGATGTCTTGACCGCTTGACCATGGAGCCGTAAGTTTAGCTATATCAATATATAACAAAACGGGGAAGTATGTCAACGGATTTTGCCAAAAAGACAAAATTTTATCCGATTGTCGTGCACGAATCGACAAGACGGCGGGCGCGTGGTATAATGGCGGCATGGAATATGCGGTAATCGATATCGGATCGAACAGCGTGCGCTGTATGTTGCATGACGGCGTCGCGTCGCGATCGAAAGAAATAGCGACCACGAGACTTGCTTTGGGCATGGGGCGGGAGCGCATGTTGCAACCCGAACGGATGCGCGAGACGGCGGATGCGGTGCGTACGTTTTATCGACAAGCGATCGAGCGCGGCGCGCAGACGTATGTATTTGCGACGGCGGCGGTGCGCGGCGCGCGCAACGGGGGCGACTTCGTGCGCGATTTGGCTACGGACGGCATCGCGGTGGACGTCGTGTCGGGAGAAACGGAAGCTCGGCTCGGTTTTGCGGGCGCGTACACGCAAGGCGTTTGCGCGGTCATCGACATCGGCGGGGGCAGTACCGAATTGTCGGTCGGCGACGCGCACGGGATGCGGTATGCGCGCAGCGTACCGCTCGGATTGGCGGTCGTGCATGACGCATGCAAAGAAGACGCGGTCAAAACCGCCGCGCTGGCGGACGAACTGTATGCGGCGTTCGACGATTGTCCGCCGTTCGATACGTTGTTGGGAATCGGCGGGACGGTGACGTCGTTTGCGGCGATTTGCCAAGGATTGGATCCGTACGACGCGCGTTTGACGGACGGATATTGCATTCAGTTAGACGAATTGCGTCGACGGACGGAAGAAATCGCGCGCATGTCGCTTGTCGAACGCGCCGGCGTAGTCGGCTTGCAGCCCAAGCGTCGCGATCTGATTGTCGGCGGGGGCAGAATTTTGGCGGCGTTGACGGAACGTCTGCATGCGACGCGCATCCGCGTGCGCGAATCGGACAATCTGGAAGGGTATTTGTACGCGCGCTTGCGCGAACGCGGCGATCGATAAATACGGGAGCGTCCGATACGGATTCGAATTCGACAAAACGCCGCATTCCTTTGCGAATGCGGCGTTGATTTCATTACAGTGTCGTCGATTGCCTGTTGTCCGTCGGTCCGGATCAGATCTCCGCATGCGCGGACGCGTCGTCATTGAGCAGTTTGCGCAACTTGCGTTTGACGGATTGCAGAGCGTTGTCGACCGATTTGACGGATTTGCCGAGCGTCTCCGCGATTTCGCGGTAACTCAGTCCGCACAGATACGCTTGGAGCAAAGCGCGTTCTTCGTCGTCGAGATGTTGTTCGATCGCGCGGCGGATATCGCCGGACGCCTCGGTCTCGATCGTCTCTTCTTCCGGAGACGGAGCGGCGTTTTGTTCGTCGCGATCGTACTGCGTCAGCGAGACGGCGTCGTTGAGTACGCGATGTTTGTCGCGGTTGGCGCGTTTGACGGCGTCGCGCATGCGGTTGCGGACGCACGAATGCGCATAGGTGGAAAACGACGCGCGCATATCCGAATCGTACGTATTGATCGCCCGATACAAACCGATCATGCCTTCCTGCACGAGATCTTCGCGATCCGCGCCGCTCAAAAAGTATGAGCGGGCGATATGCAGTACGACGCTTTTGTATTCGGCAAGCAGTTGTTCCAACGCAACGGTATCGCCGTTGCGCGCGCTTTCGATGCGGTTGCGCTCGGTCGTCATGAATGCAGCAGCTGTTGTTGTCGGGCGCGCATTTGAGCGGCTTTTCCGCACGATTTGGCGCCTTCCGTACACGCGCCCGAGACGCAGGACGGACCGCTGTTGCGGAACAACGCCGGCGCGACTTTCAACACGGCGCCCAGCATCTCCCACGCGACGGCGCGGATTTCCCATTGCGCGCGCGTGCAGCAGCGCAGGTGGAAGAAATGCATCAACTCGCGCGCGTTCATCGTCACGATCATTTTGGTTTCCGCCGCGTTGGGCAGGACAAAGCGCGCGTCCTGATTAGCGGATTCGCAGTTGCCGCCGAGGCGTTGTTGCCATTCGTTGTACCAGGTTTGCATTTGCGCCATCTGCGCGCGATACGTTTCGACGGCTTGATCGCCGAGCGCTTCGATCGCGGGCGGAATAATGTATCCGAACGTTTCTCCGTCGCGATTGGCGGATACGTAACGCTGGGATTTGACGCTGAAACTCGCGATGCGGTGCCGCGTGATCTGTGCGAGCAGACTGCGCGATACGCCTTCGATGCCGAACGTAAAGGATACGTGTTCGAACGGCGACATATGTCTCATCGATAACAGGCGTTCGATGAACTTGGAGACGTCTTTGCTTTGCATCTCGTCGGACAGCGCGTCGATATCGGCGTCGCTGTAACACAGTCTTGCGGCGGTGGCGACGACTTTGTCGGGATCGGGGGTGTGTTGGAGCAACACGACGTGGGGTTGGACTTGGGACATATAGAACTCCTTATGCTTGCGGCGCGGCGTCGGCGCAGGCGAGCACCTGCGACAGACGTTCGTGCGCGCCGATCAGATACAGATAGCCGATCAGGGCTTCGAATGCGGTTGCGGACTTATAATCCGCCAGACTTGCGTGTTTTGCGACGGTATTGACGTGCGCGTTCCGCGCGCGGCGCACGACGTCCGATTCGGATTCCGACAAGATGTCGACGACTGCGGCGAGCGCTTTTGCCTGCGCGCTTGCGCATACTTGCGCGCATACGGTTTCGTGGATCTGTCCGACTTTGCACGGTCCGTCCGCGAGCATGCGGGTGCGCACCCACAGCGTATGGACGCCGTCTCCCAGATATGCCAACGTCAGCGACGGATATTGTCGCGCGGTCGGTTCGGATACGGGAGCGGGGCAGATCGGCAGATAATCTTTCATACGTCTTTATTCTACACCATCGCACGCCGCGCAGTCAATCGACGCGCGCATCGGATTGCAAAAATCGACAACGCATGTTTGTCGATCGAATGCTTGCGCAATAAAAAAGGAGCGGCATGACCGCTCCGCGCTCGTGTGTCCGACCAGTCAGGCTTGCGGCGGATCGTATTCGTAATAAAACGGCTGTCCGTTGGGCGTCTGCATCGCGATCGTCTGCAAAAACGCGACGACCCGATAGCACGGGATCGCGCAACCGATGCCGTAGACGTTGTTGATTTTGTTGCCGTCCGACTCCATGCGCGCGTAAACGACGCCGACGAGCTTGCTGTCCGCGCCGACGAGCGGTCCGCCCGAATTGCCGTGATTGATGTTGCAGTCGAGCAATAGATCGGGTTTGCCGATCGGATTGCCGACCGAGTCCGATTCCAAATAGTACGGATTGGAGATCATCGCGCGCGCAAACGTCACGCCCAGATCTTCCGGATTGCCGATCGCATAGCAAGGTTGTCCGTAGCGAAGGATCGTATCGTCGTCTTGCGCAAGCGGGTTTTCGACCGCATCGGAAAACGGGATATACGGGGATTCGCCGACAAAGTCTCGGATACGCAACAGCGCCAAATCCAGATCGCGGTCGTTGGAGATCGCGACGATTTCCAAATAATAGCGTTTGCCGGTTTCGGAGATATAATAGAGTTTGTTTGCTTTTGCAGCGAGATAGGGCGGCGCGTCGCTCAGCGTGACGCAATGCCGATTGGTCAGCAGATAGCCGTCTTTGTTGATAAAGAACGCCGTGCCCGCCGCATCCGGCGCGTTGGAAAATTCCGCTCGCAAGCGTACCGTCGCCGGCACGGTGTTGTGCGCGACGATCTCCGCATCGGAGAAGCCGTCTCCGTCGCTCGGGTCGATGTATACGGTCGTGCGTCCGAAATCGGGCGCTTGCACCCGACTGCACGCGCATGCGGTGCAGAGCAAGACGAGCAAGATCGCGACGATCGGGACGGCGTATCGGATACGTTTCATAGCGGACTCCTGCATTCGCCGGTCACAGTTTGCGCAGCGACCAGCGTTCGGTATGGTATTTGTATTGCCCGGGCGCGATGCTTTCGAGCGTGCTTAGCGTTTCGACTTCGAGCATGATGTCGTTCGTATAGCTTTCCACGTTGCAGCAACGGTCGGCATAGCCCGCGTTTTCGCCCGCGTAGTCGTACGTTACGGTCAATTCCAGCCCTTTGGTATGGACGCGGATCGGGTCTTCGATATACATGCCGATTTTGATCGGTTGCGCGACGTCGTCCCAGCGGAGCGTGATTTTATCTTGTTCGATGCGCAAGCGATCGTCGCGTACGTCGGTATACGACCACAGCACGAGATTGCGGTTGGCAAGCAATCCGGTGTCGCGCGTGGACAGCGGATACGTCGCGCACGCGCCCTTGTCGAGCACGCTCAATCCCCACAACGCGACGGGTTCGCTTGCCCGATCCGTGAAGTTGTAGAACGCATGCTGTACGCACACGCTGCCGTCGTCCGCCATCGTGACGGTCATGCTTTTTTGCAGACCGGTCGTCGATTCCGGTTCGCTCGTGACGGTTACGCCGTTGGGGACGAATTCCGTGCGCACGGGCGCGTTGTCCGGATAATAGGATGCGAGATCTTCGGGCGATTTCCACAGACGATGTCCGCCGTAGATGTGCCATGCGCCTTTGCCGGGCAGATTGCGATCGAAATAATCGCCGTCTTTGCGGATCAGATCCTGCGCGTCTTCGTAGAAGATGTTTTCGCCGTTCGTTTCGCCGTAGAAAATGATGCGCGGACCGAGATCGGTCGTAATCAACAGGCGGAATGCGCCGTTGGACAGCTGCACGCAGTTGCCGTATTGTTTGTATGCGATGTTGCTTACGGTTACCATAAAGTTTTCTCCACGATGTCGCGTACTTCGCGGCGCGACCCCGCATCTATTGTGTGCCGCGCCGCGCAGGGCATACGGCTTGCAAACAAAATCGGAAGAAACGCTGTTTCTTCCGATCGGTTGCGTCGATTAGTTTTCCTTATCGTCTTTCCCGAGCATGTAGTCGGTCGTTTTTCCGAACAGATTGGACAGATCGATCAACGCCTGGTAATTGGGTTCTTTGACGCCGCGTTCCCAGTTGCTGACGGATACTTGGGATACCTGCATGTATTTGGCAACGTAAGCCTGGTTGTAACCGTTTTTCAATCTTTGTTCTTTTAGACGCTCTGCGAATTTCATTCTATCCTCCTTCGCCGCCCGCCGTGGACGGAGATTTATTTGTGGTATTGTATCCAATCCGGATAAGCGCCGTCGCGCGCCCGCATCAACGTATCCAGAATGATGTTTTTATCCGCGGTTTCCGGATCGAGATACGCGTCGAGCTTTTCGGATACTTCGTTGATGATGTCCATCAGCGACAGGTGGAAGCATTCCAGCACGCGTTCCACGAACGGAAACGCCGCGTAGTAATCTCCCGCGTTGCGCGTCAGCGCGCAAGCGATCACGCTTGCGACGTCGGCATAGGGCAGTCCCTGCCGCAGCGAGTCGAACCGCATGCATACGCATCTGTCGTTGCGCAACACGAAATCTCCGAATTGCGGATCGCCCAACGTGTGCGACGTGATGCTGTGGAACATCTGCAAGAAGATCGACAGTTTGGACGCGAGCGCGTAGAGCGTCTCGGTATCGTCTTGCAAGATCGCGAAACGGAATTTTTCGTCGAAACTCTCTCCCGACACCGATTCGTACCACAGACGGTTGCCTTCCGTGCCGTATACTTGCGGCGCATATCCCGTACGGGCGATCGCTTCCATGACCTGCGCTTGTTTGAACGCCTGTTCTTCCGTCGCGCAGATTTGCAACAGACACGGTTTGCCGCGGTAGGTAGCGGTCGTATTCTGTTTGGGCGCGTCTTTTCGACGTCTCGGGTATGCGTGTTCCATTCGTTCGTCCGTTTTCGCCGCACGAGCCGCGCGACGCGATTGATAAGACATCGACGCCGGTCCGGACAGACGGGGACTTACGCAGGTACGCGGTTTTCCGAAAGTATCGGCATGTCTTCCGTCAAATCATTATAACGATTCGGCGTACGCTTGTCAATGACTTTTGGCATTTCCGCCCGTCTTTTAGCAGAATTTTACATACCGATTTTCTGCACGGACGGACGCATTCCGAATATATTCGGCGCGATTACAATGCCGCGTCGAGCGCGTCGATCATGCTTTGCAAATGCTCGTCCTGAGGCATGTTGCAGCGTCCGTAATGGTCGGCTTCCGCAAACGCCGCGTACATCGCGTCTTTCGCCGCAAAGTCGGCGCTCAATCCGTATCGGTCGCGATAGCGATCGAGCAGTTCCCATGCCGCGCCGCCCGATTGGCGCAGTTGGAACAGATCGGCTTCGCGATCGCCCCAAATGCTGTGCATCGGATCCAAGATTCCGCTCACGCGTCCGGTGCGGGGATCGACGCGCAGATTGCACAGATTGTAGTCGCCGTGCAGCAGGCTCGGATGCGCGGGCGGGCAGGACAGAATGTCGTCGATCGCGTCGAGCGCGCGGACGAACACGCGAAAGTTTTCGTGCGAGAGGCGTTGCAACGCATGCGATTTGTCGATGTTGGACATCATGTCGAGCGCGCGGTCGCGGTAACAGTCGATCCATCGATCGTACCGTTTGTCGTCCGTGCCGTAGCGTCTGTCCGTAGGGCGGGCGGCGTGCAGGGTCAGCAAACATTCCGCGATCTCGTCCGCCGCTTTGTCGCGCAGCGCGCCGTCGTCGAAGACGATGCGATCCGCGTCTTCGCCGGGCATATATTCCATAACGCTCGCGTGTCCGTCCGCCGTCGCGCCGTATATTCGGGGCAGCGGTAAAGTCGGGCAGTGCGCGCGCATGCGCGTCAACGCTTGCCGTTCTTCCGCCAGACAAAGCGCATCGCGCATGTATTTGACGATCGCGCATCGCGGCAGTCCGTCCGCGATCGGAAGACGCGTCAACACCGCGACGCCGTAGAAACCTTTGCCCGCAATCGTCGCTTCGACGGGTTGCACGCGCATCAGTTCGCGGATCGCGCGTTCGGCGATGCGTTCGGGCGTATCGGGCGCGGTCATTGCGGATCTCCGCTGCGACGGTTATCGCGCTCGTCGTCGGGCGGGGCGCATGCGGCGTCCCGTCCGCGCGTACGGTCGTCGGCGACGGAGGGTTGTTTGCCGCGGACGAGTTCTTGCAACCGTAGTCCGTAGATCAGCGCGGCGGACAGCGTCGCGGATACGACGGCTTGCAGCGCGTCGAACGGCAATTGCTCCCACGCCGAAATCGCGGTGCCCCACAAAAAGCGCTGGGTCAGATAATAGCCGATCACCATTTCCGCTGTGCACAGCAGCGACAATCCCGCATGCGCCGCGGCGCGGACGGCTTTGGGACGTTTGGCGACGGCGCGCATGCCGTAGCGGACGGCGAGTCCGCACAGCAGACCTTCCAAGCCTTTGATCGCGAGCGTGAACCACATCGTCGCGGGATAGACGATCAGATCGGTCAGGAATGCGCCCAGTCCGCCCGCGATCAAACCGGTCACGGGACCGAACAACGACGCGGCGACCAAGATCATCGTGTCGCCGAAATTCAGATAGCCCGTCCCGACGTTGACGCCGATCAGACCCGTCACGCAGACGAGCGCGGTCATCATCGCGGCATAGGCGATCGTACGAGTCGAAAAATGCGGAATTTTGTTCATATGCGTGCACCTCTGCTCAAATCGATGCGATCTTTCGGAGCAAAAAAAAGCTCTCTTGCGAGAGACGAAATGCACGAACTCGCCCCGCCGCGTTCCGCATATGCGAAGATCGGCAAGACGACAACGGATACATTCCTTCCCAGTCTGACTTTACAGGCGGTTGCGGAGTCTCACCGCATCGGCTGTTGGGGCTGTTGGACTTGTCCGTTCTCAGACGGCATCACCACCGGTCGGCTTATTTGCCTGCCCAAAGATGTATATCGTGATTTCAGTATAAACCAACGGATCGGCAATGTCAATGTTTTGTGACGGCGCGTCGCCAAAAATTTTTTCGACAATTTTGCCGCGACGGGTATCGAACGCGCTTTCGTCGGCATAACATTTTATACAATCTTACAAAATGTAGCGAAAATGCCTTGACAAACGCGCAAATTTTGTTTATTCTGATTGCACATCCTTTTTATCGTCGCGGGGTGGAGCAGTGGTAGCTCGTCGGGCTCATAACCCGAAGGTCGTCGGTTCGAATCCTTCCCCCGCAACCATTATCGGCGGTATAGCTTAGTTGGTTAGAGCGTCCGGTTCATACCCGGAAGGTCATTGGTTCGACTCCGATTACCGCTACCAAAGGGACGGACGCTTTTCACAGGCGTCCGCTTTTTTATTTGCGCTGAGCGTTCGGATCGGGACGCGTGCGCGGCGGCGAATTCCGAAATTTGATGATTTTTCGTAAGATCGTTGACTTGAATTGCGAACATATGTTAAAATTACAGCATGGATTTGGCAGACAAATTACGCATTCTGACCGAGAGCGCCAAGTACGACGTCGCATGTACGTCCAGCGGCACCGATCGCGTCAGCCCCGCCGACGGGATCGGATCGGCGTGTCGTTCGGGACTGTGCCACGCGTTTGCGGGGGACGGCAGATGTATTTCGTTGCTCAAAATTTTGATGAGCAACGCCTGTTGTTACGACTGCAAGTATTGCGTCAATCGTGTGTCCAACGACGTGCCGCGCGCGACGCTGACGCCGGACGAAATCGCGGACATTACGATCAACTTTTATCGGCGCAATTATATCGAAGGGCTGTTTTTGTCGAGCGGCGTGCTCGGTACGCCCGATCGCACCGTCGAATTGATGATTCGCGCGATCGAACTTTTGCGCGACAAGCACAAGTTTTACGGTTATGTGCACGCCAAGGTGATCCCCGGCGCGTCGCCGCATCTGATCGAGCGGTTGGGGATGCTGGTCGACCGTATGAGTTCCAACATCGAGTTGCCCAGCGCAAACAGTCTGCGCCTGCTTGCGCCCGACAAACACCGCAGCGACGTGCTTGCGCCGATGCAACAGATCGCGGACAAATTGCGCGCGCGGGAGCGCGGATTCGCTTCGGCGGGGCAGAGCACGCAGATGATCGTCGGCGCGACGCCCGAGAGCGATTTGCAGATCATTCGACTTGCCGAAGGTTTGTACGGCAAATATGCGCTGCGGCGCGTATTCTATTCCGCATACGTCGCGGTCGCGGATCATTCCGATCTGCCCGCGGTCGGCAGCGCGACGCCGCTGTTGCGCGAGCATCGACTGTATCAGGCGGATTGGTTGATGCGGTACTATCGCTTTCGCGCGGACGAAATCTTGGACGAGAAGCGACCGTATTTCAACGAATATCTCGATCCCAAATGCAATTGGGCGGTCAATCATCCCGAGTTTTTTCCGGTGGACGTCAATCGCGCGCCGTACGAACGGCTGTTGCGCGTGCCCGGGATCGGCGTCAAGAGCGCGCAGCGGATTTTGGCGGCGCGTCGAACCGCGCGTCTGGACGAACAGGCGTTGCGCCGTTTGGGCGTTGTGCTCAAACGCGCGCGGTATTTCATCGTCGGCGGCAGCGGCGTTGCGGCGGCGGACGCGCCCGCGCGGGCGGCGCAAGCGTTGATCGCGGCGGGACGCGCGGAATGCGCGGTACAGATGTCGATGTTCGACGATTTCGATTTGCCGGCGTTGGGACAGCCCGCGCCGATTCGGGTGTAAAAGCATGCAAGCGCGCGACGACGTGATCTTTTTATACGACGGCAGTTACGACGGGTTGCTGTGCGCGGTGTTTCGCTGTTATACGGACGGCATTTTGCCGTATCGGATTACCGATACGCGCGATACGATGCTGGAATACCGCACCGTCGAGACCGATCCGGATAAAGCTGCGCGCGTCGCGCGCGGCGTGCGCAATACGATCGGCGCGCAGGCGGAGCGGATGATGCGCCGCGCTTATCTTTCCGATTTCGACGACAGGGGCGCGGCGGTCGCTCGGTTCGTCATATTCGGGATGCTGCAAGGCGCGGCGACGATGAAGATGCTTGCGCAACCGTGCGTGCACCGCTTGCATGCGATTTCGCGCGCCGTCGCCAACGAAGCGCATCGTAATATCGAATTTTTGCGATTCAGCGAAATCAACGGCGCGCTTGTCTCCGTCATTCGTCCGACGCACAATGTTTTGCCGTTGATCGCGCAGCATTTCGTCGAGCGTTTTCCCAACGAACGCCTGTTTCTTTACGACAAGGTGCACAAGATCGCGTTTCGGCATGAAGGCGCTTGCGACGAGTTGCTTCGGCTTGAAGGGTTCGAGCCGGGACCGATCGACGACAACGAGGCGAGCTATCGCGCGTTGTGGGAGACGTTTTACAACGCGATCGAGATTCGCCCGCGTCACAACGAGCGCTGTCGGCTCAATCATATGCCGTTGCGCTTTTGGGAAGATTTTATGTACAAGACGCGTCGATAGATCCGTTTGCGGAAATGGTAATCGCCTGTTGCGGTACGATCGATCATAGACGGCTCGCGCGGCGACGGTGATGTACAACGCATGCGACGATGTATCGGGTCGAGATTTTGCAACGAATTTTTTGGATAAAAAAATAAAACCTGCCACATATTGACAGTTGTCGTCTGATACGTTTTTTTATAGAAATATCGATTTGCATCTTGCAATCGCATATAACTTTTTGTATAATCAATGTGTAAGGGATAGAAAAAAGGAGCGTATCTGCGCTCCGACCATTCTTAGGTAACTGCAAGTTGTATTTGAACAATTGTTGTGTAACTTGAAATGGATATTCTAAGCATAGCACACGGATAAGGAGAAGTCAAGCAAAATGACGGAAGAAAAACAAAACGATTTACAAAATGATTCCCAAAAGAAATATCACATCGGTCTGGACATCGGTACGGGCAGCGTGGGCGTCGCGGTCATCGACGACGATTACAAGCCGATCCGCGTACTCAACAAGGCGGGATTGTTCGTAAGGCTGTTCGATTCTGCGGAGACGGCGCAGGAACGACGCAGATGCCGCGTGATCCGTCGCCGCATGAAACGGCGCAAAGCGCGTATCGCGATGCTCAACGATTTGCTGCGCGACGCCGTGGAAGCAAAAGATCCGACGTTTTTCCGTCGTTTGGAGACCGCGCAACTGTTTGCGGACGACCGCAACGCCGTCGCCGGCATTGCGGATAAACATACGCTGTTCCATGATGCGGATTTCGACGACACGGCATATCATCGGCGTTTTCCGACTGTCTATCATTTGCGCAAGCATTTGATGACGCAACCGGAGCCGGATATTCGATTGGTCTATCTCGGCATTCATCATATTCTGAAATACCGCGGCAATTTCCTGCATCCCAATTTTGGTTCGACATCCGACGCGCAAGCGCAAGCGGACGATTGGGCGCCGTTGTTCGACAGTCTCGTCAGCGCATGGGACGCGACGCATGCCGAAGAAGACGCTTTGCAGATCGATACTGACGCGGCGCAAAGCATCGGCGCGATTTTGAGCGAGCGCAACGTCACGCGCAGGGATCTCAAAGCGCGCGTGTTGCAACAACTCGGCGACAAGGATAAGGCGAAGGAACAGATCGCCGCGGCGATTTCGGGCAGTAAGTTCGATTGCGCCAAAATGTGGAGAGCGGACGACGCGGAAGACGAGTCCGCGGACGCTCCGTCGGTAAAACTCGAAGGGGATTTCCACGCGCAAGCCGACGACAAGTACGAAGAGTTGCTCGGCGCGTGCGGAGATCGCGCCGACGTCGTGCAAGCGCTCAAAGCGATCTACGATACCGGCGTCATGCGCCGCATGCTTGGCGACAACGCGTATCTCAGCGACGCGATGATCGCGCGTTTTGCAGAGCATGCCAAACAACGCAACCGCCTGCGCGCCGTTTTGCGTGCGTATGCGGACGAGCAGACGTATGCGATGGTGTTCGACGAGCGGCTTTGCGATCCCGATCATAAGATTTGGGAAAAATTATTTCCGCAATTGCGCGGTTGCGTCGGCAAACAGCGGGAAAAAGAATTTGCCAAAGTGTGCAAGCCGTATGAAAATCTCCAATATTTCAGTCTGATCGGACACGGCAATTTGCCGGGATGCAAACGCGTCGCGCGCGCCGATTTCTATAAGGCGATCGAAAAGCTTGCCGATACGCTTGCCGCGCGCGATCCCGACCGCGCCGAAGAGATTGCGGAAGAATTCCGACCGATCTCGGAAGCGGTGGCGCAAGAAAGCTTCTTGCTCACGCAGACGGATAAAGACAACGGCGTCTTTCCGTACCAACTGCACGAGTGCGAGTTGCGCGCGATCTTGGAGATGCAGCGAGATACGCATCCGATTTTGTCCGAGACGGATGGATACGGCAGCGTTGCGGACAAGCTGTGCAAGTTGCTGACATTCCGCGTTCCGTATTACGTCGGACCGCTGAACGATCGGACCGTAGACGGCGACAGCCATCCGTTCGCCTGGGTCAAAAAGTATGCGGGTAAAGAGCGCGTCAATCCCAAGCCGTGGGAGTTCGACGAAGTCGTAGACCGCCGCGCGTCCCGACAGGAATTCATTCGCCGCATGGCGAGCGACTGCGCGTATCTGCCCGGATGCAAGGCGCTTCCGCGGCACTCGTTGCTTTACGAAGAATACGCGGTATTGAGCGAAATTCACAATTTGCGGCTCGGCGAGCAAAAAGATCCGTTGGACGCGGTCGACCGCGATGCGATTTGGCAATTGTGCAAACGCGAAAAACGCGTCGGCTATCGAAAAGTCCGCGAAGCGCTCCAACAGTTGCACGGCAACGTTCCGATCAAACTGTCGGACGAGGAGACCGGCAAGACCGCATTGGACAATTCTTTGAGCGCGTATCATGCATTCAAACGCGTTTTGGGCGATCGGTTCGAATATCCGGACGGCGACCCCGCGTTGATCGCCGCGCTGGAAGACATCGTCTTGTGGATTACCGCGTTGCAGGACGCGCAACAAGTGCGCGAAAGCATCGAAGAGCATTATGCGCATCTGTTCGACGAGCGCGAGATCGCGCAGCTGTCGCGATTGAGTTTCAAAGGCTGGGGCAGACTGTCCGACCGATTGCTCGACGGCATTGCCGGCATGCACTGCGAGACGGGCGAAGTCCGTACCGTGATCGGCGTCTTGCGCGGCGCGGACGACGGCGTCGATCAACACGCGTACCATCTCAACGAATTGCTCGAAGGCAAAACATGTCCGTGGAATTTCCGCGACGCGATCGAAACGTACAAACGCGAGCACTCGGACGGCGCGCGCGATTTGTCCGCCGCGTTGACGTATGCCGACAGCGTCGCCGATTTGGCATGCTCGCCCGCGATCAAACGCGCGATTTGGCAAGCTCTGCGTATGGTGGATGAGATCGTGTTCGCGATGCGGCGTTCGCCCAGACAACTGGCGACGATCAGCATCGAGATGGCGCGCGGCGAAGACGGCACGCCAAAAGGCAAACGCACGATTTCGCGCAAGGACCGACTGACGCAACTGTATCAAGCTTTTATTGCCGCCCAAAAGAAGTATCAATTCGATTGGTTGAATCCCGAATTGGGCGATGCAATTCAAGGCGAGGATCCGTCTTTGAACGATCTGCAGCATGATGACAAAGTGTACCTGTATTATTTGCAGAACGGCAGATGCATGTACAGCGGCGATCCAATCGATCGGGGACGGTTGGATGATTGCGAGATCGATCATATCGTCCCGCGTACGTTGACGACGGACAACAGTTTGGACAACCGCGTGCTCGTATACCGCAAGTACAATCAGCGCAAGGGCGACTCGCGTACCGTACCCAAGGACATTCGCGATCGCATGCGCAAGATGTGGGAAGAGATGAAACAGGTCAGCAGTTTCAGCAAGGGCATCTGTCCGATGACGGCGGAAAAATACCGCAGATTGACGCGCGCGGAACTGCGCGAAAGCGATTTGGTCGGTTTCTTGAATCGACAACTCGTCGAGACGCGGCAGATCGTCAAACACGTCAAAGACATTCTCCAACAGCGCTACCGCGAGATCGCGCCGGATGTTCGCATCTTGTGCCCCAAGGCGAATATCGTTTCCAATGTGCGCAAGAGCATGCATTGGGACAAATGCCGCGATTATAACGTATACCATCACGCGCACGACGCGTATCTAAATATCCTTGCAGGCAGATTCTGTCAACGCGCGGGTATGTTTGAAAAAGAGAATTTTGTCCGCTATCAGATGAATCGCTATCTGAAACAAAACGCCGCTCCGGA
>CAJTKI010000025.1:18033-21207 GCA_910576875.1 uncultured Christensenella sp.
CGGACGAACAAACGGCGGCGGCATTGCAAGAATCGTGGAAGCAAGACACCGCCGGCATCGTCGCCAATTCGATCTGTCGGGAATTGCGCAAAGACGGCGGCAAATTGCGCGATACGGTCGAGCGCTATTTGTACGGCAGAGAGATTCTCGTTACGAAAAAGATGACCGAAGCAAGCGGAAAATTTTATGACCAACAGCCGCTGCGTGCTTCCGACGGCGAGTTGCGGGCGATCAAGACCGCCGATAAGCGATATTTACGCCCGGATGGTACTTGCGCGCTTGCCGACACCCGACGTTACGGCGGTTATTGTACGTTGACCAATACATATTATGCGATCGCGCGTTGTTGGGATCGCAAGGGTAAGGAAAAACGAATGGTTTTGCCCGTCCCGCTTTTGTTTGCGCGTCAATTGCGCGATGCGCAGAGCGACGCGAAACAGGCGCTTGCGCAATATTACATGCAAAAATTGGACTGTGCACGCGTCGAAATCGTGGTACCGAAAATCCGCACCAATGCCGAAGTAAAACTCAACGGTTACCGGTTTTTCCTTGCCGGTAACAATTGGACTATTTTAACCGCGCATAATGCGACGCCGCTCTTGTTGGGCGACACGCACGACGCGCGCAAACGTTATGCACAGATTATATCGAGATTGTTTCAGATCGTCGAACGCATGCGGGAGATGTCCAAGAAAAGCCGGAATGACGATACTTTGCAACAGCGTTTGGAACGCATTGCGCAGCCGCGCTATGCAAAAGACGGTACACGCGTGTTTTGGAGCATTTCCGAACAGGAATCTCTGGAATTGTTCGACGCGCTGGTCGACAAGATGACGCAAGCGCCGTACGCATATGCCGATGAGAAAAAACAAATCGGTATGGGCAATATCGGCGACGATATTCGACAACGTCGCGATCGGTTCGAACAATTATCGATCGATCGTCGGATCTCGGTGTTGGCGACGATGATCGGAGAATTCCGATTGGGATCGGCAGTCATGGATTTGACGGACTTGGGTTTGGCTAAAAACGCAGGAAAAATCGTACCAAATGTTAACATTACCGGAAAATCCTGCATCATCACTGAGCGTTCCGCGTGCGGTTTGTACGCGCGGGAGTTGTTCCGGATATGAGTTGGCGCACCGTCGTCATCGTCAGTCAGGCGAAACTGGAATATCAACTCGGCTATCTCGTCGTTCGCGGCGAGCAGATTCGTCGGATTCATCTGTCGGAGATCTATAGCTTGATGATTCAGACGGCGGCGGTGTCGATGACGGCGGTGTTGCTCCAAGAGTTGGCGCAGCGCAAGATCAAGGTCGTCTTTTGCGACGACAAGCACAATCCGATCGCCGAACTCAGTCCGCTGTACGGCGGGACGACGGACAGTCGCAGCGTATTCTGTCAGACCGCATGGCGCGACGAAGCCAAGCGCGCGGTCTGGCAGCAGATCGTCGCCAACAAGATCTTGCATCAGGCGCACGTGTTGGAGTCGGTGGACGCGTCCGCCGCGCAACGTCTGCGCGGATTGGCTGCGCAAGTCGAACTCAACGATTGCACCAATCGCGAAGGACACGCCGCCAAACTGTATTTCAACCGTCTGTTCGGAGACGGATTCGTGCGCGGCGCGTCGGACGGCTACAACGCCGCGCTCAATTATGGGTATACCGTGCTGTTGTCCGCGTTTA
Organism: uncultured Christensenella sp.; assembly: GCA_910576875.1. Lineage (GTDB taxonomy): Bacteria > Bacillota > Clostridia > Christensenellales > UBA3700 > MGBC101980. Next base: position 19,719 of record CAJTKI010000025.1, read on the forward strand.
ACCGCGAAGTCGTCGCCGCAGGTTATCTGACCCAACTCGGCATTTTTCATCACAACGAATACAATCGCTTCAATTTATCGTGCGATCTGATGGAGCCGTTTCGCGGGTATGTGGACGCGCACGTGTTGCAAAGCGGCGACGCGGAGCTGGATACGCAGCGCAAGCACGATCTTGTCGATTTGCTCAACCGCACCGTGCGGATTCAAGGCATGCAGACCTATTTGACGCAGGCGATCCGCATTTATGTGCACAGCGTGTTGGACGCGCTCGGCGGAGAAGTCTGCCCGATTGCGTTTCCCGACTATGCAGTATAGATTTATGCGCGTGCTTGTATTTTTCGATTTGCCGACCGTGTCGTCCGCGGATTTGCGCGAATATCGCAGATTTCGCAAATTTTTGATTCGGGATGGGTATCTGATGTTGCAGGAATCCGTATATTGCAAGTTGGCGCTCAATCATTCGGTCGTCGATGCGCTCAGAGATCGCTTGGCGCGCAACAAACCGCGGCGCGGGCTTGTACAGATTCTCGTCGTCACCGAGCGCCAATTCCACAAGATGGATGTTCTTGTCGGACAGGTGCAGTCTGACGTCATAGACGACGACAGTCGTTTGGTGGTATTATGAAGACGCTCGCACATCCGATGTTTTCCGAGTCGATTTGTCTGCGCGACGACGCGCCCAATGTGCTTGCGGCAGAGGCGCAGACATGTTTTGTAACCTTTTATACGGATTTGTATCGCCAGATCATTTTGCACGAAGACGGCGGATTCGTATTGTCGCAAGACGGCGTCGGCTTGCCGCTGTATGATCACGCGGCGTGGATTCAGGACGTTTTGTCGTTCGATTTCGGACGCAAGGCGCAGACGCGCGTGCACAAGCTATTGATCGATCGTTTACGTGCGGACGCGCAGTTGCACGCCGATTTTTTGCAGGCAGGCAATGCGTGTTCGTCAATGCTGTATCGCTGGCTGGACAGCGTTCCGGTCGCGCTCGATTGCGACGACTGGTCGGAATCTTTGCTGCTCAAAGCCTCCGATGTGCGCCTGCACTTGCCGCGCGAGAGCGTCGCGAGTCATATCTGCGATTTGCTTGCGTTGCAATCGCAACTCGGTTTGACCGATTTACTGGTATTCGTGCAGACGCGCGCGCTGCTTACTCCATCGGAGTGGGACGAGATTTGCAAATGTATTGCGCGACTGCGAATTTCTACGCTTTGGCTGGAATGCGATTCGCAAGCAAAATCCGTGCATCAAGAAAATGTTCGCATTTTTGATTCCGATTTGTGTGAAATTGTGCTATAATACAATTGTGTAATTTGAAGCGTCCATTTTCTTGCATGGGTGTCAAATTTGAGGTTTGAAGCTTGTGCAATTTGAAATGGATACCAAACCGTTTTAATGCTCGTTACGTTAAGTGGTGCGTTTGAAGCTTGTGCAATTTGAAATGGATACCAAACGATCAACGACGTAGTTCAGTACCTCATTGAGTT
>CAJTKI010000026.1 GCA_910576875.1 uncultured Christensenella sp.
TGACGCGGACGGGAATCCGGTCGCGGAATCTGATCTGGTCGCGGGACAGTCGTATCAGGTAGTCGCGAAGTTGAGCGCGTCGAGCGCGGCAAACTTCGAGCTGGCGGACGTCAACGGAGAAGTGTCGCAGACGCCGAGCGAGAGCGCGCCCAAGCAATTCGTATACGGCAGCGATCCGAACGGTTCGGGCGGATCGGGCAATGGCGACGGCAACGCGGCGGGCGTGCCGGAATCGCTGTTGCGGGATCTGCATTGGATTAAGATCATGATGATTGCGATCACTGCGATGATCGGGACGATCTTGCTGGTGTTGATCCTGATCGGCGGCGCGCATCGGTCGTATTGCAACAGACAGGAACGTCGCAACCGCGACCGACATTGATAACGGAAGATCCGATCGATCGGACGGCGATGCAAAAGCGCGCCGTCCGATTTTTTGCCCATAATCGTTGCGTCGCGCGGGTATGCGCGCGCAATTGACATCCGCGCGAATATAGCGTACAATAAAAACGATATTCGATATGCGCTTGCGCGACGACGGCGAACGAAATGCCGCCGCGCCGTACGGCGCAAAGGAGCGTCGGTGTGAGTGAAACGAAACAAGAGCGGGAAGATATTTTGGCGCGCGAGCAGCATGCGGTCGCGCAAAACGACGACGTTGCGAACGAGCGCGACCGGCAAGCGCCGGAGCTGATCCCGGACGTCGCGGATTATTTTTCGTACGCGGACTACCATACCGATACGCTGTGCAAACTCTCGGACAGCACGCTGCGGTCTACGAAGTATTCGTTGATCCGCGACATTCGCATCGATTGCGGGGCACAGACGTACGACGACGTATGTTTGAAGATCGGATTCAGTCTGCCGTATTTCGAGTGCGACGAAATTCGCTTGTCGCATTTGTCGCAAGAGAACGAGACGGTGGACGCGCCGATGTTGCGCGTGGATGCGGAGCGGTTGTATCGGCTCGTGCAGACGGATGTCATGCGGATGGATTTTGTCCTGTACGCGTCGGACGGCAGCGAGTTGGCGCGGGCGTATCGACAGATCAAGGTGTATCCCGTGCAGCAGTCGGGGCCGAATTTTCGCGATTACGCGATGTTTGCCAAGTTTGTGACGCCGCTTGCCAAGGGTGTCAAACAGATCACGCTCAACGCGGTGCGACACAACGGCGGGCAATCTTTGGTCGGGTATCAGAATGCCGATCGCGAAGCGCTTGTGCGCGAGATCGGCGCGATTTACCAAGCGTTGCACGAATACGGCATCGTATACCAAAATCCGCCGAGCGGAGACGAGTGGTTGCAGCGGATCCGTCTGCCGCAGGAAGTGCTGGACGATCGCAAGGGCACGTGTCTGGATCTGGCGATCCTGATGTGCGCGTGTTTGGAAGAGATCGGCTTGCATCCGTTGTTGATCTTCACGCAGGGGCATGCGTTTGCGGGATGTTTTCTCGAAGAAGACGCGTTTTACAGCGGGACGGAGAAGCGCGCCGGCGTCGTCTCCAACGATTGCGCGATGCGCATATGCGTGCTGATCGAATGCACGGCGTTCGTTGCGACGGAAGCGTTGAATTTCCGCAACGCGCTCGACGCGGGCAAAGCCAATCTGATCGATTATCGCGGCGCGACGTTCTGCGCGGTGGACGTGCATCGCTGCCATCGCGGCGTTTATCGCAGTCTGCCGATCGAGCCGGACAACGGCGTACTCGATCTGAATATCGAGCCGATGCGTTTGGAACATCAAGATCTGGACGACGTCAAAGCCGTCTCGTATCGCGACGTGCGCAAGGAAATAACGAAGGATCGCTTTACGTTCTGGGAGCGCAAGCTGCTCGATCTGACCGAAGCGAATTCGCTCGTAAATTATAAATTCCGCAACGGCAACCGCATCGATTTGGCGTCGGTGCGCGACGGAGACGTCGCGGAGTTGCTTGCGGAGCGCGATTCGATCGAAATCCAGTTGTACGGCGGCAAGACCGAGCCGGACGAAGTGCTGGATCTGGCAGAGCAGTTGATGACCAAAAAGGCGTGCTTGCTCGGCATCGGCGAAGAAAAGGATATCAAGACGTTGATGCGCAAGGCGAAGACCGCGTTCGAAGAGACCGGATCGTCTACGCTGTATCTGTGCATCGGCAATCTGACGTGGGATAAGCGCGCGTGCGCGCCGTTTTTGCTGTTGCCGGTACGGGTCGAGCGCGGCAAGACCCATCAGAGTTATATCGTGCGCTACGACTACGACGATCTGATGGTCAATCAGACCTTTTTCGAATACTATCGACAGGAGCATCCCGGCGTCGATTACTCGGGACTGTACGGGCTCGGGGGAGACGACGCGTACGGCGATATCGTGCACACGTTCCAGTCGATGAACGCAGGCGATATTCAGTTGGACGAGCGGCGCGTGTTTTTGACCAATCTGTCGTTTGCGCACTACATCATGTGGCAGGACATTCGCGAACGCCGCGCCGAACTCGCCGCCAATCGCGCGGTCGCCAGTTTTGTCGACAACACCAATCGCATCGAAAACCGCCTCGTGACCGCCGGCAAAAACATCGAGCAGTTGGAACGGTATGCGGAGTTTGCCGCGCCGTTGCCGTACGATTCGACGCAGTTGCGCGCGATCTTGGAATGCGGGGCGGGCAACTCGTTTATACTCGACGGACCGCCCGGCACCGGCAAATCGCAGACGATCGTCAATATGATCGTCAATGCGATGTATCACGGCAAGACGGTTTTGTTCGTCGCCGAAAAGATGGCGGCGTTGGAAGTCGTGCAGGAACGCTTGCAGGAGTTGCAACTCGATCGCTTTGCTTTGGAATTGCATTCCAACAAGACCAACAAATCCGCGTTTTTCTCCAAACTCGGCGCGACGATGGATTTCGGCGCGGTCAAGAATCCGATGGACTACGACGCCGAATGCGCGCGTTTGGACGCCGAACGCGACGAGCTGGCGGAGACCGTCAATCGCATGCACGTTGCGGGCAACCGTTTTTGTTCGATGTACGACGCGATCGTCACGCACGAGAGACTGCGCGACGTGCGTTGCCGCGTGACGTTCCCGACCGATTGGATCGCGGCGTACGACGCGGATGCGGACGCGCGCATTCGGGATCTGATGTTCCGGTATCGCGAATCCGCCGGCGCGGTGCGCGATTACGATACGCATCCGTTCCGGACGTTCGGATTGACGGAGATTCGATTTGAAGATCGCGCGGCGTTCGTGCGGGAATTCGGCGCGCTCAGAGACGCGTTCGACGCGTTTTGCGCGGCGTATCGGCAACTGTTCGAACGCTTGCCGTTTGCGTGGCGGGACGACCGCGCGACGGTCGCCAAGTTGATGCGTCTGACGGAATTGTGTCTGGAAGGGACGCTGTATCTCGACCGTTTGCCCGAGTATTCGGACGGCGCGGACGTCGAGCGGGAATGCGCCGTATTCGACGCTGCCCAACGTTATGCGGACGCGCGCAAGACGTATGCCGATCGCTATCGGTTCGAGTTGCTCGACACGTTGGACGCCGCCGCGATCCTTACGGACTTGGAGCGCCCGCGCAGCGCGCCTGCGCGGTGGTTCGCGCGGCTCAAATATCGCAGACAACTGCGTCGCGTCTGCGCGGCGGGATATAAAGTTCGACTGTCCGCGTTGCAATCCGAACTGGAACGCGTGCGCGACGTGCGCGCGGACAAAGCGTACGTGACGGAGCATCGCGCGCGGATCGACCGATTGGTGGATCGCGACGTGCTCGAAGCGGGCGACGATCTTGCGCGCATTCGTCGGGCGTACGACGACACGCGCGAGTTTGTTCGACTCGTGGGCGAGTTGACGGAGCAAGTGCCGTTGACGCAGGCGATCGTATATTTTACCGACCTTGCCGAGCGGCGCGATACGGCGACGCGCATGCTGTATCGGCTCGCCGCCGATCGGATGCGCGCGTTCCGCGCGCTCGAACACGAAGCGGCGCAGCGCTATCGCATCGATCCGTGTCTGTACGACGGGGTACAGGATGAGATCGCGACGTATCGGCGCATGCTCGATTGCGCTTGCGACGCGGAGCGTTTTGCCGATCTCGTGCATTTCGCGCAGCTCAATCGCTATGCCGAGCAGTTGCGCCAAGCGGGGGTGGGAGAACTCGTCGACGCGTTGCGCGGCGGCAAGATCGCGCTCGGCGCGCTGACGGACGTGTTCGACGCGTCGCTGGCGGACGGGTTCTTGCAATTGTATTTTGCGGACGAACGCATTCATTATTTCAACGAATCGCTGTTCAACGCGCAGATTCAGACGTACAAAGAGCGGTTGCGTCGGTACAGCGAATTGACCGTTGCGCGCGTGTCGCACAGACTCAGTCGCAATTACCGCTCCACGGAATTCCGCTACGCGTCGTCTTCGCCGATCGGCATTCTCAAAAAGGCGATTTCCAACAACGGACGCGGCACGACGATTCGCAAGACGCTCAGTCGTTTCGACGCGATCATCCGCGAGTATTTCCCCTGCTTTTTGATGAGCCCGCTCAGCGCCGCGCAATATTTGGACGTGCATACGCGCAAGTTCGACGTCGTGATCTTCGACGAAGCGTCGCAGATTCCGACGCACGAGGCGATCGGTCCGATCGCGCGCGGCAATTCGTTGATCGTTGCGGGCGATCCGCAGCAGATGCCGCCGAGCGCGTATTTTACCGGCGATCCCGAACTGGAAGAAGAGGATCGCGATTACGAAGACTCCGAGTCGCTGTTGGACGAATGCATTTCCATTCGGATGCCGCGGTATCGGTTGGCGTACCATTATCGGTCGCGTCACGAATCGCTGATCGCATTTTCCAACGATCATTTTTACGACGGGGAATTGTTTACATTCCCGTCGGCGGACGCGCGGGCGAGCCGCATCTCGTTCGTGCCCGTGGAATTGAAAGCCGACAAAAAGAATTCGGACATCAGCCGCGAAGAAATCCGCGCGATTCTCGATCAGTTGCAACAGATTCTGTCCGATCCGACCAACGTCGGCAAGTCGATCGGGATCATCGTGTTCAATATCCGTCAGCAAGAGCAACTGAGCGACGCCGTCGCAGATTTTCTGGACAAGAACGCGTCGCTGCGCCATGCGTTGGAGCAGGCGAAGGACGAAATGTTCGTCAAGTCGCTGGAAAACGTACAGGGCGACGAGCGCGACATCATTTTGCTGTCCGTCGGATTCCGTAAGAACGCGTCCGGCAAGGCGACGATCGTCGGACCGCTCGCGCAACAAAAGGGCGAGCGCCGTCTCAACGTCGCGGTCAGCCGCAGCAAAGAACGCATGATCGTGATCTCGACGATCCGCGCCGCCGACATCGCCGAATCCAAGGCGAAGAACGAAGGCGCGCGCTATCTCAAACAATTTTTGCAACTCGCGCAAAGCGGAGAATACCGCGCCGACGCGGACGCCGCGCAGAACGAGGACGGCGTCGTCGAATATCTGGCGCGCGACTTGCGCGAACGCGGACACGTCGTGGACGCGCGCGTCGGCAACAGCGAATTCTGCGTCGATCTCGCGATCCGCAATCCGTCGGGAGACGGCTATGCGCTCGGGATTTTGATCGATCGCAAAGCGATTGGTCCCAACGTCAGCTGTCGGGACAAGATGTACGTGCAGCCGTCCGTGCTCAACGGATTGCGTTGGAAGCTCGTGCGCGTCTTTGCCGTCGAGTATCTGCGCAACAAATCCGTCATGCTCGACCGCATCGAAGAAGCGTTGCGCCGTCCTTACGAGCGCGAGCGGATGGAATTGCATCCCTGTATCGAAAAAGACGACGTCGCGTTTGCCTACGACTCGCAGACGTATCGGTGTACGCGATCGTTGCCGACGATTTTGGCGTCGTCGGTATACGACGGCGATCGCGAAGCCATCGACGGACTGCGTTTGGCGCTCAAACGCATCGTGGACGAAGAAAGTCCCGTATCGTTGGCGACGATCAAAGCGCGCATGCGCGAAGTGCTCGGACTGCAAAAGATGAGTCAGAAGGCTTCCGATACGATCGAAGCGCAGTTGTGCGCGATCGGCGCGGTGCGTACGCCCGATCAGGGACAGGATTTCTATTGGCGGCGCGACATGTCGCGGGATATGACGACGTTCCGCGGCGACGACGGCGCGCGACGGTTGGACGACATCGCCAAGGAAGAACTTGCCGCGGCGATGCGCCAGATCTTGCAGATTCAGATCAGTCTGAGCGACGACGATCTGTACAAAGAGACGCTGCGCGCGTTCGGTTTCGAGACGCTGACGCAGACGGCGCGCGATCGGCTTGCGTATGTGCGCGAGTGGATGCGTCGCAAGGACGGCAGCGACGGCACGGACGGCGTCGAGGCGTAAATTGGCTGTTTACAAAGCGCGCGCGTTATGCTATACTGACCTAAACCCAACTTGGTCGGGCAGGAGGAATCCATAGATGAAATACCGTATTTACGTCGTCGAAGACGACGACAGCATTCGCGGATTATACGAGATGGCGTTCGATCGTTCCGAATTCGAAGTGAGCGGGTTCGTGACGGCGGAAGAGATGTTCGATCGGCTGGCGCGCGAGAAGTGCGATTTGCTGATCTTGGACATGATGTTGCCGGGCATGGACGGTTTGACCGCGTTGAGCAAACTCAAACAAGACAATGCGACCCGCGATATTCCGGTGATCATCGCGAGCGCGCGCGGCGACGAAGAAAATAAAGTGCGCGGATTGGACGCGGGCGCGGACGACTATTTGTCCAAGCCGTTCGGGATGTTGGAACTGATCGCGCGCGTCAAAGCCAATTTGCGCAAGTTCGACAAGATCGAAGATCGCGTGATCGAGCACGGCGAAATCGTCATCAACGACGCCGAACATATCGTCACCGTCGCTTCGCATCCGGTCGCGCTGACGCTGAAAGAATACAATCTGCTCAAACTGTTGATGCAGAACCCCGATCGCGTCGTCTCGCGCGAGACGATCTTGACGACGGTGTGGGGATACGAATATTTCGGAGAGACGCGCACGCTGGACATGCATATCAAGTCGTTGCGCGGCAAGATCGCCGAACATACGCCTTGCGCGTACATCGCGACCGTGCGCGGCGTCGGATATAAATTTTGCAGGATCTGACGCGCGACTCCGGTCAGGCGGACATGGGCAAAAAAGTACTGCTGCGCGTCATCGTCATGACGACGCTTGCGGTGCTTTTGGGCATTGTGCTGAGCATTCTGACCGTCAATACCGTCAATCTGACGACCGCGCGCAACGACTTGCGTTCCAATACCGAATCCGTGCGCGCCGATATCGCAGCGTGCGATACGATCGAACGATTGCAGGCGTATTTGAGCGCCAACAACAATGATTTTCTGCGCATCTCCGTATTCGATCCGAGCGGCGAACCGATTGCGGAAAGCGACGGGGAGCGGCTCGATCCGCAGCTGTCGTACGAACGCGCCGTGCGCAAAGCGGCGGAGCGCGGAGAAGCGTTCCAGATCGGCGGAGCCTATGTCGGCGAGCGGTCGCTGATGTATTATACGCGGATCGACGCGCCTGCGCTGGAAGGGTACGACATGCTGATCGTCCGTACCGCGGCGGCGCATCAGATCGGCGGGCAGGCGTTTGCGGTGTCCGTTGCGATCGGCGCGGTGATTTGGCTGGCGATCGTGCTGATGTCGTTTGTCGCGATGCGATCGGCGATTCGTACCGCGATGCGTCCGCTCAAAGACGTCGAACTGATGCTGGAACGCATCAGTCGCGGCGACTACCGCAAATTGCGCGATTATCCGTCTACGGGGACGGAATTCGACCGACTGTACCGTCAGATCAACGAGATCGGCGGCACGATCGCCGATTCGGTGCGCGAACTGCGACACGAACAACGCAAGAATCGCTTGCTGATGCGCTCGATCAATCAGGGCGTCATCGGTTTGTCTCAGAAGGGTACGGTCATGTTGACCAACGACGCGGTCGGCGACATCTTCGGGCTGGAATCGCATATCGTCGGCATGTCCGTGGATATGTTGATCGAAGACGAGACGTTGCTCGAGACGCTCAACGCGGCGTTGGCGGAACGCAAATATACCGTGAGCATTCTCGATCTGGGCAAGAATTGCTATCGCGTGGAGACGTTGTTCCCCAACGAACAGTGGCACAACGAGATCGGCAGTTTGGGCATGCTGTTGGTGCTGACCAACATCACGCAGGAGATCCGCTCCGCGCACATTCGTACCGAATTTTTCGCCAACGCGTCGCACGAGCTCAAAACGCCGTTGACCGCGATCGGCGGATATTCCGAACTGATCACGATGGACGGCGCGACGGACGAACAGATCCGCCACTGCGCCGGCGAAATCAATGCCAACGCCCGCAAGATGAAAGAACTCATCGACGGCATGCTCGCATTGAGCAAACTGGACGCCGACATCCGCAGCGAAGACATCGAGATGACCGACATCCGACCGCTGTGCGAACAGGTCGTCGACCAACAGCGCGTCATCGCGCAGTCGCGCAACGTTTCGGTCGAAATCGTCGGCGAAGCGCGCATGCCCGCGCGTCCGCAGATGATGCGCGTGCTGATCGAAAATCTCGTCAACAACGCGATCAAATACAACCGCGACGGCGGCAGCGTGCGCATCGAACTGCGCAGCGACGCGGATACGGTGCAGTTGCGCGTGCAGGACACCGGCATCGGGATTGCGCCCGAGTATCAAGGCAGACTGTTCGAGCGCTTTTATAAAGTGGACGGAAGCCGTCGCCGCACGCACGAGTCGAGCACGGGGCTGGGGCTGGCGATCGTCAAGCACATCGCGTTGCAGCACAAAGGCACGATCAGCGTCGAGAGCAAACAAGGCGCGGGGACGACGTTCGTCGTCGTATTCCGTATCAACTGACGTTTCGCTTGGGAGCGAAAAAGGAGTAGACTATGTATCCGATTCAATTGATTCCCGTCACCAAGGACTATCTTTGGGGCGGCACGCGGCTCAAAGCGCGCTGGAACAAGCAGGCGTCTTCGGCGACGATCGCCGAGAGCTGGGAGCTGGCGTGCCATCCGCAGGGCGAAAGCGTCGTACTCAACGGCGAACACGCGGGCAAGTCGCTCGGCGCGCTCTTGCGGGAACATCCGGAATATCTGGGCGCGCGCGCGGCGCAATTTCCGTATTTTCCGTTGTTGATCAAGTTTATCGACGCGGCGCAGGATTTGTCCGTACAGGTGCATCCGTCCGACGCGTACGCGTTGGAGCACGAAGGGCAATTCGGTAAGACCGAGATGTGGTACGTCGCCGATTGCGAAGAGGGCAGCGGCGTCTATTGCGGATTCAAGCGTCCTTTGAGCGCGCAGCAGGTGCGCGAACATCTGGACAACGGTACGATCGAGCAGGCATTGCACTTTTTGCCGTTGCGCAAAGGCGACTGCGTGTACATTCCGTCCGGCACCGTGCATGCGATCCGCGGCGGCATGCTCGTCTGCGAAGTGCAGCAGAACAGTTCGCTGACCTACCGTCTGTACGATTACGGACGGCTCGACAAGGACGGCAAAGCGCGCGAATTGCATGTCGATCGCGCGATCCCCGTCATCTGTTCCGATTCCGTGCACCGCGTCAACGAGACCGTGCGCGCAATCGACGACACGACGCGGGAATTGGTATCCTGTCCGTATTTTACCGTATACGAGCATACCGTTGCGGGCGAAAAGACGATCTTCGTGGATGCGGACAGCTTTGTGTCGCTGACCGTCGTGGACGGCGAAGGGTCGGTATTCGTGGACGGCGTGCGCTCCAATTCCAAACTCGGACATACCGTATTCATTCCCGCCGGCGCGGGGGAAGTCCTGTTGCGCGGCGCGATGACGGTGATTGCGGCGCGCGTCTGATCCGGATCGAGCGCAAAACAAAACGGAACGGGCAACCGTTCCGTTTTTACATGCGTTGCGATAACGGATTTATTCGGGCAGGATCGTGCCGTCTTCGATGTAGTTGGCTTGCAAGGCGAAGTACTGCACGGATTGCACCGCGTTTTCCGCGCCGTCGCGCGATCGGTACAGATCGCTCATTCCGAACAATTTGCCGTCCGACGTGTACAGCTTGAATTGGAAGTGTCCCGTCTTGTTTTGTTCGTAAGAGAACGTTCCCGTTTCGACCGCTTTGCGGAAAGTTTCGATCTGCCGCGCGCGCGGACGGATTTTGTATCCTTCGCTGATGAAGAGCACTTGTCCGTTGTTTGCCCGCAGTTGGAAGCGGAACGGACGCGCGTCGTTGGCGGCGTCGCGCACGACGACGTATTTGCCGCGCGTAGGTTCGATCTTGTCCCCGAACAGTTTGATCGCGGTGACTTTTTGTCCGTCCACGTCGATCAGTTGGGAATTTCCGGCGAACGTCGCGTTCAGCGAACCGTTGTTGCCGATCGTCGGCGCGACGAATTCTTTACGCGGCGGCTGCTTTTTCGGCGCGGCGGGTTTGGTCTGTTTGACCGGACGTTTGCGTTCGCTCGCTTGCTCGTATGCGGACGTCAGGCGGACCGGTTGCGGCGGCGCGCTTTGACGCGGTTGCGAGCGTACGGGCGGCTTTTTCTTGACAGGCGGTACGATCACGTTGGCGCTTTCGTCTTCCGCAAGCACGTCCTGCGCCGCTGCGATTTCCCGTACCTCTGGTTCTTCCGTCGGCGCGGGCGCTGCGGGAGCGGGCTTTTCTTCCAAGATCGGATCGATCTTTTCCAATTTCGGCTCGGGTTGCGCTTCTTGGACGGGTTCGGCTTGTTTGACCGGTTCGGTCTTTTTGCGTTTGGGCTCTTCCGTCTTGCGTTTGGGTTCTTCCGTCGGGGGAAGGATCGGATCGTCTTGACCGGCTTCGTTGTTTTTCACGATTGCGGCGGGAGCGATTTTACGTTCCGCTTCCGGCGCTTGCGCGGCGAGCACGCTGTCGTGATATTCGGCGGGGGCGGGCAGCGTCTCGGACGCGACCGGAGTCGGCACGGGCAGCGCGCCGGACTTGAAACCGATGTCGGTGTTGTTCTGTTCGTCGCGAATGATGTCGGACGCGGACAGCTTTTCTTTGGGGGTGACGCGTTTTTTGTTCAGGCACGCCAAGATGACGCACAAGATCAGTATCACCGCCGCCGCGGCGACCAACAGCGCCCAGATCGGCAACGAAATCGATGCGATCTGAATCTTTGCGACCATAAAATCGAGAATTTTTTGCAGCATGCGAACGCTCCTTTTTGACTCGTTAAGCCCATTATAACACGCCGATTGCGGATTGTAAAGTTTGTATGACGCCGAATTGCGCCGTTTTGCGCGATTGGAAAAATTTTCCTACTTATATTCTAAAATAGCGCGGTATATCCCCGATTTCGCGAAAATATCTTAATATTGTCTCGGCGCAACGGTTGCAATTGACGTCGGTTGGGGGTATGATAAAGATATGTGGCAGGTAGTCGGAATGAGTTTGTTGGCGGGCGTCGTCGGAACGGCGATCGGCGCGGTCGCGATGATCGCGATCAAGACGCACAATCGCGTCTCAATGTCCGCGATACTCAGTTTTACGGCGGGATTTATGCTGGCGATGGTCTGTTTCGACATGCTGCCGGAGGCGGTCGAGCATGCGGGATTGGTTGCGGTATTGCCGTGCGCGGGACTGGGCGTCGCGATCGTCTGGGGACTGGGGCGGTTGCTCAACGTGCCGATGCGACGCTATCTCAAAGACGACGGCGGCGCGGGACGCATGCGCGCGGCGGCGATGTTGCTCATCCTTGCGATCGGATTGCACAATTTTCCGGAGGGCATGGCGATCGGCGCGTTTGACGGCGCGTCGCGACGGATTGCGTTTGCGCTGTTGATCGCGGTGCACAACGTGCCGGAAGGCATGGCGATCTGCGCGATGTTGCGCCGCGGCGGCGTGCGCAACGGGGCGGCGGTCGCGTGGAGCGTGCTGGCGGGACTGCCGACCGTATTGGGCGCGATCGTCGGGTATTGGGTGAGCGGGATTTCCGCGATCTTCACCGGGATTTGTCTGGCTTTGGCGGCGGGCGCGATGCTGTTCGTCGTCTTTCAGGATATGTTTGCCGAATCGTATGAAAACGGCGAGAAAAATTGGAACGCGATTACCGCGATTTTCGGGATATTGCTCGGCTACGGCGTGATCTCGATGATCGCGCACGGATAAAATCATTCGGGAGATACTTATGTTGCGGACGGAAATCATGGACGGAGAACAGGCGATTGCGCGCGGCGCGGAAAGGATCCGCGGCGGGGACGTCGTCGCGTTTCCGACCGAGACGGTTTACGGATTGGGCGCGGATGCGTTCGATCGCGATGCGATACGCAAGATTTACGCCGCCAAGGGGCGTCCGTCCGACAATCCGCTGATCGTTCATGTCGCGGACAAGTCGCAGATCGACGAGCTGGCGCGTACGGTTTCTTTGCAGGCGCGCACGGTGATCGACGCGTTTATGCCGGGACCGATCACGATCATTTTGCCGCGCGCGGCATGCGTGCCGGACTGCGTGACGGCGGGTTTGGATACGGTTGGGATCCGAATGCCCGCGCATCCGGTCGCACAGGCGTTTTTGCGCGCTTGCGGCACGCCTGTCGCCGCGCCGAGCGCCAACCGTTCCGCGCGGATCAGTCCGACGAGCGCCCGACACGTGTACGAAGACATGCAGGGCAGGATCGGACTCATCATCGACGGCGGCGCGTGCGACGTGGGGATCGAATCGACGATCGTCGATCTGTCCGGCGATACGCCGATTATTTTGCGCCCCGGCGCGATTACGCCGCAGATGCTGGCGGACGCGTTGGGACGGGTCGAGACGTTTGCGGGAGAAGTCGTCGTGGCGCGCGCGCCCGGCATGAAGTACAAGCACTATGCGCCGGACTGTCCGATGGTCACGTGCGCGGATCGGGAGAAGGCGTTTGCGGCGTACGATCGCATCGCCGCGCAGGGCGGTCGTCCGATCTTGCTGTGCGGAACGGACTGGACGGACGCGGCGGACGGTCGGCGGCTGATTTGTTTGGGCGACGACGCGCGCGCCGTCATGCGCAATATTTATGACGCGTTGCATCGCGCGCAGGCGCAAGCGGACTATATCGTATGTCAGGACTTCGGAGATCGGGGCGCGTACGCGTCGGTCATGAACCGCGTACGCAAGGCAAGCGGAGGCAACGCGCTATGAAGATTTTGTTTGTTTGTACCGGCAATACGTGCCGTTCGCCGATGGCGCAGGCATGGGCGCAGGCGTATGCCGAGCGGCGCGGACTGGCGCACGTGACGGCGGACAGCGCGGGCATGATGTGTTTCGGCGCGTCGCCGATGGCGCGCAATGCGGAACTCGCGCTGTTGGAACAGGGCGTCGTGTTTTCGCACACGGCGCAAGGATTGACGCTGGCGATGCTCGCGGAGTGCGACGCGGTCGTCACGATGACGCACGCCCAGAAAGACGCGCTTTCCGCGCGGGTCGCGGCGGACAAGCTGTATTGTCTGGGCGATTTTCACGCGTGCGGCGAGATCGACGATCCGTACGGCGGGGATATGGAGACGTACCGCAAAACCTGCGCGCAGATTCGGGAAGCGGTCGCCGCCTGGATGGATAAGTTCTGCGCGAAATAATCGCGATCGCGGGCGGAAATCGCCGTCTCGATGCGCGGATCGGAGCGGAAATCGTCGACACGGATTTGTGAAAAAATAAATTTGCGTTGTAAAAACCGCGCTCTGCGTGCGCAAGCGGCGCGTCGAATGGAAAATTTTGGTAAAATCGGCGGAATAGGGCTGGAAATCGTTTTCGGAATTTGTTATACTATTCCGTGACAAGACGAAAATATAGGAGAAACGTATGAAAATTGCGATCGGATGCGATCACGGCGGCATCGTACTCAAAGCGGCGATCGTCGACTTATTGCAACAACGCGGCGTCGCGGTGACCGATATGGGTTGCGCGCAAGGCGAATCGGTGGATTATCCGGAATACGGACTCAAAGTCGCCCGCGCGGTCGCGCAGGGCGCATGCGACAAGGGCATCGTGCTGTGCGGGACGGGCATCGGGATTTCGATCGCCGCCAACAAGGTCAAAGGCATCCGCGCCGCGGTCTGTCACGACGTGTTTACGGCGACGATGTGCGCGCAGCACAACGACGCCAACGTGCTTGCGATGGGCGGACGCGTGTTGGACGAAAAGACGGCGTTGCGCATGGTCGAAGCATGGCTGGACACGCCGTTCGAGGGCGGACGGCACGTCGGACGGCTGGACAAGATCCGCGCGATCGAAGACGAATATTTTCGCTGAGCCGACGGGCGCGGCGCGACCGCACGGCGACGCCGACGGCGGCAGGAGATCGGAGACAACATGATAGAAGAGATTATCGACAGTATTTTGCAGGCGGAAGATAAGGCGGAAGAAATCGTACGCCGTTCGCAGACGCAGGCAAAAGAGATCGTCGCCCAAGCGCGTTTGCAGGCGGAGCGCATCGTCGCGGACGCCAAAGCGCAGGCAGAACGGGATGTTCGGCAGGCATTGGAAACCGCGCGTGCCGAAGCGGATCGGGCAAGCGAGCGCATGCGCGCGTCGTTTGCGCAGACGGACGAAGCGTTGCGCGAAAGCGCGCGCGCCAACCGCGACGCGGCTATGGATTTGATTTTGGAGAGACTGACGGCAGATGGCGATCGCTGAGATGACCAAACTGTTGCTGGTCGGCAACAATCGGGAAAAAGACCGTCTGATGCACAAGCTGCATCGGTTGGGTTGCGCGGAGATTACCGTCGCGCCGTCGTACGGTCAGACAGAGCACGTATCGGACGAGCGCGCCGCGGACGAATTGACGCAGAAGATCGCGCAGATCGAGTTTTTGTTCGACGCGCTCAAATCGCATCGCACCGCCGCACAAAAAATTTCCGACGACAAAAATACGGATTTGCAATACAGACCCGCCAAGGACGGCGGAATGTTTTGCCCCAAGCCGAGTTTGACGTTTGACGAACTTGTTCGTTCGCCGCAGGTCGAGATCGAAGTTTTCGCGCAGATCGCCAAGGCGAAATCTTGCGTGGACGAACTGACGCGGATCAAGGCGGATCGCACGCGTCTGGTCGCCGAGCGCGACCAATTGGCGCCGTTTGCGCAGATGCCGATCGCGTTGGAGCGGTTGCGCGATACGCGTACGACGGCGGTGCGCGCGGGCAGCATCGCGGCGTCCAAGGCCGAGCGTCTCGTCGCGTTGGACGCGTACGGAGCGATCTGGGACGTGTTTGCGGGTTCGCCGACGTGCGCGGCGGTCGTGATCGCGGACAAAGAGAAGATCGACGACGTGCTGAGCGCGTTGAGCGAATTGGAATTTACGCCGCTCCCCGCGGGGGCGGAAGGCGTAGCTGCGGATCGGATCGCGGCTTGCGAGCGCGAGATCGCGCGTCTGGATCGTCGGCGGGACGAACTCGTATGCACGCTGATGCTGACCGAGTATGCGTTGCCGGCGGCGCGCAGACTGCACGACTATTATACGATCGAATTGCGCAAATTGGAGTGCGCCCGCATGACGGCGAGCACGCGCAGTTCTTATATTTTGGAAGCATGGGTGCCGACCGCCGCGCGCGATCGGCTGGATCGGGAGTTGGACGAGAGCGGACTGACGCTTGCGTACGCGATGCGCGATCCGCTCGAAGACGAGATCCCGCCCACGTGTTGCGTCAACAACGGCGTCGTCACGCCGTACGAGTCGGTCACGAATATGTTCAGCGCGCCCGACTATCGCGAGATCGATCCCAACCCGTTTGTGACGTTCTTCTTTTTCCTGTTCTTCGGCATGATGGTGTCGGACGCCGGCTACGGACTGTTGCTGACGTTGGGCGCGGGAATCGTGCTGTGGCGGACCAAACCGCCCAAAGGACAGAGCAATCTGATCAAGATCATTTTCATGGGCGGCATTTCGACGCTGCTGTGGGGCATGGTATTCGGCAGTTATTTCGGATTCTCCGCCCAAGATATCGGCGTTCCGTATTGGTTCAATCCGATCGAAGACCCGATGATGATGCTGTATCTGTCGCTGGGCATGGGATTGTTCCAGATGTGTTTCGGACTGGGGATCAATATGGTCGCGCTGATTCGCAAGCGCAAGCCGCTTGCCGGTATCTGCGGCGCGTTCAGTTGGTATCTGATCATATTGGGACTTGCCGGCGGCGCGGTCGGCGGCAAGCTCGCGAGCTGGTTGCCTACGGTCGGCTGGGCGTTGTTCGGCGTCGGACTGGTCTTGTTGATGCTGGCGGGCGCGTTGGGCAAAAAGGGCGCCAAGAAAGTTACCGGCGCGTTGGGCAGCCTGTACGGGATCATCAACTTTTTCTCCGATCTGATGAGCTATACGCGTATCTTCGGATTGGGCTTGGCGACGGCGGTCATCGGCATGGTATTCAATCAGATCGGACAGGTTTTGTTCCAACTGATTCCGTTGCACGCGCTCGGCGCGGTCGCATACGCGGTGATCTTCTTGATCGGACACGTGTTTAACGTCGGCATCAACACGCTGGGCGCTTACGTGCACAATTCGCGTTTGCAATTCGTGGAATTCTTCGGCAAATTTTACACCGGCGGCGGCAGACTGTTCCGTCCGCTCGGCAGCGAAATGAAATATTACTATATCAAACCACAGGAGGGTACACAACAATGAACGGTGCGTATATTGCATTGATCGGCGCGGCGCTTGCCGCTTTGATGGCGGGGTGCGGAAGCGCGATCGGCGTCGGAATCGCGGGGCAGGCTGCCGCGGGCGTTACGGGAGAAGATCCCGACAAATTCGGTAAATGCCTGCTGTTGCAGTTGCTTCCGGGTACGCAGGGCATTTACGGGCTGATTATCGCGTTTATGGTACTGATGCAGACCGGATTGCTGACGGGCAACGTCGTCGCTTGGGAAGCGATCAAGGGCTGGGGCTGCGTCGCGGCTTGCACGCCGATGGCGGTTGTCGGTTTGGTATCCGGTATTTATCAGGGACGATGCGCCGCCGCGGCGATCTCGATGGTCGGCAAGCGCAGCGAAGCGTCCGGTAAAGGTCTGTTGATGACCGTCATGGTCGAGACGTACGCGCTGCTCGCGCTGTTGATCTCGTTCCTGTGCGTCATCTTCATCAAGTAAGGCGATTATGAACGACAAACAGGCGATTATCGATAAGATTCTCGGCGACGCGGAACAGGCGGCGCAGGACAATCTCGCGCGCGCCGAAGAGACGGCGCGGGAGATGACCGAGCGTGCGCAGGCGGAAGCGGATCGGTATTGCGCGCAGCAGGCGGACAAGCCGGCGGCGGTTGCCGACGAGTGGAAGACCCGTCGCGCGACGGTCGATCGGTTGGATGCCCGCAAGCACGCTTTGTCCGTCAAAAAACAGTTGATCGACGAATTGTACGCGCAAGCGGTCGAGACGTTGCGCAACGATCGGCGCGAAGCGTATCTGCATTGGATCGCGCGTGCGATCGCCGCGGCGGCGGACGACGGAGACGAAGTCGTCGTCTGCGAAGCGGATCGCAAGATCGTGACCGCCAAATTCGTGCGGTCGGTCGCGTCCGATTGCGGCAAGTCGTTGACGCTGTCCGAGCGTGTCGGCAATTTTGCGGGCGGCGTGACGCTGGTCGGCAAGTATTGCGATAAGAATCTGACCGTCGAGTCGGAGCTGCAACTGTCGCGCGACGACTGCGAGGCGCGTCTGGAACAGATTTTGTTCGGGGAGAAGGGCTGATGGCGACCCAATCGTTGATCTACGCCAACGCACGCGTCAAAGTGTTGGAAAACACGTTGCTTTCGCATGAAAAAATCACACGTATGGTCTATGCGGAATCGTTGCAGGACGGCGTGCGCATTTTGAGCGAAAGCGGATACGGCGGGGTTACGATCGGCGATGCGTACGAGTACGAGACGATGCTTGCGAGCGAAGACGCCCGCGTAGAATCTTTTGTACGAGAATCCATGCCCAAAGGCAGCGGCATGGAGACCTTTTCGGTACGCAACGATTATCACAACGCAAAGGCGCTTTGCAAGGCGAAATACATGCGCGAGCAGGATGCTTCGTACATGCTTGCGCCGCGCGGATTGATCGATACGGACGCGTTGCAACAGGCGATCGTGTCCGACGAATACGTCGATCTGCCGCCGCAGATGCGCGATGCGTTGCAACGCATCGACCGCGTCATGACCGAGCATCCCGATCCGAGCCGAATCGATACGCTGCTCGATCGGGCGATGTACGAGGACGTGACCGAGCGCATGCGCAAAGCCAAGAATCCTTTGCTCGTACGCTATTGGCAGGCGCAAGCGGATCTGAGCAACGTCTCGATCTGGCTGCGCAGCAAAGCGGTCGACAAAAGCGCGCGCGAGTTTTGCGACGACTGCATGCCGGGCGGCATCGTCGGGATCGACGCTTTGGCGGCGATCTACGATCAGCCGGTCGAGACGCTCGCGGAGAAGTTGCGCTATACGCCGTACCGCGCGTTGAGCGATCTCGCGGCAAGCGGGGATATGGTCGCGTATGAAGCGGCGTGGGACGATTATTTGCTGGCGATTTTCAAAGACGGCAGGAACGATCTGTTTTCGGTCGCGCCGTTGGCGGGATTTTACGTCGCGAAAAAAGCGGAAATCCGCAATGTGCGCATGATTTTGATTTTGCTCAAAAACAATGCGGACAAATCGGCGATCAAACGTCGTCTGAGAGGCTTGTATGAATAACGCGCAGATCGCCGTGATCGGCGACAAAGATTTGATTCTCGCGTTTAAGGCGATCGGCATGCATACGTTCGAAGCGAATCGGGCGGAGCAGGCGGAAGCGTTGATCAAAAAACTCGCCAAGGAATACGCGGTGATTTTCCTGACCGAAAATCTCGCCGCGTCGTTGGACGAGTTGTTGCAACGTTATAAATCGCGCACGTATCCGGCGATCATTCCGATTCCGTCTTCGGACGGCAGTTCGGGATACGGGATCGGCGGCGTATCGCGCGATGTGGAAAAGGCAGTCGGCACGGATATCCTGAACAAGGATTGACCGTGTACAACACAACAAGGGACACAATATGCAAGAAATCGGAAAAGTAGTCAAAGTATCCGGACCGTTGATCGTAGCGGAAGGCATGACCCAATGCAAGATGTTCGACGTCGTGCGGGTGAGCGAAAACAACCTGATCGGCGAGATCATCGAGTTGCGCGGCGATCGCGCGTCCATTCAGGTATATGAGGAGACGAGCGGTCTGGGACCGGGCGAGCCGGTCGTATCGACGGGCGCGCCGTTGAGCGTGGAATTGGGACCGGGCATTATCGAAGGCATTTACGACGGCATTCAGCGTCCGCTCGTGCAGTTGGTGCGCGCTTACGGCGACCGCATCGCGCGCGGCGTGCAGATGCCTGCGCTCGACCATACCAAGCAGTGGACGTTTGAGCCGCGCGTACAGGTCGGTCAGAGCGTCGAGGCGGGCGATATCGTCGGCGTCGTACAGGAGACCGCGACGGTCGAGCATCGGATCATGGTGCCCGTCGGCGTGCGGGGCGTCGTGCGCTCGATCGAACGCGGCGCATATACGATCGACGATCCGATTTGCGTCGTCGAGACGGAGCAGGGCGCGCGGCAGCTGACGATGTGTCAGAAGTGGCCGGTGCGTATCGGTCGTCCGTACCGCAGCAAGATGAGTCCCGCGGAGCCGTTGGTATCGGGACAGCGCGTCATCGATACGTTCTTTCCGGTCGCCAAGGGCGGCGCGGCGTGCATCCCGGGACCGTTCGGCAGCGGCAAGACGGTCGTACAGCATCAGCTCGCGAAATGGGCGGATGCGGACATCATCGTCTATGTCGGTTGCGGCGAACGCGGCAACGAGATGACGGACGTGCTCAACGAGTTCCCGGAACTGGTCGATCCCAAGACGGGCGAGCCGTTGATGAAACGTACGGTATTGATCGCCAATACATCGGATATGCCGGTCGCGGCGCGCGAAGCGTCGATGTATACGGGCATTACGATCGCGGAGTATTTCCGTGATATGGGATATTCCGTTGCATTGATGGCAGACTCCACTTCCCGCTGGGCAGAGGCGCTCCGTG
>CAJTKI010000027.1 GCA_910576875.1 uncultured Christensenella sp.
AAACTACACGATCGATGCGCAACAGGCCAAAGAATATGTGGATCTGTTGATGCCGGACATCGTGATTCCGATGCATTACAAGACGCCGTCCTGCGATATGGACATCGACAAACGCAATGCGTTTTTGCAACTGTTCGACGACGAGCAAATCGTAGAGATCGACGGATGCGAAGTCGAGTTCGACCGGTCGCACTTTGACGGCGACTGCACCAAAGTGATAGTATTTGAGACGAATTGCTTTTAATAATCATTTTTTAAAGAATTCCGACATACATATTGCCGGACGCGGCGCCATCCGCGTTCGGCGAAAAGAAAAAAATGGAAAGATAGCCGCCGATCGGCAGGCAATCGGGAGAGTGCATGGACAATAGATATTACACCGAAGACGAACTGAACGAGATGAGCATTTTTCGGCTCAGAGAATGCGCGCGCAAAATCGGCGTCGCATCTCCGACCAACAAACGGAAACAGGAAATCATCGACATGTATTTAGGTATCGCCAAAGGCGCGGTGAAACCCACGCCAAAAAACCGTCGCGGACGTCCGCCCAAAAACGACAGCGGCGTGTCGCCCGTCAAGATTTTGGAAGATACGACCGTCGTCGTCAACGAGGAGGATCGTCTCTATTCCGGATATCCGACGCACAGCGGGATGCCGTCGCAGGCGTACGGCAGAGATCGCAACGACCGCTTTAAGCAGCCGCAATTCCGTTTGGACAGCGCGTCGATCGAAGAGATGATTGCCAACGGCGAGTGCGAACACAAGTCCGGTCTGCTCGACATTCATCCCGACGGATACGGCTTTTTGCGCGCGGAGAACTGCGAATACGGTACCCGCGACGCATATGTGCCGGGCAAGTTGATCAAATCGCTCGGCATGCGCGCCGGCGATATGGTCGAGGCGGTCGCACGCAAGAATCCGGAATCCAACAAGCCGCCCGCAATTCTCAGCGTCGAGCGCGTCAACGGACAGGCGCCCGATAATTTGCGCGCGAGACCGTCGTTCGACAATCTCGTGCCGATCTATCCCGACGAGCGCATCCAGTTGGAACTGCGCGCGGGCAGAAGCGACTTTGCGATCCGTTGCATCGATCTGATCGCGCCGATCGGCAAAGGACAGCGCGCGATGATCGTGTCTCCGCCCAAAGCCGGTAAGACGACGTTGCTCAAAAAGATCGCGTCGAGCATCGAACAGAACTATCCCGAGATTGAACTGTTCGTCCTGCTTGTGGACGAACGTCCCGAAGAAGTAACGGACATGAAGCGTTCGATCAAAGGCGAAGTCATCTATTCGACCTTTGACGAAGCGCCCGAGCATCATTGCAAAGCGGCGGAACTGCTGGTCGAACGCGCCAAGCGCAGCGTCGAGCTGGGCAAGGACGTCGTGATCATTATGGATTCGCTGACGCGTCTGGCGCGCGCGTACAACTTGACGATTCCGCCGACCGGAAGAACGTTGTCCGGCGGTATGGATCCGGGCGCGTTGCACAGCCCCAAGCGTTTCTTCGGCAGCGCGCGGAATATCGAACACGGCGGCAGCTTGACGATCATCGCGACCGCGCTCGTCGATACGGGCAGCCGTATGGACGACGTGATCTACGAAGAGTTTAAGGGTACCGGCAATATGGAAATTCATCTGGACCGCAAACTCAGCGAACGGCGGATCTTCCCGGCAATCGATCTCAACCGTTCCAGTACGCGCAGAGAAGATCTGTTGCTGTCGCAAAAAGAACTGGAAGGCGTGTGGGCGATGCGTCGCATGCTGAGCACCGGAGATTCGCAGGAAATGACGGAACAATTGCTCAATATGGTCGTGCGCACGAAGAGCAACGCCGAATTCGTCGACAATCTGTGCATGCAGATCAAGGCGATGGAGAAGGGCGGTTACGCGTTCCGCAAACCCAACTGATTCGGATATCGAACAAACGCATACGGACGTCGAAAGGCGTCCGTATTTTGTCGCGCATTGTTAGATCCGTCGGACGTTTGCGCACCTGTATATGTCGCAAATAAAAAGCGCCGCCCCGATTCGGGGCGGCGTGCACAAGACAGATCAGTTCTTTTTTTGTTTTTTGGGCTTTTTCATGCCTTTGAGGATTCCGCCCAGTCCGCGGAAGAAATGTCCGTTCATCATATCGACGAGTCCGTCCGCCATCTTTTCGGTAAACATGCCTTGCGACGATGTGGACAGCGCGCGTACCGGAGACGTGCGGAATACTTCGCAGATCATCATGCAGTTGGGGTCGTCTTTGGGCGCGCGCATCGAGATTTGCGTACCAAGCCGCGATACTTTGAGAACAAAACGCGCCAAGCCGCTCGTTTGCGCCATGTCGCAGATACTGTCTTCTTGGGTAAATTCGCCTTTGCGCGGGATCACGACCGGTTGGTCTTCATAATCGGGCATCAACAGACGGAAATCTTCGTCCGAGATCGGCGTCAGATCGGGCGCCGTATACCAACTCTGCGGCGTCGGCGCGAATGCGATTTCCTGTCTTGCTTGCACCGATACCGTCGCGCGCAAACGAATGTCGCGCGAAGACGCTGCGATTTGGATTTCGAAATCGCCGCTTTCGACCTGCCAATCCTTGGTGTCCACGTCATAGAACGCAAAACTGCGGCGGTTCAACGTCATCGTGACCGTTTTGCTCTGTCCGGGCGCGAGTTCGATTTTTTCAAACGCTTTGAGCTGATGCTCGGGCATATAGCGGCTGCTGACGGGGTCTTTGACATAGAGCTGTACGATTTCGCGTCCGATCGCGTCGCCCGTATTGCGCACGGTGACTTGCACTTGGAGCGGTTCGTCGTCGGAGATCTGCGTCGCCGAAAGTCTCAGATCGCTGTATTCGAACGTCGTATAACTCAAACCGAATCCGAACGGGTAGCGCACGGGCGCGTTTGCCGTATCGAAATAGCGATAACCGACGTACAGACCTTCGCGGTATTCCGACCGTCTGCGGTTGCCGGGGAAGTAGCGCGCCGACGGCGCGTCGTCCTGCGCGAGCGGGAACGTCTCCGCGAGTTTGCCGCTCGGGTTGATCGCGCCGGTCAGCAAGTCCGCGCAAGCGCCGCCGCTTGCCTGACCGCCCAGATACATGCACAGAATCGCGCGCACGCGATCCGCCCACGGCAACAGCACCGCGCTGCCCATCGACAGGACGACGGTGACGTTGGAGTGAATGTCCGCCAGACGCTCGACCAGTTGGTTGTGGCAGGGCGGCAGTTCCATCGTCGTACGGTCAAAGCCTTCCGCTTCGTACGATGCGGGCAAACCGACGCAGCAGATGACGCGGTCGTATCGGGGCGCGGCTTTGAGCACGCGTTGGAGTTCCTTGCGGTTTTTGTTTTCGTTTTTGAGATCGTATCCGGGCAGGTAGTCGAACGATACGCCGTGTTCGCGCAAACCTTCCTGCAACGACGTGATGCGCGTCGCGTTGATAAACGACGAGCCAGCGCCTTGGAAACGCGGCGTGCGCGCCATTTCGCCGACAAGCAAGACGCGTTCGCCCGCGCGGATCGGCAGACTTTGCTGCGCGTTGCGCAACAAGACCGCCGATTGGGCGGCGATGCTGCGCGACAGCGCGTCGTGCGCTTCTTTGTTATAGCTGCCGCCGACGGTTGCCGCGTGCGTCGTGTCGATCAGACGCAGAATGCGTTCCACGCTCTCATCCAGCACGCTTTCGTCTAAAGAACCGTCGCGGACGGCGTTGACGAGTTTTTCGTCGTTCATGCCGCCGCTGGACGGCATTTCCAGATCCATCGACGCTTGGATCGACGGAACGCGTTGCGCGACGGCGCCCCAGTCGCTCATGACGACGCCCTGATAGCCCCATTCGTCGCGCAAAATTTCGCGCATGATTCTGCGGTGCTGCGAGACGTACGTGCCGTTGATCTTATTATACGACGCCATGATCGTCATCGGCGCAGCGTCTTTGACGGCGATTTCGTACGGGAGCAGGTAAATCTCCCGCAACGTGCGTTCGTCGATGATCGCGTCGATGCTTTGACGGTAAGTTTCTTGATTGTTGGCGCAGAAATGTTTGAGAGACGTGCCGATGCCGTGTTGTTGGACGCCTTGAATAAACGCCGCGGACAGCATGCCCGCAAGATAGGGGTCTTCCGAAAAATATTCGAAATTGCGGCCGCACAGCGCGGAACGCTTGATGTTGGTGCCGGGTCCGAGTACGACGGCGATTTGTTCCGCGACCGCCTCTTCGCCGAGCGCGTCGCCCAGCGTGCGCAATAACTCTTTATCCCACGAGCACGCCGTCGCCGACGCGGTCGGGAAACAGATTGCGTCCGCGGATTGGTTGACTGCGACGCCGAGTCCGTTGGCTTGCTTGCGCAGTCCGTGCGGACCGTCCGAAACCATGATCGTGGGAACGCCGAGCCGTTCGACGTTTTTGAGATTCCACATGTCGTTGCCGGAGCACAGACCTGCTTTCTCTTCCAACGTCATGGAAGCGATGATGCTGCGATAATCTTTGTCCATATATTCTCCCGCTATCACTCGATTTTATTATATCGCGCGCGAGCAAAGATTGCAAGAATTGCGTTCGGGATTCTCGAAAAAATCGTAAAATTGCAAACAATATATACCATACATTGTCATATTATTTGCGATACAATGCGGATAGAGAAGGAGAAAAACATATGCAAGTTTGGAATGAAAACTTTGGATGCGTCGGCATGGACGTCCCGCGATTGAGTTGCTTGTACACCGCGCAACGGGCGGACGAAGCGGACGATCTGTTTTTGCAAAGCGTCGTCGCGCGGCAAAAGCGCGTGCTGCGCGATCTGTGCGCGATCCGCGAAGCGCATCCCGATTGGGTGGACGCGCAGGTGACGTCGGCGTTGTATTCGATGTTGTGTTGGTTGGAAGACGGCGCGCAATCCGTGCACGGGCGCGTCGCTGCGGCTAATTTTCGTCGTAGGGGTCGGTAATCGCTGCGGCATCGCCGATCGTCGTCCTGCCCAACAGGCAGTCCGTCGTCGTGTCCAACAGGTCCGCGATCCGGCACAGCACCGCCAGACTCGGTTCGCAAGTGCCGTTTTCGTAATGCGAGACCGTGCGTTGCGAAACGCCCAGCTCGTTGGCGAGATAAGTCTGCGACAGACGACTTTGCTTGCGCAGCGTCTTTAAAGTCGATCCGAATACCATAATATTTCCCCCGGTCAATGCCATATACAGTATAACACAGAACATGCGCGCTTTCAAGGGGGAATTTTGGGCGGTTGCGCGTTGCAATTGCGGTTTTTAGGATAATTTTACATGTACGCAAGTGACATTCCGCTCGCTTTGCAATATAATGGTACGTAAGGTTTCGTATCCGGACGGGACCTGCAGGAGTGGAAATGAAGACAAAACAGAATGTCGATCAAAAACAAAAGTTGCCCGGCGTCGGGAAATACTATGTGCGTTACGCGTGGATGATCGCGGTGGCGTTGTCGTTTTTGACGGTGGAAGCGATCTGCGAATTGCAGTTGCCGGAATATATGGCCAACATGGTGTCGCAAGGCATCGCGATGAGCAATATGAAGCAGATCTGGATCTGGGGCGGCTGGATGCTCGGCGTGACGTTGATCGGGACGGTGAGTTCGATTTGCGTCGGCTATTTTGCGTCCAAGACGGGCGCGGCGATCGCGCGCGATTTGCGTGCCGCATGCTTTTCTACCGTCATGGGCTATGCGCAGGACGAGTACAATCGCTTTGAAGTGTCGTCGCTGATTACGCGCAGCACCAACGATATCAATCAGTTGCAGATCTTTACGATCATGTTTATCCGCCTGATCATGTTTACGCCGATCATGGGGATCGGCGGCATCGTCAAAGCCGCGCGGATCGCGTCGGACGGCATGTCCAGACTGACTTGGATCATCGTCGCGGCGCTCGGATTTATCATCGTCGTGGTTGCGATTTTGCTGCTCGTCGTGCAGCCCAAATTCATGCGCATGCAGAAGCAGATCGACCGCGTCAATCGCGTCGCGGGCGAAGAATTGTCCGGCATGCTCGTCATCCGCGCGTTCAATACGCAGCCGTACGAGGAAAAACGCTTTGACGACGCCAACCGCGATCTGACCAAGGTCAGTTTGTTTACCAACCGCATGATGGCGCTGATGATGCCGATCATGGTGCTGACGATGAACGCGATTTCGCTTGCGGTCGTCTGGGTCGCGTCCTATCAGGCGCAGGACATCACGCAGGTGTCCAATATGATGGCGTTAGTGCAGTATGCGATGCATATCGTGATGTCGTTTATGCTGATTTCGATGATCTTCGTGCTGTTGCCGCGCGCGGTCGTGTCGACCAAGCGCATCAACGAGATTTTGCGTACGCCCAATTCGATCGCCAACGCCGAACACGCCGTCGTGCCGAGCGGAGAGCGCGTGCGCGGCGATATCGAATTTTGCGACGTCAGTTACAATTACGGCGGAGACGAGCCGGCGATACAGCACATTTCGTTTGTTGCGCCGCACGGCAAGACGACCGCGTTGATCGGTTCGACGGGCAGCGGCAAGAGTACCGTGATTCATTTGATTCCGCGGCTGGCGGACGTGACGAGCGGCAGCATTTTGATCGACGGCAAGGACGTGCGCGAGTACAATTTGATCGATTTGCGCAACAACATCGGTTTCGTACCGCAGAAGAACGTGCTGTTCAGCGGCACCGTCGCATCCAATATCGAATACGGACTGGACAGCTTGAACGAACTTACCGCAGCGCAGCCGCTGGAAAAAGAACAGGCTGCCCGCATCGCGCAGGCGGAAACCTTTATCGCCGACAAGTCGCAAGGTTACGACAGCGAAATCGCGCAGGGCGGCACCAACGTGTCCGGCGGACAAAAACAACGCCTGTCGATTGCGCGCGCGCTGTGCAAAAACGCGCCGATCTATATCTTCGACGATTCGTTTTCCGCGCTCGACTTTAAGACGGACGCGGCGTTGCGCGCGGCGATCCGCGACAATCTGTCGCAGGCGACCGTGATCATTGTCGCCCAGCGCGTCGGCACGATCAAAAACGCGGACAATATCATCGTTTTGGACGACGGCAAGATCGTCGGACAGGGCACGCATAAGGAATTGTTGCAATCTTGCGAAGTGTATCGCGCGATTGCGCGGTCGCAGATGTCGGAGGAGGAATTGGCGGTATGAGCGGACCGATGGGCAGACCGCACGGCGGTCATCACAAAGTCAAAGACTTCCGAGGCACGTTGCGCAAGACGATGCGGTATATGCGCAAGGATCTGGTCGTGATCGTGCTGGCGTTCGTATTCGCGATCGGCGGCGTGACGGCGACGTTGCTCGTCCCCGAAATCTTGGGCGACGCGACCGACAAGCTGATGGAAGGCGCGATGCAGAAGACGATCTACAAGAGCGTCGTCGAATTGGGCGAACAGTTCTCCTACGAGTCGATGGACGCGGATCAACGCAAGATGATCGATCAGATGGTGAGTTTCAACCGTACGCTGGGCGATCTCAAAAATTATGCCAACGACGCCACGATTCCGATGTCGCAGGAATTGCGCGAGCAGATCTTGTCGATTCCCCAAGAGATGAATAACACGAGCATGCGGATATTCTACGGGTTCGATGGATATGAGACGTTCGGAGAAGCGGTTGCGGCGTTGCAGTTGGAAGGCATCGTATCCAAGATTCCCGCGGCGTATCAAGAGGCGATCTATGTGATGTCGTTGCGCGGCGCGCCGTCCATCGACGTGGATGCGATCGTATCGATCCTGATCAAGATCTTGATCCTCGTTATCTGTTCCGCCGCGATGTCGTATATTCAGGGATTTCTGTTGGCGGGCGTCGCGCAGAAGTTGTCGTACCGCATGCGTCGGGATATCAACAACAAGATCGACGCATTGCCGCTGCGTTACTTCGATACGACGACCAACGGCGAAGTCATGAGTTTGATTACCAATGACATCGACACGATCAGCATGTCGCTCAATCAGAGTTTGTCGCAGGTGATTACGTCGGTGACGACGATCGTCGGCGTATTGGTCATGATGCTGCGCATCAACTGGCTGCTTACGATCATCGCGCTGTGCGTGCTGCCGGTGACGATGCTGTCGGCAATGCTGATCATCAAGCGGTCGCAACGCTACTTTATCGCGCAGCAAACCTATCTGGGACACGTCAACGGATATATCGAAGAAAAGTACAACGGACACAACGTCGTCAAACTGTTTAACGGCGAAGAGAAGTCGCTGCGCGAGTTTGCGCAATACAACGACAAGCTGTACGATTCTGCATGGAATTCGCAGTTCTTCTCGGGGATGATGCATCCGATTTCGCGTTTGATCGGCAATCTGTGTTACGTCGTCGTTTGCGTCGTCGGCGGCGCGATGACGATCGGCACGATCGCCGTGCCGGGCGGAGACATGACGATCGGCGGCATTCAGGCGTTCGTGACGTATGTACGGCAGTTTAACCAACCGATCATGCAGGTCGCGAGCGTCGCCAATACGTTGCAATCTACGATCGCTGCGGCGGAACGCGTCTTTACGTTCTTGGAGCAACCCGAAGAAATCGAGACCGGTACGCTGGCGCCCGAACAGGTGCGCGGCGACGTCGAGTTTGAGAATGTGCGCTTCGGATACCAGGCGGATAAGACGATTATCAAGGATTTCAGTTGTTCCGTCCAAAGCGGACAGCGGATCGCGATCGTCGGACCGACCGGCGCGGGCAAGACGACGATCGTCAAACTGCTGATGCGGTTCTATGAACTCAACGGCGGCAGCATTCGCATCGACGGCACGGACATCACGCAGATGTCGCGACAGGGGTTGCGCGATCACGTCGGCATGGTCTTGCAGGATACGTGGCTGTTCGGCGGTTCGATCATGGAAAACATCCGATACGGCAGACTCGACGCGACGGACGAAGAAGTCGTCGCCGCCGCGAAGATCGCGTGCGCGGATCACTTTATCACGACGCTGCCGGGCGGGTACGGATTTGAGATCAGTTCGGACGCCAGTAACGTGTCGCAGGGACAAAAACAGTTGTTGACGATCGCGCGGGCGATTCTTGCCGATCCGACGATCCTGATCCTGGACGAAGCGACGTCGTCGGTCGATACGCGTACCGAAGTCTTGATCCAACAGGCTATGGAACGGTTGATGCAGGGACGCACGAGCTTTATCATCGCGCATCGGTTGTCTACGATTCGCAACGCGGATCGGATCTTGGTGCTCAACGAGGGCGACGTCGTCGAGCAAGGCAAGCACGAAGAGCTGCTGGCGTTGGACGGATTCTATGCGCAACTCTATAACGCGCAATTCGAAAACGCCTGACGTACGATCAAGCGGAAAAGCGACGGAAACGTCGCTTTTTTCGTGCGGCAACGATTTGCGTGATCATCGGGCAGCGCCGCGTACGGTGTTGTCGTGCGCTATGCGCCGTTCGGGTATTTTGCGCGAGGATGCGGCAGGTCGCGCGACGTTGGGATCTTCGATCCGAATCGAGCGAAATCGGCTTGGCGACAAGTCGCGGAGAAATCGGCGCGATTTTATCCCAAAACGCTTTGCAAAACGCGTTGCTTGCGTTATAATGAATAAGCCGCGTATCCGTAGCTCAGTTGGATAGAGCGTCAGACTCCGACTCTGAAGGTCGCAGGTTCGACTCCTGTCGGGTACACCAAAAACCGATAATCCGCAATGGGGATTATCGGTTTTTGCATGTCGCGGTACGCGGGCACGGCGGATCGGGACATGCGTTGCCGCGCGACATGCGGGCGCGAATGCCGGGGCTCGGTTGGGGGACGTCGGGTCGACTGCATTGCGTCGGCGAAATGACGGCGCGCAATCGGGGGAATTTTCGTTGCGGCGCTTGACAACGCATGCAAAATGTCGATATAATCAAACCGATAACAGACAGGAAAGGAGAATGCATTATGGCAAAGAAAAAGAGCAGTTTTTTTGCGGACTTTAAGGCATTTATCACGCGCGGCAATATCGTCGATCTGGCGCTTGCGGTCGTGATCGGCGGCGCGTTCAGCGCGATCGTCAACAGCTTGGTATCGGATATCATCATGCCGTTGTTGACGCTGGCGACGGGCGACGGCGTGCAAGGTTTGTCCGTCGTGTTGAACGGCGTGGACAAATATCTGGCGGACGGATCGATCAATCCCGAAGCGGTATTGTGGAAGTACGGCAATTTCTTGCAGGCGATCATCAACTTTTTGATCATTTCGCTGTGCATCTTTACGACGTTGCGCATCGCGATGAAGATCAAGAGCGCGAGCGAAAAGCTGGCGGTCAAACATGCGCCGCAGGACGAAGCGGAAGCCGTGGCGGCGGAAGCGGACGCGCCCGTCGAGCCGGCGCAGCAAGCGCCCGCGGCGGAGAGCCAGGAAGACCTGTTGCGACAGATCCGCGATTTGCTGGCGGCGCAAACGTCCGATCCGGACGCGAAAGCGGAATAAATCGCAGTTGTTCAGACGACGGACCGTCCGCGTAAGCGGGCGGTCTTTGTATGTCGCGCCGCGTGCGTCGTACGCGCGGCGTGTGCAAATGGGGCTTGATCTTGCATTATATATATGATATAATAGGGAAAATCTACGGAATCCGTAACGATCGACACAGATCGCGTCATGCGTCCGAACAGGCTCTTGCAATCGGTCGGGCGAGCAAGGACGGAACATCGGTTGTCGACGAAACGGAAATCGGGTCGCGCCGCGACAAAGGAGAAAGTTATGAATTATTGGAAAAAGCTGTCCGTATACGACGTGAATTCCGGCACGCGGTATGCGTCCGGATTTCCGTTGGACGCGGACGGACAGACGACGGCGGTATGTCTGGACGGGGAATGGGACTTCCGTCTTGTCCCAAATCCGGGCGCGGTTCCCAAGGGCTACGAGAAGCCAGGCGCGCAGCTGACCGGATTCGACAAGATCACGGTGCCGTCCAACTGGCAGATCCAAGGATACGGACAGCCGATTTATACCAACTACGTCTATCCGTACGCGTTGGCGCAATTCAATCTCGCGGCGGTGCCGCACGTCAAAGCGCGCTATAACGAAGTCGGATGCTATGTGACGGAATTCGACGTGGCGGATCTGGGACGCGACGTATTTTTGAGATTCGACGGCATCAACAGCTGCGGCGATATTTACGTCAACGGCGAATTCGTCGGTTACTCCGAAGATACGTTCAGTCCGCAAGAGTACGAGATTACGCAATATGTCCGTCAAGGGAAAAACAAACTCGCGGTATCGGTCTATCGGTATACGACGGGCAGCTATCTGGAAGATCAGGACATGTGGAGACTGTCCGGATTGTTCCGCAGCGTGTATCTGATCTACAAGCCGCGGATCGAAGTGGCGGATTATTTTACGCACGCGCAGTTGTCGGAAGATTATCGCAACGCGCGTTTCGAGGCGGACGTGACCGTCTCCGCGCGGGACGCTTTGGCAAGCGACGCGGTCGTATCGGTCGAGTTGTCGTACGCGGGCAAGCGCGTTGCGCGGATCGAGCAGAGATTGGGCGAAGTACAGACGTATTCGTCCCGTACGATTACGTTGTCGGCGGACTTGTCCGACGTGGCGCTGTGGTCGCACGAGCATCCGAATTTGTACGACGTCGAAGTGCGCTTGACGGACGGAGATCGGTTGTTGGATATGCGCCGCTCGCACTTCGGATTCCGCGAAGTCAAAATTACGCCGATGCAGGACGGCAAAGGTCCGTTTATCCTGCTCAACGGCAAACCGATGAAAATCTACGGCGTCAACCGTCACGAGTTCCACCCCGATTACGGGCATGCCGTGCCGGCGGATTGCATCGAGCGCGATATTCGGCTGTGCAAAGCCAACAATATCACGTCGATCCGCAACAGCCATTATCCCAATCAGGACGTGTTCTACGATCTGTGCGATCGCTACGGCATACTCGTCATGGCGGAAACCAATCTGGAATCGCACGGGCTTGCGATCGTCTTGCCCAAGAGCGATAAGCGCTGGCGCGATCAATGCGTTTACCGCGCGACGAACATGGTGCGGCGGTTGCGCAACCATCCGTGCATTATCAGCTGGTCGCTCGGCAACGAAGCGGGATTCGGCAAAGATTTCTTTGCGATGCGCGACGCGGTGCGCGCGTTGGATACGTCGCGTTTCATTCATTACGAACCCGATCAGTCCGGCAAGGTCGGAGACGTGCTCAGCGAAATGTATTCCAAGGTCGAGAAAATGCCCGTCATCGGCGAAAACAAACCGATGCGGCACTGCTATGCGCTGTGGTCGCCGATGGGGTGCAAATATACGCCGCAAATGTATCGCGATCTGCCGTTTATCCAATGCGAATACGCGCATTGCATGGGCAACAGCCTGGGCAATTTCAGCGATTATTGGGATATGTTCCGCAAATACGACCGTTTGGCGGGCGGCTATATCTGGGATTTTGCGGATCAGAGTATCCGCCGCAACCGCAACGGCAAAGACGAATGGTGCTACGGCGGCGACTTCGGCGACAAACCGAACGCGGGCAGATTTGCGTTCAACGGCATCGTGCGGGCGGATCGTTCGCCCAATCCGGCGTTGTTCGAAGTGCGGTATCAGTATCAACAGGTGTGGTTCGAGTTGGAAGGGCATACGATCCGTATGCGCAACGACTACCGTTTTACCGATTTGAATAATTTTGCGCTCGAAATCTCGATGGAAGCGGAAGGCGAGCAGCTGTACAGCCGTCGCGTCACGGTGGAATGTCCGCCGGACGGCACGGCGACGTGCGAACTGTTGCCGATGGAATATCCCGCGGGCAAAGAAATCGTGTGCAATCTGCGCTTGGCGACGCTCGAAGATACGGCGTACGCGCCGGCGGGGCATGTCGTCGCGTACGAGCAGTTCGTGATGCAACCGTTCGACTTTACCGCGCCTGCGCTCGCGGGCGGCGCGACGTTTGAAAAACGCGGCGACGAATATTCGATCGTTTGCGGACAGACGGTATACACGTTGACGCGTTCCGGCGCGATCGTGTCCGTCAAGAAAAACGGCGTCGAAAAACTGACGCATCCGATCCTGCCCAACTTCGTGCGCGCGGCGATCGACAACGACGCGTTGCCGCAAGTGCCCGCGCCGATTGCCAATATCTTTATGGGCGTCAACCGCTTCCGCAACGCGCGGAAAACATTGCGCGCCAAACGCATGCGCGTCGACGCGCAACAAGGCGTCGTGACCGTGGAAACCGATTGGTCGATGCGGCATTTGAAATCGCTGCATACGACGTATCGCTTCGGCGGCGACGGCAGCGTGGAACTGACGATGCGCGTCGTGCCGCGCAGGGATCTGGAACGCTACGGCTTTACCTGGCGTCTGGCAAAGGGCATCGACGGAATCGAACTGTACGGCAAAGGTCCGCACGAAAACTATTGCGACCGTGCGACGGCAGCCAAACTGTGTCTGTGGAAAGGCAACGCCGAAGACATGATCCACGATTATCTGTATCCGCAGGAGAACGGCAACCGCACCGGCGTGCGCTATGCGACGATCGGCGCGCACGGGGATATGTATGTCCGCGCGGTGGATCGGGCGTTTGAAATGACCGTGCATCCGTATACGTACGAGATGCTGCACGGTGCGCAGCACTTGCACGAATTGGGCAGACAAGACATGCTCACCGTGTGCGTGGACGGCAAACAGCGCGGCGTGGGCGGCGACATTCCGGCAATGGCGAATACCAAACCGCAATACAAGATTTTGCCGGGACGGGAGCATACGTTGAAATTCGTATTGAAATTCTGATCGATCCGGTAGGGACGAGACGTGCGCCGACGGATGCGTTCGGCAGACATTGCGTATTCGATTCCGATAGACTGCACGCGATTTTCTTTGACGAAAATCGCGTGCAGTTATTTCGGAGTGCGTAACAATAAACGGAAATCGAAAGGAAACGGGTTATCGGTTCTTTCAAAGACGGTTTTGCCGAGCCGGTCGTTTGGATTCCGATATGCCGGATCGGGACCGGCAACGCCTTGTTTTTTCGTGCCGTCGAGGACGGCTATTTTCAAAGAAATGCTCTGCAAGCGATTGTTTGATGGATCATTGCATGATGCCGAAAACAAAGAAAAAAGCAAAGATTTTTCTTTGCTTTTCTCACTCGAACGCACCCGCGAAGGGCGTCTTCGTTTGTCGGCTCGATTACAGTACGAGCGGAAGAATGATTCCGACGATGACGACGAGCAATACGACGATGTACAGAACTTTCCATACCGCGGGCTTCTTTGCGACATAGCGCCATGCAAGCACGGCGACGACGCAGATCATCAAAGCGCTTGCCACGCCTTGCATCGCGGAAACGATTTTGAGATTGACGCCGCACAGCGACAAAATCATCGCGACCAAATACAGGATCGCGGTTACGGCGAGCAGATAGAACGACAGTTTGTTCATGCTCAACGACGAAGATTGCTTGTTATTGTTGTTGGATTTCTTAGCCATAGTTTGCGTCCTCCTTGTTTTTTAATATGATAGGATATTTGCGGGCGAATTTCAAGCGATTTGCGCAAAATCGTCGAATGCGCATCGATTGGATCGGATTTTCGTTGCAAAACACTTTACAACTTTATCGAAATAAAGTATAATGACGCAGGAAACCGATCGAATATCGGAAAAAGGAGAACGGACATGAAAAAGAAACTCGTTTTGATCATGATGCTGTCGGTGATGGTAATCACGACGGCGTTTGCGCTGGGCGCATGCAATCAGGAATTCAAAGGATTCGACATCGAGGTCGCAAAAGCGGTCGGCGAAAAGCTCGGATTGGCAATCGACTTCAAGGAAATCGATTGGGGAACCAAGGAGATCGAACTGGAAGCCAAGAACATCGATTTGATCTGGAACGGTCTGACGATCGACGACGAGCGCAAGGCGCAGATGTGCATCAGCACGCCGTATCTGTACAACAAGCAGGTCGCCGTCATTCGCAAACAGGACGCGGCGAAGTTTACCGATAAGGCGAGCCTTGCGACGGCAAACGGCATGACGTACGAGGACGGCAGCGCCGGCGAAAAGATTGCGGCGCAGGAATTCCCGAACGTGAACAGCAAGCCGTCCGCCAGCCAGATGCTTGCGTTTACCGCAGTCAAAGCGGGCACGTACGACGTCGTCATCGTGGACTCGGTGCTGGCGGGATTCTACACCGGTACGGACACGAATTTCCAAGACCTGATGATCGTGGAAGGCGTTGTTTTGAGCGAAGAGCAGTACGGCGTTGCCGCGCGTAAGGAAGACATCGGCACGATGGACAAGATCAACACCGCGCTCAGCGAGCTGTATGCGGACGGCACGCTTGCCAAAATCGCCGCAAAGTACGGTTTGGAAAACGAACTGTGCGACTGCACGTACGTATCGCGTTGGGACAGCCTGAGCGATGCGGAAAAAGCGGGCTGGAACTATCTGACCCAAAAGGGCAACATCGTCGTCGGCTACACGCTGTACGCGCCGATCGCGTTCTTCGAATAAAAAGTTGCGGGCGACGGCGGGCGCGGACGCTTGCCGTCGGCTGCGGTATGAGTACGTATGTCATTTTTTGTTCGAGTAAACACGCAACTGTTGGAAGCGTCCCGCTATACGCTGGGATTGTTTGTGCTGACGCTCGTCATCGCGATTCCGCTCGGTATCCTGGTGGCGGCATGCGCGTTGTCGCGTTTTCGACCGATTCGGTATGCGACCAATACATTTATCTGGATCGTTCGCGGCACGCCGCTGATGTTGCAGATCATCGTCGTCATGTACGGTCCGGGTCTGTTGCTGGGGATTCCGATCAAGAGCCAGTTTTTGGTCGCGGTGATCGCGTTCGGGATCAACTATGCGGCGTATTTCGCCGAGATCTACCGCGGCGGCATTCTATCGATGCCCAAAGGACAGTATGAGGCGGGCACCGTGCTCGGCTTGTCCCGCGCGCAGATCAACGGCAGAATCGTTTTGCCGCAGGTCGTCAAACGCATTACGCCCGCGATGGGCAACGAGATCATTACGTTGGTCAAGGATACGTCGCTCGCCAGCGTCATCGGCATCTCCGAGATCATCATGACCGCAAAAGGCATCGTCGCAACGTCGGCGATCATATGGCCGTTGTTCTACACGGCGGTATTCTATCTGGTCATGTGCGGCGTATTGACGCTGGTGTTCAAGGCGATCGAAAAGCGCATGAATTACTATAAGGTGTAAGGTGGAGCATGGCGTTTTATCAGGTACGCAACGTATATAAGAGATTCGACGACACGCAGGTGCTGCGCGGCATCGATTTCGAGATGGAGCGCGGGCAGGTGCTTGCGATTATCGGATCGTCGGGCAGCGGCAAGACGACGTTGTTGCGGTGTTTGAATTTTTTAGAAATCCCGGACAGCGCGTCGATCGAGCTGGAAGGCGAGACGCTGGTGGACATCGCGGATTCGGAAGCCGATCAGTCGTACGAACGGACGGGGTGGTATCAACGACGTTTGGCGCGGATTCGGGCGTTGCCCGAAGAGCAACAAGGCGCCGCGCTGCAAAAACTGCAAGACGGCGCGGAACGCCGTCGCGTGCGTCGTATCCGCCAGGATGCCGCCGCGCAGAACAAAATTCGATCCTTACGAGCGCGACAGGAAGCGACAGCGGACAAAGACCGCGCGCAGATCGCCCGTATGCCGCAGGAGCGTCAAGCGCGCGCGGAGCGTGCGGCGGCGCGTCGGTATCGGCGTTTCGAAACGCGGATCGCGGATCGAAAAAAACGGCAGGATCAGACCGTGCGCCAGCGCAGAGAAAAGGATTTTGCGGATGTGATTCGCGAAAACCGCGCGTATTTCGGATTCGTGTTTCAGTCGTTCCATCTGTTTCCGCATTACAACGTTCTCGACAACGTGACGCTTGCCGCCGATTTGCGTTTGAAAGGGCGCAATCGCACAGACGAGCATGCGCAGATCGAAGCGCGCGCGATCGAGATTTTGGAGCGCGTCGGATTGGGCGATAAGTTGCGCGCGTATCCGTGCGAACTGTCGGGCGGACAGCAACAGCGCGTCGCGATCGCGCGGGCGTTGATTCTCGATCCGAAGATCTTGTGTTTCGACGAGCCGACGAGCGCGCTCGATCCGGAATTGACGCGCGAAGTGTTGCGCGTCATCCGCGATCTCAAACGCGACGGACGCACGATGATCGTCGTGACGCACGAGATGGAGTTTGCGCGTCGCGTCGCGGACAAAGTCATCTTTATGGCGGACGGCGTGATCGAAGAACAGGGCGCGCCCGATCAAATTTTCGACGATCCGCAACGGGATAAGACCAAGGCGTTCTTGCAAGAGTCGGAACGCGGACTGGACGATTAGGAGTGACTATGCAGGAGAGCGAACGGGAAAGCATGATCGCGCAGCTGTGCGATACGCTCGTACGGATGGAGACGGCGCAGGACTGTCGGTTGTTGTTGGACGATCTGTGCACGAACAAGGAAGTCGAGCAGATGGCGCAACGTCTGCGCGCCGCGCAGTTGCTGAAACAAGGACACACGTACGCGCAAGTCATCGAAGAGACCGATATTTCGTCGGCGACGCTTTCGCGCGTGTCGCGCTGTCTGAAATACGGCAAAGGATATCGCAAGTTCGTCGAATCCGAATAACGTTCGGATCGGCGCGTCGGTGCAAGACGGAGCGAACAAGCTCCGTTTTTTGTTGCCACGGCAAGCGCGGTGTGTTACAATACAGGTATTCGGATCGGAGGTGCGCGTATGGCAAAGCGGGTGGTCGTCGGCATGAGCGGCGGCGTGGACAGCTCTTTGGCGGCGGCGTTGTTGCAGGAACAGGGCTACGACGTGGTCGGGCTTTTTATGCGCAACTGGCACGAGACGGACGAAGGCGGCAATTGCAGCGCGGATCAGGATTTTTACGACGTGCGCAACGTTTGCAATCGGCTGGGGATTCCGTATTTCAGCGTGGACTTTGCCGATCAGTATTATCAACGCGTGTTTTTGCAGTTCGTCGAAGAGTATCGCAAAGGCCGTACGCCCAATCCGGACGTATTGTGCAATCGCGAGATCAAATTCGATCCGTTCGTCAAGCAGGCGCTCGCAATGGGCGCGGACTACATCGCGACGGGACATTATTGCAACGTGCGGCATGCGGACGACGGATACCATTATCTGTGCAGAGCGGCAGACGACAACAAGGATCAGACGTATTTTCTCAATCAGGTCACGAGCGAACAACTATCTAAGATATTGTTTCCGTTGGGCGACTTGGACAAGCCGACCGTGCGCGCGCTTGCGCAAAAATACGGACTTTCGACGGCACAGAAAAAAGACAGTACCGGAATTTGTTTTATCGGCGAGCGCAATTTCCGTCAATTTTTGTCTCAATATATTCCGATGCGGCGCGGCGAAATCCGCACGCGCGACGGCGCGGTCGTCGGCGAACACGAAGGCGTGTTCTATTATACGCTCGGACAGCGGCGCGGACTGGGAATCGGCGGTTGCGGCAACGGCGAAAGATGGTTTGTCGTGGATAAGGACGTCGAACGCAATATTTTGTACGTCTCGCAGGGCGATCAGTCCGAGTTGTACCGCAACGCATTGGAATGCGACGATTTTCATGTGATTGCAAAACCGCTTGCGGACGCGGAGTTCGACTGCGAAGTGCGCATCCGTCATCGTCAACCGTTGCAGCGCGCGCGGGCGATTCGGCTGGCGTCGGGCGGACTGCGGATCGAGTTCGAGCACGCGCAACGCGCGATCGCGCCGGGACAGTACGCGGTCGCGTATGTCGGGGACGTCTGCATCGGCGGCGGCGTGATCGAACGGGCATTGCAGGTCGAGTGAACGCGTCGACGGCGCACGGCGAAGACAGAGCGAACCGACGCGAAACGGCGTCGTTTTTTTGATGCAAAACCGCGCGTCGGACGCGGAAAAATGCAGCGCT
Source organism: uncultured Christensenella sp. (assembly GCA_910576875.1). GTDB lineage: Bacteria > Bacillota > Clostridia > Christensenellales > UBA3700 > MGBC101980. The sequence goes on from CAJTKI010000027.1 coordinate 18,876, forward strand.
TAGCAGATAAAACGCGGGTAAAAATTTTTTTGAAAAGGTGATACAAAAACATTGACAGAATCGGATCGCTGTGATATGCTATAAAAGCTGTCCCGAAGAGGGGATAGCAAGCACCTTAACAACTAAACAGAGAGAGTAAGAAAGCGAGAAGTTTCGGAAAGAAAGAAACAGAAAGCTTTAAACTTTAGCAAGTGTACAGAATGAACACATAAAAGCTAGTCAATTGTTTAAAGAGTTAAGATTGAACTTGAGAGTTTGATCCTGGCTCAGGACGAACGCTGGCGGCATGCCTAACACATGCAAGTCGAACGAAGGTAGCAATACCTTAGTGGCGAACGGGTGAGTAACACGTGAGCAACCTGCCTTATACAACGGGATACCTACGGGAAACTGTAGTTAATACGGTATAAGACCACGCCTCGGCATCGAGGAGGGGTAAAAGGAGCAATCCGGTATAAGATGGGCTCGCGGCGCATTAGCTAGTTGGTACGGTAACGGCGTACCAAGGCGACGATGCGTAGCCGACCTGAGAGGGTGATCGGCCACATTGGGACTGAGATACGGCCCAAACTCCTACGGGAGGCAGCAGTGGGGAATATTGGGCAATGGGCGAAAGCCTTACCCAGCAATGCCGCGTGAATGAAGAAGGTCTT
>CAJTKI010000028.1:0-18980 GCA_910576875.1 uncultured Christensenella sp.
AAGTTTTTCAATGGACCTTCCTTTGCAGGGAGGTTTTTTTCATGGCAACAACAAAGGCACGTTATGCGACGCGTAAAATTACGTATCTCGCATTGTTCACCGCGCTCGCAACCATTTTGGCGAGTGCGAAAATCATGCCGACGACCAGCTTCAAACTGGCGTTCGGCGCCGTTCCGATCATGTACGCCGGGATGTTTTTGGGACCGCTGAGCGGATTTTTCTGCGGTTTCGTATCCGACTATTTCGGCGCGCTGATCAATTCGGGCGGCGGCGCGTATCTGCCGACGATCGGATTGGCGGCGGGCTTGGTCGGGATGATTGCTGGATTGCTGTACCGTATTCCGCGACTCAATCCGTATCTCAAGATCGTTTTGAGCTTTGTTCTGACGACGTTGATCTGCACTTGTTTTATCAACACGCTGACGCTGTGGTGGACGTATTCCAGAGCGAGCGGCAAATCCTTCTGGGTGTATCTGGGCGGACGGGTGCCGCTGCAATTGGTCAATACCGTGATCAATATGGTGCTGGTCCTGTCTCTGTATCATCCGTTGCGCAAGTTTGTATTCAAGAAGCCTTTGCGCTACAAAGACGCATGCGCGGCAGCTGCGGAACCTGCCGCACAGACCGTAGCCGACGCGTCTTCCGAGCCGCCGCAATCGCAGTCCTAAGGATTTCATCGACCGCATCGCACACATCCGGCGATGCGGTTTTTTGTATTTGGATTTCGATCGTCGTATCGTATACGAGCGGTGAAAATCGCGACAAAATATCGTTCTTTATGCCCGAAAGTCGGATTTGTCCGCGGCGGTATCGGGTGGTTCTAAATTCGGGAACAAACCGATTGCAGGCGAGAGACGAAACTTTACCGTCGATCGGGGAATATCGGGATAATTCCGTTTGGCGGACTATTTGCGCGACGCCGGATTCTATAATTCTAAGTAGCGGACCAATATAAGGAGAGAGATCGATGACTTTGACGCAAGCGATTGCCGAGCGGGTTGCAAATTTGTTGACGCAGCGATCGTATTCCCAATACGAATTGTTCAAGCGCGGCGGCGTGCCGCGGTCGACGCTGTGCGATGTGATACACAACAAGAAAAAGCGCGTCAGTACCGAGACGATCTATCAGATTTGCGCGACGTTGGAGATTTCGCTCAAAGACTTTTTTGACGATCCGCTGTTTGACGGTTTGGACGATTGACGATCGGGAGCGCAGGCTCCCGATTTTATTTACATAGATAGTGTATGCAAGCATGTTTATGGCTTGCGTCGACGTTGCAAAGTTTTTCATGTCGATAACGACATGCGCATGTCAGCGCATGCTTTTTGCTTTGCGGCGCGGCAGGGCGGGGAGTTTGAGATACGGGCGCGCTTTGGCATACAGGTCGCGGAAACGCACGACGCCCGTCCAAGACAAGATCAGCGCAAAGATCGTCAATGCGACTGCGCTGCACAGGCAGATCGCGCCCCAATCGCCGAGATAGCGCACAGAGAATTCAAACGCCGGTCGCATCGCAAAACACAGGACCGCGCACAGGATTAAGGTCGCGAGATTTTGCAAGTTCTGTTTGCGTTGCAGCGGCACGTAACGCGCCAGCAAAATTAGGTTGACGGTCAGCGACAGCGTATGGAATACGATCAGCGCGACAAAGTACGCATAGATGCCCAACACGCGCGGCGTCCATATCGCAATCGCGACGAGCGCGATGCTGGATCCGATATGGCTGGCAAACGTCTGCGTCTCTTTGCCCAAAGAATTGAGCATCGAGATCACGAGCGCATTGATGCCGATCGGCAACATGAGGCACGCGCAATTGCGCAGGTAGACGCCCGCGAGATCGTCGTGATACAGCCGCGCGGCAATCCGATCCCCCATCGATCCGAACAATACGAAAAACATACCGCACACGACGCACGCGAATTGCAAGGATTTGCCGATTTTTCCGCTCAGCGCCTCGTGCTTGCCGCTTGCATGGAACGATGCGATTTCCGGGATCAACACGACGCCCAGCGATCCGATGACGGACGTCGGCGTCAGGATCAACGGCATGACCATACCGCCCGCGCGTCCGAATTCCGCGGTCGCCTGCGACGCTTCCATGCCGCTTTTGACGAGCAGCGCGGGGATTGCCAGCGACAGGAATGTGGACAGCAGGGAGCCGAATACGCGCGTAACGGTCAGTGGCGCGGCGGAACGGATCATTTCCTTGCCGCGCGCGGGACGCGCAAGTTTGCCTCCTTTGACGAAGAAACAGACCGTCAGTCCGATCGCCGCAAGGATGTCCGTCACGAGCATCGCGATCGCGTAGGCATAGAGTTTGCTGATCCCGAACAGCGCGCACGACAGCAGCGCGACCGCGATCAGGATTTTGAGCAATTCTTCGAGCAGTTCGGACACCGAGAAGATCAAGAATTCTTTTTTGCCCCAGAACCATCCGCGCACGATCGCATACACCGACGTCGTGATCAGCATCGGCAACATGACGACGAACAGCCGCACGCAACGCGGATCGGAGAAGAGTCGATACAGTACGGACGGGAACGCGATAAAGAACGTGATCACCGTTGCCGCCAGCATCAACGCGCACAGCATCGCGCTCGTAAATGCGCCGTGCATCTTGTCTTTGCCGCACAGCGCTTCGCCTTCCGCGGTCAGGCGCGACAGCGTGACGGGCAGACCGGACGCGCTCAGCGCCGCAAACAACATCATCACGGACATCGTGATCTGATACAGTCCCAGGATTTCCGCGCCGAGCGAGCGCGACAGATAGATTTTGAATACGAACGAGACCAGTCGCGTCACGGTCGAGAGCGTCGTTACGACGGCAAAAGCGCGTAGAAATTTCTTCATACCATATCATATGGACAGGCACCGTCGATTATACGGCATAATCGCGCGTTTGCGCACATACCGTAGAGCAGAAGGAGCAAGACCATGCACAGACGGGTATATCGGGTCGATCGCATGCGCACGATGCGCGAGATCGCGGAACAATTTCATATGACGCAAGAGCAGCTTTTGCGGCTCAACGGGTTGGGCAGCGAAGAAGTTTACGTCGGGATGCGTTTGCTTGTCGGGGATCGGGACGGCGTGACGCACGTCGTGCGTCCGTTCGAGACGCTGGAACGCATTGCCGCGCAATACGGCGTGACGGCGGAGCAGATCCGCGCCGACAACGCGCTGACCGCCCGATCGGTGTTTTTGGGACAACAACTCTATATCCGACGAGATTCCGAACAATCCTGACGCATAAAAAAGCCGCTGATAACAGCGGCTTCTTTTTTCGGTTCTGCGCAATGTGCGTCAGTTTCTGAAATCATCGCGACGGTTGTTCGCGTTCGGATTTTTCTTGCGCGCGGCGCTCTTGATGACGCGGTTGTGCTTGCGTGCATATTTGCGGACGAGTACGACGATGACCGCCAGGATGAGCAGTCCGCCCAACACGCCGGACGTGATATACAGCCACAGCAGTTCGTCGGTCTTATTTTCGTCGTCCGGCGTCGGCTCCGCGGTGTTGGTTTCCGAGTTCGCATCCGCCTTGGTGTAGTTGATGACGAAGTTCGTCGCGAGCGATCCGTCTTTGACGGTCCAAGTCTCGGTCTTGTCTTCGTCTTCGGCGACCGCTACGGTAGCGACCGATTCGAAGTCCGCTTTCTCGACCTGTCGGACGGAGTAGTTGTCCGCGAAGACATAGCCTTTCAGCCAATTCTCTTCGTCGGTAAATCCGAGACCGATGCTCAGCGTCGCGGTGACGGTGTCGCTGCCCAGATCTTTGCTCGTCTTGATATAGTACGAGTATTCCGTCCACTCTTTGCCGTTGACCAGACGTTTGCCGTCCGTATCGGCATTGAAGCCGGACGCGCTGCTCAACCGACCGAACGTATACGTCTGGTTGTTGACTTTCAGACGGACGGTCGCGGTTGCGGATTCCGCCAATTCGGTCATGACCCACACGCTGATCTTATAATACTGATCGGCTTTGAGCGTCGCGGACGGGGACGTGTACTGATATGCGCTTTCCGTCTTGTTGTAGAGCGCGAGCACGTTGTTGCCGACGTTGAGCTTGTCGCTGTGGAAGATTCGATCGATCATCTTGACGCCGAGCGCGCCTTCCGCGTCGTCGGGGTTGACGTCGAGCAGACCCCAGTCGGATTGCGTGTTGTTGAAGATACCGCCGATGACGTCTTCTTTGTCCGCGCTTGCTTCTTCGTCCACGAGCGCGCCCGTCCATTTAGACGGCGTGTGCAGAGCTTCTTCCTGTTCCGTATATTGGTCGAAGCTGTCTACCAGCCACGACAGCGTCAAGATGCGGTTGGCGGCGTTTTCTTCCAGCTTGACCGCATTCTCGTACTTTTCTTCGGAAACGGTCGTATGCGCGATGTTGGAGAAGAGCACGGTCGAATGCACGTTGGTCTCGCTGTTGGGCGTGCCGTTGTACAGACTGAGCTTGACGGATGCGCCGGAGATTCCCGTACGGACGAACAGGAAGTATTGATTCCAGTTCGTGTCCTTGGGCTGAATGTTATAGAACTTTTCGTCCTCTTCGGTCGATCCGCCGGTGGTCGTCAGTTCGAGCGAGAAGGTGCTGTCCGCATCCATGACTTTCGCCCAGACGCTGAACATGTTGTAGCTGTCCGCGCCGAGCGTAATGCTGTTGGACGAATAGCCGAACGACGGAGCCGTCGCCTGGTTTTTCATGACCAGCAGCGCGCCGTACGTTTCCATATCCTTTTGCGTCCAATCCGTTTTGTCGTTGAGTCCGTTCAGGATGTCGGTCGCGTCCAGATCGAGCGCCGCGCTTTGGTTATCGTTGTTCAGATACCATACGCCTGCCTGCGCGGGGTTGTCTTGGGTCAGTACGGATTTGTTGGAGATCGTCCAATTGGTCGGTACGCCGAGATAGCCTTGCGCGATCGCGTTTTTGTTCGCATCGAGTTTCTCTTTGTACAGATCGTTCGTTGCTGAGACGTCGACCAACGTGAAGTTGCCGTTGGACGATACGCCGGATCCGGTGCTGCGCAGGGACGCCTTTTGCGTTTGCGAGCCGGTCGCCGCCGCAGAGTAGTCGGAAGCGGTTACCGTTTCGTACGCGATGTCGCCGATAAACGCCGTGCCTTTGACGTGCGATGCCGATTGGGTTGCCGAACCGCTGCCCAGAGAGAAGCGCAGGGCGAGTTTGGTGGTCTTCAATTCTGCCCCTTGCACATAGAACTGCAATTCGCTGTACCCGTTTTCGTTCGCGGACGATTTGAGGTTTTCGCTGTTGATGTTGCTCAGCGTGGACAGCGTCGTGACGGCGTCGTCGTACTTGGCTTTGTCGGGATCGATCGCGAGCAGTTCGACGGTCAATCCTGCGGCTTTCTCGATATCGACGGTCTTAACCCACATCGAAATCAAATAATGCGCGTTGGGTTGAATCTCGATCGCGCCGTTGACGACGGGCTTGTCGTCGCCGTCTTTGGTCGCGTTGGAGACGCGGAACGCGGACGGCACGATATTCTTGATGCCGATCAGAGCGTTGGTTACCGCGTTGGGCGCGGACGGATTGTCGCCGAAGCTGTCCGACCAAGCCGCCGCGTCGAGCGCGTTGGAGAAGGTCGTGCGCTGTTCGTTCGGCGCGTTTTTGTCATAGTTGACGGGCGCGAAGATCGAGTTTTCGACGCGCGTGACGTCCTTGCTGGCAAGGTTATCCGCAAAGACGACGTTGCGCTCGTCCGCCTGTACGGCGTCGAATTCCGTTTGCGTCATCGTCTTGACTTGCAAACTGTCGAAGAATGCAGCGCCTTGCGCGTGCGTATCGGTATCGTTGGTGCCGCCCCAGCCCAACCACATTTCCAGATACAGGGAAGTGTTGCGCTTTTCGTTGGCTTTGACATAGAACGTATAGGTCGTCCATGCGCCCTTGGTATCGATCTTTTCGATCAGGATGCCGAGCTCGTCGTTGTTCGCGCCTTTGGTCAGCATCAACTGCGCGTAGCCGCTGATCAGTTCGGTGCGGACGCTCAGTTGGATCGCGTAGTAGCGGTTGGCTTTGACGACGATCGGGGTCGCGGAACGGTAACCGTACGCGGTCTCGACTTTGTTTTGGATATACAGCATGCGAGTGCCGATCGATCCGGTCGGAACGGTTACGTCGATCGTTTTGCCGTCGGCAAGCGTTTTGTTCGAGTCTCTGGTCGTGTCCAAGATGCCTTTTTCCATATTGGTCGAAGACGTGGACGTGTTGTCGCCTGCGCCGTATCCGGCGATACCCGTGTACTTGGACGGGGTAAACGGCGTGGACGTCGTGCTCGACGCATAGTCGAATTCGGTATCGCCCAGCGTGATGTCGTATTTGGCGACGTTATCCGCGCGCTGTACCTGATCGAAGTCCGCTTCGCCGAACGCGGTTTCGTCTTCTTTCACGTCGGTCAGATCGCTCAGAACAATGTTGTCGACGAACAGATGTCCCTGCGTCAGTTGTCCGGTGGACGCGTTGCCCGTGCCGAGCGAGAACGTCAACGTGATGCTCGAACTTTTCAGCGCGGAAGCGCGGAGATAGATATCGTAGTGTTTCCATTCGCCGAGCGTATCGATCGCGCGGAATTCCGCATACGCGTCGCCCGTCAGCATGACGTAAGCGCCGGGCGCGGAATAGTATTCTTCCGAGCCGGGTTTCTTGGTCGCGACGAATTCGCCGTTCGATCCGGTTCCCAACGTACGCAACTCAAACGACAGCTTGTAGAACTTGTCCTGTTCCAGCGTAATGCTCTGGGACTTGTAGTTGTACGACGTCGGCACCTTGTTGTAGATCATCAAGATATTGTCGTCTTCGCCGATTTTACCGGGGTTGGAGATGCCGCCGTACGTCTTCTTGTTTTTGTTGAAGTCCGCCTGATTCGTGCTGATGACGCCTTTGACGAGCGCATCCGAGCCGCTGGGCGTTGCAAGATCGCTCGACGCGCTGTTCGAGCCGGCGCTTGCGGTCCAACTCGAAGGCGTCAGCGGATACGTGTCGCCGCTCGTCGTCTCGAAGTTGCCGTTGGTAAACAATTCGGTCGGCGCATTGTCGTCCTCTTCTTCGTCTGCGTCGTCGGGATCGCAGGCGATGGCAGAGAACATCACGCCGATACACAGCGCGAGCACCAACAGGATCATTAGAAACCGTCTAGTTTTGTTCATGGTACCACCTTTTTGATTTTCGGAATCGCGACGAGCGCGATTCGCTCCATAGTATTTCTTATTATAATAGATATGGGCGTATATTGCAATTAAAATAACATTAAATTTGTTATTTATCGCGCGCGTAAGCGCGGTCGCGGATAAATGCTGCTTGCAGGCGCATACTCTGAATATGCAGTACAAAGTTCCGATGTTCAGGCGCGCGGCGCAGCCGCTGCGATACGGATCCGTCGTCGCGTGCAGCGTGTTGGCGGGATGCGCCAACGGCTTGTTCGGTGGCGGCGGCGGGATGTTGATCGTGCCGATTTTATCCCGTTTGTGCGGGCTGGACGCGCAGCGCGCGCATGCCAGCGCGATCGCGGCGATTTTGCCGATGACGGTTGCCAGCGCGATCGTCTATTGGAATCAAGGCGGCTGGCAGTGGAGTACGGGCGGCTTGGTCATGGCGGGCGTCGTCGCGGGCGGCGCGCTCGGCGCTCTGCTGTTGCGCAAGCTGTCCGGCAAGTTGCTCCAATACGTATTCGCGGCGCTGATGATCGGCGTCGGCATCAAGATGGCGATCGGGGGCTGAGCGGCATGCAATGGTTGGTTTGGATTTTGGCGGGCATTGCGGGCGGCGTCGTCGGCGGCATGGGCATGGGCGGCGGCACGTTGTTGATCCCGATCTTGACGCTTGCGTTGCAGGTCGAGCAGAAGACCGCCCAATTGATCAACCTGACGTCCTTTTTGCCGATGTCCGCCGTCGCGCTGTGGCTGCACACGCGGCGGGGATTGGTCGATTATACGCAGGCGGCGTTGGTCGCGTTGCCCGCCGTCGCGAGCGCGGTTGCGAGCGCGGCGCTAGCGGGCAGGTTGGACGGCAGACAGTTGTCGCGCGCGTTCGGCGTATTCTTGACCGTGCTCGGCGTATGGATGCTCGCGCAGACCGTCGCGGCTCAGATTCGCGACCGCCGCGCCGCTGCGTCCGCGTCGACCCGTCGCAAGTTCTGACGCCTCGTCGAGCCGATCCGTGTGCGTTCGCGGATATGCCGATATGCGCACGTGGCGGTATGCGCATGCTTGCATGCGTGTGTCGAAAAAACATGCGGATATGCCGATATGCGCATATAGGGTCGGGACGCGCGTTCGTGCATATTCGGCAAAATCCCACATATAGATACAATGAACCGAGTAGGGGGAGTTGTATGAGAGATCGTTATCAAGAGCGTGCGAGATTATTGGCTTGTTACATATTGCGGACGGATTGTACGATTCGGGAAGCGGCGCGACATTTCGGATTGAGCAAGAGTACCGTGCATACGGATTTGACCGTGCGGCTGCCGCAGAGCGATCCGTTGCTGTTCGAACAGATCGGCGAACGCATGCGCGCGCATTTTGAGATCAAACATTTGCGCGGCGGAGAGAGCACCAAGCGCATTTTTTCCAAACGTCGCGCCGCGCGCAATTGCGCGTGCGACGAACGACAGGGCAATCGCAAGGACGCGCGGGGCGTGCGCTGAAATTATTTTCGGGAGATCGGCGGATCGAGCAGATCGTTGCGCTCGGGGTGGAACAGCGCGGTCAAAATATGCGCTTTTGCGTGATCGAAGCGTTCGTCTACGTCGCGCAGCAGTTGTTTAACCGCTTCGCGTTGCGTATGTTTGTCGTGCGGGCACGGATTGTCGATGACGGGCAAATCGTATCGGCGCGCCAGTCCGCTCAGATATTTTTCTTCGATATAGAGCAGCGGGCGGATCATCGTCATCTGCATGCGGCTCATATACGTGACGGCGGAAAAGGTATGCAATCTGCCTTCGTAGATCATGCTCAGCAAAAACGTCTCCGCCACGTCGTCCGCATGGTGTCCGAGCGCGAGTTTGTTGCAGCCCAGTCGGATCGCGGTCGTGTTGAGCGCGCCGCGGCGCATTTTGGCGCACAGAGAACAAGGGCTTTTTTCGCCGCGGATTTCGATGATCTGCGCGATTTCGGTTTTTTCGACGGTAAAGGGCACTTCGATCGAATCGCAGTACGCGCGCATCGTGTCGAGCTGCCGCTCGGACGTGCCGAATCCCGCGTCGATATGCACCGCGTGCAGGTCGAACGCCTGCGGAGAAAATTTGCGGTACGCGGCAAGCAGCGCGAGCAAAGCGACGCTGTCTTTGCCGCCGGACAGTCCGACCGCGATGCGGTCGTTGTCTTGGATCATATCGTAGTCGGATACGGCTTTGCGCATCGCGCTGAGTAATTTCTGCATGCGTCCAGTATACGCGATCTGTTGACGAAAAGCAAACGATACGCTATACTGTACAGGACAAAACCATACTTTGTCGGCGAGGTGCTTGTGACACAGGCGATTATAGATTTTTTTCGAGAATTGCTGCACAACGATATCGCGACCGTGATCCTGATTTCGATGATTCCGATTATCGAGCTGCGCGGCGCGATTCCCGTTGCGATTTCGATGGGAATGAGCGCGTTTGCGGCGTTCGGCTGGTGCTGGTTGGGATCGGCGCTGGTATCGCCGATTTTATTGCTTTTACTGCGTCCGGTGCTCAATTGGATGAAGCGTTTTCGTCCCTTCCGCGCGTTGGCGAACGCGGTCGAGGGCGTGTTTGTCGGCAGAGCCGCCAAAGTCGTCAAAGACGCGGACGGCGTCGATCCGCGCATTTTGGAGCGGCGCAAGATGCTCGGCGTGTTTACGTTCGTCGCCGTGCCGTTGCCGATGACGGGCGTGTGGACGGGCAGCGCGGTTGCGACGTTTCTCGATCTCCCGTTCTGGAAATCGTTGGTTATGGTTTGGCTCGGCAACGCCGTCGCCGGTACGCTGATTACGCTGCTCAGTTGGTATCTGCGCGCGTACGTGGATTTGATTCTGGGCGTTTTGCTCGCAATCGTTTTAATCGTTTTGGCAGTCTACATCATGACGCTCGTCGTCCGCATGCGCAAAAACAAGCGCGCCGCTTCCGATGCGCAGCATACGGACGTTGTTGCAAAATCGGAAGATTCGCAAGCGAAAACCGCAGGGCAAGAGGAGATTCAAAATATGGACGCGATCGTTGCGCCTGCGCAATCCGAGCGCGAAAACGCGCGTCAAAACATGGACGATTCGGGACAATCGTAACGGTCTCGATCCTATCGTTCCGATTTCGGACAAACAACAATGCGATGCCGTATACGGCATCGCATTTCGTTTGTATCGGAGTCGTCGTTTAGGCTTTGTAAGCGGGGTCGTTCGATTCGATTTTATCTTTGCCGAGCGCGACCAGCGCGAGCATGCCCGCGCCGACGTGCGTGCCGATCACGGGACCGACGTCGAATACGATCGTATTCGCGACGCCGTACTCGTTGCGCAACAGTTCCACCAGCGCCTGCGCGTCGTCCGGGCAGTCCGCATGACCGACGGCGACGAGCGGTTGATTTTCCAACGGCAACGCCTTTTGCGTAAAGTACGATACCAGCGTGCGAATCGCCTTTTTGCGCGAGATCGCTTTGGCGATCGGGACGAGTTGTCCTTCGCGATTGATGTACAGCAACGGTTTGATTTGCAGCGCTTCGCCGATATAGGCGGCGGCGCGGGACGTGCGTCCCGTGCGCATCAGATGTTTGAGATCGTCCACGACGAAATATCCGATGCATTGATCGCGCAACTGCTCGGCATACGCGACGAGTTCGTCGAACGAGGCGCCTTCGTTGCGTTTGAGCATCGTATGATAGACGAGCAGACCTTCGACGAAGCAGGCGCAACGGCTGTCGATGACCGCGATTTTGCGATCGGGGAACTGCTCGCGCAATTCGCGCGCGGCGGCATTGAGCTGATCGAGCGTACCGCTGAGCGCCGACGCAAATCCGATATGCACGATATCGTGTCCCGCTTCCAGCAGCGGACGGAAGAATTCCTGCGCCGCATACGCGGTGACCATAGCGGTCTGGGGCAGGTCTTCTTTGGATTTGGCGTTGCGACAGACGTCATAGAATTGTTTGGGCGTCAGTTTCTGCGTGCAACCGTCGTAGGCGACGCCGTTGACGGAATATCCCATCGGAATGATCGCCATGTTGTCGGCGAGCAAGTTGTCCGGATAGTCTGCGGTGGCTTCGGTTGTGATATAGATGCTCATGAGATCTCCTATTTATATATGGTATTGCATGCGCCTTAGGCGTTCGGACGGCGCCGCGGGATGCGCGTTGTGCCGACCGCAATCTATTTTATCCGAACCCGCTTGGAATGTCAAATCATTTCTTCGGGCACTTTTCGGACATATGTATAAAAAATGTCCATGTTTTTGATTAAGGATTGTTATAAAAAATAATCAGCGGAAATGAAATCTAAAAAAATTGTAATATTTACTTGCATTTTACATATCGGTATATTATGATAAATGCAGAATCTTACATGCATTTCATGTAAACGAAGGAGACAGAGAAGTATGAAAAAAGGTATCACTGCAGTTGTCGTCGTGATTCTTGCGGTTGTGCTGCTGACGACGATGGCGGCGTGCAGACCGGAAGCGCTCGCGTATCCCGATCTGACGATCGGCGCCGAAAAGCCGACCCAGACCCCGACCGTGGAAGTCAACGCGAACATGACGCCGATGCAAATGATGCAGGCCGCGATGATCAACTATTATCAAGCGGACTACATCACGTCCAAAAACCAAGGCATGGTCGCCACGACGATCGTGGGCGGCACGGTCAACCAAATGGTCGTTGCGGCAAAGGTTCGTTCCGGCAAGGCGTATACGGATGCTACCTGCAAGGAATATAATCCGGAATTGCAATTGTTCACGGACAACAAGAGCCATTCGGCCTTCGCTGCGGTGTACGAAGAAGTCATCATCGAATCGGCGAGCGACGTGCGCGTTCGTGCGGCAAAGAAGGGCGACATCAAGAGCGACAAGGACGAAGAGAAGCGCGAATATTACATCACCGCGAAGAAGATGCAGGATCCGGAATACATTTCCAGCGTTCCGAAGTTGGTCGAAGATAAGGTCAACGATCCGGTTCGTCTGTGGATGTACGACATCGAGATCGATTCGACAGACGCGATCGTCAAAGCGGGCGGAGATACTTCGACCGGCGTGACGCTCAAAGACGGTTGCTACGAGTTCACGATCGACTTCGACAAAGATCAAGTCACCAAGAACTATCGCGACGTCATGATTTACATGCTGACCCAGGGCGGCGCCAAGCCGAGCAAGCTGGATTTCGAAGGCTTGAAGATCAAGTTCACGGTTTGGGAAAACGGTTTCCTGCGCTTGATCGACATCGAAGAGAAATACACGATTCAGATCGCGGGCATCATCAACAGCAGCATTACGCTCAACTCCCGTCAAGAATTCGGTTATGCCGAAGTGGAAGGCTACAAGATCGCGGACAAACTGACGATGTTCTAAGCCGTACATCGACAAGACATTTCGACCCGTCCGTTGCGGACGGGTCTTTGTTTTGTGTTTTTGTTTTATAAGTTGATTTCCGAGTCTTATTTGTGTATAATAAGAATACTATGGTAGCGCGGGCGTTGCCTTGTCCGGCGATTCGCGCGCGGCACGTCTGCGGAGGGTATATGAGCAAAGACGCCAAGATATCGTGTATCTGTCATGCGCTCGCCGCGCTCGTGCTGGCGGCGCTGTTGATCGTCGCGACCTATTACGATTTGGCGATCAGCAAGGCGATCGGCGATCAGAGCAATTTTTACGGGCAGTTTTTTGCGGTTTACGCCGAGTATCCGTCGTATTTGGTCGCGCCGTTGTGCGGCGGCGTATTTTTTTACAATGCGCGGTATTTCGGGACGCGCGCGGCGCGCATCGCGTTTGCGGTTTTTGCCGTCGTCGTGTGTTATGCCGGGTGGTTGATCTTCGGATTGTCGTCGACCAAGTTGGCGGAGCCGCCGCACCTGAGCGCGTTTGCCGCGTTGAGCGCGGCGCTGTATACGGCGCTCGTATTGGCGTTGGGACGGCTGGTGCCCGAGCAGACGATGCGGCGGTTGTTTAAGTTTGCGGTGTTTGCGGTCGTGTTTTTGTTGGTTGCGTTGGTCGTGATTCGCATCATGAAAGCGGGCTGGTGTCGGATGCGCTACCGCGACATGCTGAAAGAAGGCAATTTTGACGGCTTTACGCCCTGGTATCGTCCGATGGCGGGCAGAGAGAAACTGTCCGAGACGTACTCGTATACGTCGTTTCCGTCGGGACACAGTTCGAGCATCGTACATATTTATCTGGTTTGCGTGCTGTGCGACGTTTTGCCGAGCATGCGCAAGCGTTGGCTCAAATATACGCTGTATGCGTGCGCGACCGCGCTGTGCGTCGTCGCCTGCGTATCTCGGATCGTCAATTGCGCGCACTATCTGTCCGACGTCGTTGTCGGCGCGGGCTTGACGTATCTGATATTTTATGGTTTGAAATATATCTTTTTCCGAGATGGAAAATATACGTTCGGGGAGATTACGGAATGAAACGGTTACTCGGTTGGCACAAATGGTTGATTTTGTTCGGGATCACGCTCGCGCTGTCGGCGGCGGCGTTGATTGCGGCGAGTCTGTACGATTATAAGATATCCGAATATTTTTATCTGCCCGACAATGCGTTCAGTCTGGTCGGCAACGTGTTGGGCAAATGGGTCGGATTCTGCGTGATGGGCGGCGCGTTCGGCGTGTTGTTGACGGCGTCGCAGACGGCGACGCGCGTACCGAGCGCGTTGTACGGACATCTGCGTTCGGCGGTCTATGCGATTGCGGGCGTGTTGGCGTGCGCGCTGGGCGCGGTGGATTTTTTGGAGACGCTGTTTTCGTCGTCGTTGGTCGTGTATGCGGGGGCGATCGTACTGGGCGGCGTGGTTTTTGCGATTGTTTATCTGTTCGAGCGTCTGGCGATCCGCGACATAAACGCGTATAAAAAATGGGCGCTTGTCACCGTCGTTACGATTGCGGCGATGGCGTTGCTGACGTTGGTGTTCAAATGGATTTGGGGACGCGCCCGCTACGAAGACGTCATCGGCGGCGCGGCGGCGTTTTCGCCGTGGTATCGGTTGGTGCGCGTGGGCGGCGACAGCATGCCGTCGGGGCATACGATGATGAGTTGCGCGGTCTTGCTGTTGGCTCCGTTAATGTGGTTCCAGCGTACCGAGCGCAAGTTGCGCGTATCGTTCCTGTCGGTCGGAGTGGCGATGATCTGTATGGTCGCGGCGTCGCGCATCATGGCGGGCAAGCATTATCTGTCCGACGTTGCGATTTCGCTGTTTGTCGGACTGACGGCGGTCTTGGTATCTTCGTTGGTCGCGTACGGCAAGGATTTGGACGCGCGGCGGTTTGCGCAAGACGGCTTTTGGGATCGGTGGCTGTGATGCGGACGTTTGACTGCTCGATGTACGACTATCTGCGCGCGGCGCGCGCGCAGTTGTCCGAGCGCAGCGTCTGTTGGAAGTTTTACGGAGCGGTCGGGACGCAGGTGTTGCTGGACAAGCATACCCGCGCGCTCGGCGCGTATCTTCGCTCGCTCGGCGTCGGCAAGGGCGACAACGTCGTGCTGTGTTTGGGCAATATTCCGGATGCGATCGTCGCGTTTTATGCGATCAACCGCATCGGCGCGATTGCCAATCTGTTGCACCCGCTTTTGCCTGCGGATCGGATGACGCGGATCGTGTCTTCGATGCGCCCCAAGGCGATGTTTTTGTTCGACGAGTTTTACGGCGACTACCGCGATGCGTTGCAGGCGTGGGACGCGCCGATTATTTTTTGTTCCGCATGCGATTATTTGCCGCGCCTGTTTCGTCCTTTTTACGGCGCGTACGTGCGATCGCGCGTGCGAGAGATTCCGTACGACGGCGCGCGCATTGCGCGGTATCGGGACGCGGTGCGCTTTCGCGGACAAGAGATCGACGACGTTGCGATCGGCGGCGACGATATCGCGGCGTATATGCACAGCGGCGGTACGACCGGCGAGCCGCGCACGGTCGCGGTGTCCAACGCGGCGCTCAATCACGTCGCGGACAACGTCCTGTACAGCGCGATCGGCGGCAGCGCGACCAATCGCGATTGCATGTTGATGGTGTTGCCGATCTTCCATACGTTCGGGTTGGGGATCTGCATGCACACGTCGATTTGCGCGGGCGGGTATCCCGTCATGGTGCCTAAATTCCGTCCCGCGTCCGCGTGCGCGACGGTACGGCGCAATCGTATTACGTTCATATCCGGCGTGCCCAACATGTACGATCGGATGTTGCAGGTCGGCAAGTTCCGAGGCAGGGCGTTGCGTCGCTTGCGCGCCTGTTATTGCGGGGGCGATCGCATTTCTTCCCGACTGAGCGAGCGATTTTACGCGCAGATGCGCGCCGCCGGCAATCCGCTGCCGCTCAGCGGCGGTTACGGACTGACCGAAGCGGGCGTGACCTGCATCAATACGCCCGATATTTACCGCGAAGGATCGTTGGGCAAGCCCATACGGGGTAGTCGGTTTGCGATCGTTGACGACGCGTTCCGCTTTCTTGCGGCGGGCGAGCGCGGGATGTTGCTGATCGGCGGCGAAATGCTGATGAGCGGATATTGGGGCGCAGATCCGGACGAGGGCTTTTGGACGGACGCGCAAGGGACGCGGTGGTTGATCACCGGCGATATCGGCTATTTGGATGCGGACGGATATTTCTATTTCGTCGACCGCGCCAAACGCATGGTCAAGATTTCCGGCGTCAACGTGTTTCCGCAGGAGATCGAAAACGTCGTCTCCCAACTGCCGCAGATCCGCGCATGCTGCGCGATCCGTTGCGTGCGCGAGAGCAAAAACGCGATCGATTTGTATATTGTCTTGCAGGACGGAATGTGCTATAATCAAGATATCGAACACGCGATTCGGGACGCGATCGGGCGGCAATTGCTCAAATACAGTCAGCCCGCGCGCATTCTTCCGATCGACGATTTGCCTTTGACGCAGATCGGCAAAGTCGATTATCGCAAAGCGGAACAAATGATACAAGGCAGGTAATTCCATGACGCAACAACCATTGGCATTGGTATTCGACATCGGCACGCAGTCTACGCGCGCGATTTTGTTCGATGCGTGCGGACGGATCGTCGGCAAAGCCAAGCTCGAAGAGCCGCTGTATCTGTCGGATACGGATTGCCGCGCGGAGAAATCCTGCGTCGCGTATTGGGACGGGATCTGCAAGGTATCCCGCATGCTCCGCGAGCAGGTCGCGCCGCAGCAATGGGATGCGATCGGCGCGGTATCGGTCACGAGTATCCGCAATTCGTTGATGTTTTTGGATCGGGACGGCAATCCGACGCGCGATGCGATTCTTTGGTTGGACAAACGCGAAGCGGAATGTCCGGATCCGTTGCCGCTGGGTCGACGGTTTTTGTACTCGCTGGTAGGGATGAGCGAGACGGTGCGCGTATCGCGCCGTACGAGTTATACCAACTGGGTGCGGCTCAACCAACCCGACGTCTGGGCGCGTACCGCCAAGGTCGTCATGCCGAGCGCCTGGTTTACGTTTATGATGACGGGGCGGTTGGCGGACAGCAAGGCGGGACAGGCGGCAAAATTTCCGTACGACTACCGTCGCAGGACTTGGATGAGCAAGCATGCGCTGACCTTCCCGGTATTCGGGTGCGAGTTGGACAAGATGTGCGAGCTTGTCGAGCCGGGCGAAGTGATCGGGCATATTACGCCGCTTGCGAGCGAGCAGACGGGGATTGCCGCGGGCGTGCCGTTTGTCGCGACCGGAGCGGACAAGGCGTGCGAGACGCTCGGATGCGGTTGCATCGGCCCGCACAAGGCTTCGATTTCGTTGGGGACGGCGGCGTCCGTCGAGATTACGACCAAGCGTTACGTCGAGCCGGAGACCTTTATGCCGGCGTACACGAGCGTGGCGCGGGATTGCTACAATCCCGAGATTCAGATTTTTCGCGGGTATTGGATGGTTAGTTGGTTTAAGAAACAGTATGCCGTCCAAGAGACCGAGCAGGCGAAAGCGCAGGGCGTATCGGTCGAGAGCTTGCTCGATTGCAGATTGCAGGAGATTCCGCCGGGCAGCGACGGTTTGGTATTGTTGCCGCAATGGGGTCCGGGACTCAAAACGCCCGAAGCGCGCGGCGCGATCGTCGGATTCAGCGACGTGCATACGCGTATGCATATTTATCGCGCGATCATCGAAGGCATCGCGTACGGCTTGCTCGACGGATTGGAAAATCTGGAATCGCGCGCATTGACCAAGATCCGCGCGTGCTCCGTATCGGGCGGGGGATCCAACAGCGACATCGTCTGTCAGATCACGGCGGATATTTTCGGGCGCGAACTGTATCGCGTGCAGACCTACGAGACGAGCGGACTGGGCGCGGCGATCATGTGTTTTGTCAGCATGGGCGTGTATGCGGATTTGGACGCGGCGGTCGATCGCATGGTGCACGTGCAGGATCGATTCGTCCCCGATCCCGAGCGGCACAAGGCGTATCGGACGTTTTATACGCAGGTGTATAAACGTCTGTCCCGTCAGCTCAAACCGATCAACGACGAATTGTATTCGATCTTCGGCAGACAGCGCTCTTGAATATAGTTGAAATATGCAATCGCCCCGTCGTTCTTTCGGATCGGACGGGGCGATTTGTTTTATCGTTTTTGCGGAATTTTATTGCAAATTCGCAGATGAAACGGTTGGTTTTCGGTTCATAGAATGGTTTATTCCATGAACTTTTCTATTATTATTTTATTTGCGTAATTGCTAAAAGTCAAGACATACACCCGATTTTGACGTGAAATTCGATATTGAAAAGTCTAATTTTGCTTAAAAATTCTTTTTTGACTTAAAAAGTTCATGGAATAAACCAATCTATGAACCTTTTGCCAAACGCTAGAGTGTGGAATTGGAAAATACGATTCGGGAATACGATATGAATACATCTGCTTACAAATCCATTGCAAAGAAACGCATTGCGGTCGGATTGATCGCATTGACCGTCGTCGCATGCTGGATCGCGTGCGGCGCGGGACAAAGCCGCGCGTTTGCATTCAACGGTACCGACATCAAGCCCGATACGACGGTAACGATCGGCGAATTGTTGTTGCCCGATTACGATACGGCGGCAAGCGGCAAGAAAGTCTTCGACGGCAAGCAGTTTTGGACGCTGATCGATGCGTTGGCGAGCGATACGGAAGATATGCGCAAGATTGCCGATCTTTCCGCCAAAGATGCGCAAGCGATCCGCGATGTCAACGACGGCAAAGATATCGTCGTGACAATCGACGGCAAACAGTGGACGGTGACGGATCTGCGCAAGTTGGACAACGGACATACGATTGCGACGATGTGGCTGACGACGAGCGCGGAGACGTCGCAGTGGAATACTTGGTATGCCAATACGCCGACGGACGCGTATCCGGGCAATATGTACAGCACGAGTTATATCCGCGCCAATGCGTTGAACAGCGGCGGATGCGGATATGTCGCGACGCAAGGGGCGACGACGTTGACGCAGATTGCGCAAAGCGCGGATCACCAATATGCGAAGTTTACGATGCAGTCGGTTAAGGATGGTAGCCGTGAATTGTCGTTGCTCGACTATATCGTGCAAACGAAAAATGTCGCGTATCAGGGAACGGAAACGATCGTGAAATACAATAGCAGTTACAAGACATGTCCGAACGAAGCGTGGGGCACGCCGGAGATCGAGAGTTACTATAACGCCAACATGAATTATAGCGGCAAAACGCATTATACGGAGTGGGCAAGCGATTATCTGTGGCTGCCGAGTTTGGCGGAGACGGGATACAGCGGCGTTACCGGCATCTGGAATTTGTCGGACGCACAGCGTAGTAATGGAAAGGATTCGTGGCTGCGCTCCGGCAACTACTTTTAT
>CAJTKI010000028.1:18990-19411 GCA_910576875.1 uncultured Christensenella sp.
ACTTTTATGCAGGCAATGCATTCCTTCTGAACACGTCCGGCGGCAATGACGACTACCGTACCACGGATACTTACGCGGTCCGTCCCGCATTTCATTTGGATTTGACGCAAGCGGCGGCGGATGCAACGCAACCGGTCGATGTGCCGACTTCGGGCGCGAATGCGACGGATCGCAGTAAGGTATACAATGCCGCGGAGCAGACGTTTGGGTTGCAAAACGTGGATGCAAGCAAGATGCAGACGACGCTTGTCGTCAAGGATCCGAACAATGATCCGATCGACGCGTCGACCTATTCGTTCGATGTTGCGACCGGACAAATGCGGGCAAAATATGCGGGCACATACAAGTTTGAATTTGCGTTAAAAGATCCGGACAATACATTCTGGTGGGACGAAACGGGCGGCACGGATAAACGCACGTT
>CAJTKI010000029.1 GCA_910576875.1 uncultured Christensenella sp.
ACATCGTATTGCGCACGCATACGTCCCCCGTGCAAGTGCATACGATGCTGGCGCAAAAGCCGCCGATCCGCGTCGTCTGTCCCGGCAAAGTGTATCGTCCGGACGACGATGCGACGCACAGCCCGATGTTCCAACAGATCGAAGGGCTGGTCGTGGACAAGCATATTACGCTGTGCGATCTGAAAGGTTTGCTCGAAACCTTTGCCAAGCGCCTGTTCGACGCCGACACGAAGACGCGTCTGCGTCCGTCCTATTTTCCGTTTACGGAGCCGAGCGTCGAAGTGGACGTTACCTGCGCCAACTGTCACGGCAAAGGCTGTCGCGTCTGCAAAGGTACGGGCTGGTTGGAGATTCTCGGCGCGGGCATCATAAATCCCAAAGTGCTCGAAAATTGCGGCATCGACAGCGCGGAGTATACGGGACTTGCGTTCGGGATGGGAATCGAGCGGATCGCGATGATCAAGTACGGGATTCCGGACATCCGCATTTTGTTTGAAAACGATACGCGTTTTCTCAAAGAATTCAGATAAGGTGAGTATATGAAAATTTCGTTGAATTGGTTGAAAGATTTTGTAGACGTGCCGGTGTCCGTGCAAGAGTTGGCGGACAAGCTGGTCGGCGTCGGGTTCGAAGTCGAAGAAATCATCGAACAGAGCGCTGCGATGCGCAACGTCGTATTTGGAAAAATTCTGCGTTTGGAAAAGCATCCGGACGCGGACAAATTGCAGATCTGTCTGATCGACGTCGGCGCGCAATCGACGGTGCAGATCGTCACGGGCGCGGACAACATCGCGGTCGGCGATCTGGTGCCGGTCGCGCTGCACAATTCGCTGCTGCCGACGGGACAGGAAATCAAAAAAGGAAAGTTGCGCGGCGTTGTGTCGGAAGGCATGTTGTGTTCGGGCGAAGAACTGGAATTGAGCGAGTCCGATTATGCGGGGGCCGGCGTGCACGGCATCCTGATCATGAACCGCGAGCAACATCCGATCGGAACGGATCTGAACGTCGTGCTCGGACGCGACGATACCGTGCTCGATATTTCGGTTACCGCCAACCGCAACGACTGCAACAGCGTGCTCGGCATCGCGAGAGAAGTCGCGACCGTGCTCAAACAGCCGTTGAAAATGCCCGATCTCGACTATGTCGCGCAAGCGGATTATCGCACGCAAGACGCGATCGACGTCGTCGTCGAAGATCGCGAACTGTGTCCGCGCTATATGGCGACCGCCGTGCGCGATATCAAGATTTGTCCGTCTCCGCAATGGATGCAAAAGCGTCTGCGCGCGGTCGGACTGCGTCCGATCAACAACATCGTCGATATTACCAACTACGTCTTGATCGAGATCGGACAGCCGATGCATGCGTTTGACGCGGAATTGTTGCAGGACGGGCGGATCGTCGTGCGCCGCGCCAAAAACGGAGAACAAATCGTCGCGTTGGACGAAAAACCGTATGCGCTGGACGATACGATGCTTGTGATCGCGGACGCGCAACGTCCGGTCGCGATCGCCGGCGTTATGGGCGGACGAGACAGCTCGATCCGTCCGCAGACGAATACGATCGTCTTCGAGAGCGCCAAATTTTTGCGCGACAACATCCGACGCACGTCGCGTAAACTCAATTTGCGTTCGGATTCTTCTTACCGCTATGAACGCGGCATCGATTTTGCAAGTCAGGAATACGGCATGCGCAGAGCGCTGTCGCTGATCGCGCAAAACGGGTACGGCACGATCGCATCGGACACGATCGACTGTCTGAGCGCGGATTTAAGCGAACGGATCATCGAAACGACGACGGATCGGATCGATGCGATTCTCGGAATCCGCGTGCCGAAGGAAGAGATGGTCGACATCCTGAATCGTCTGCAAATCCGTACGGAATGCACGGGCAATACGCTCAGATGCGTACAGCCGTTTTTCCGCGACGACATCGAAAACGCGAACGACTTGGCGGAAGAAATCATCCGTCTGTACGGGTACGATCGGATTCATTGCACGTTGCTTGCCGACGCAAAACAGACGCTGGGCGGCAAAACGCAGTCGCAACGCAATGCCGACGCCGTGCGCGAAATCGCGGTCGGACAGGGCATGCACGAAATCCTGACGTATTCGTTTGTATCGCCCAAATCGTTTGATTTGTTGCGGCTGGGACAGGACGACGAACTGCGCAAGTGCGTCGTGCTGCGCAATCCGCTCGGCGAAGACGGATCGGTCATGCGCACGAATCTGGCGAGCAGCATGTTGCAAGCGCTTGCGTCCAACGCGTTGAAGAACGTGCGCGAGACGCGCCTGTTCGAAATCGCGAACGTCTATACGCCCAAACAATTGCCGTTGGAAGAACTTCCCGTCGAGACGAGACGGCTGGCAATGGGCGCGTACGGAGAGAAAGAAGACTTCTACGGACTCAAAGGCGTTGTGGAGTTGATCGCGCGCAAGTTCGGATTGGACGCGCGTTACGAGCGTTCGGGCAGACCGTATCTGCACAGCGGGCGTTCTGCAGAAATCGTCTGTAATCAGACGGTGATCGGTTATGTCGGCGAAGTACATCCGAACGTCGCGGCGCAGCTGGACGTCAAACAGAGACTGTATATCGCCGAGATCGATTTGGACTTGGTCGATCGGCTTGCCGATCCGCATTATCGGTTCCGTCCGATCGCGAAATTCCCGCCGGTCGAACGCGATCTGGCAGTCATCGTCGACGAAGACGTTGCGGCGGCGCAATTGTTGGATATCGTGCGCGCCGCGGGCGGCAGCGCGTTGCAGAATTGCGGCATCTTTGATATCTATCGCAGCGAAGCGATCGGACAGGGCAAGAAGAGCGTCGCGATCTCGATGGAATTCCGTTTGGCGGATCGCACGTTGACCGACGAAGAAGTCGCGGCGAAGACGCAGCGTATTCTCAATAAGCTGATCGGCGAAGTCGGCGCGTCGCTGCGCGAATAACGTGAAAGCGGAATTGCTTGCGCCTGCCGGCAGTTTTGCCGCGCTGCACACGGCGATCGCGTGCGGCGCGGACGCCGTATATCTCGGACTGGACGCGTTCCAGGCGCGCGCAAAAGCGGTCGAATTTACGACCGAAAATATCGCGCAGACGGTGCGTCGATGCCATTTGCTCGGCGTCAAGGTGTATGTAACCTGCAATACCTGCGTCAAAGCGGACGAAAAAGAACGCTTTGCGCAGTATGTCGACGCCTGCGCGCGCGCCAAAGTCGATGCGTTTATCGTGACCGATCCGGGCATGTTGGATATCTTTCGGCGTTACGACATCGCGCTGCATGCCAGCACGCAGATGGGGATTCACAATCTGCCGGGCGCCGTAATCGCGGAGCAACTCGGATTTACGCGCGTCGTGCTGTCGCGCGAAGCATTGCTGGAAGACGTAAGAGAGATCAAGGCGCATACGTCGCTCGAAGTCGAATATTTTGTCCACGGCGCGCTGTGCGTGTCGTTTTCGGGCGGGTGCTTGCTCTCGTCGATGATGTCGGGCGAAAGCGGCAACCGCGGTCGGTGCAATCAACCGTGCCGTCTGCCGTACCGATGCGATGCGTTCCGTACGGACGGATATCTGCTGTCGCCGTCCGATCAATGTCTCGTCGACAAATTGGACGACTTGATCGACGCAGGCGTAGACAGTCTCAAAATCGAAGGGCGGCTCAAACAGCCGCATTATGTCGGCGAAGTCGTCACGCAATATCGGCGCGTGCTCGATCGGATCGGCAAAGCGGACGTCGGCGCGTTGGAACGCGCGTACAACCGCGGCAAATTCAGCGCGGGATACAATTACGACGACTCGCGAAAATTGATGTCCGTGCGCGTACAGGGACATTGCGGACAGACAGTCGGACGCGTCGCAGGCGCGTTGCGCGGACAGTTGATCGCGCAATTGAGCAGACCGTTGCATGCGGGAGACGGCATCAAACTGCTGTACAAAGGCAAAGAGATCGGCGGTTGCGCCGTAAGCGAAATTCGTCCCGATCCCAAACGCGCGCAGCAATCTTTGATCGCTTATCCGAACGCGGACAAAATCCCGATCGGTACGCAGATCGCATTGACGTCCGATCGCGCGCAGATCCGTCGATACGAATCGCCGATCACGGAACGCTATGTCGATTTTGTCGTGCGCGCGAAAGTGGGCGAGCCGTTGGAGGTCGTTGCGCAGTGCGACGGCGCGCGGGGATGCGCGACGGGCAACCCGGTGCAAGCGGCGCAAAAATCCGCGACGGACGCGCAGACGGTACGCAACTGCATGGCGCGTACGGGCGATACGGTCTTCCGTACCGATGCGTGCGAATGGGAATCGGACGGCGGATTCGTCCCCGTATCCGAGTTGAACGCGTTGCGCAGACAGGCAATCGCGGCGTTGGAAGACGCGTTGCTCGACCGGTGGGAACGCGAACGGCAAAAAGTCGATTACAGCGCCTATCCCGCGCGACTCGATGCGACGCATGCGATCGAAGATCGCGTCTTTGTCCAAAGCGATCAAATCGACGCGCTCGCGAGTGTTGCGGACTTGCCGGTGCATTTGGTCGCGACGACGGATATGTGGAGCGTCGAACGGGTCGAAGAAATCGCGACGCGCTTGCGCGCGTTGCGTCCCGATATGCGCGAAGCAAGCGTGTTTTTCGCCGTGCCGAAAATCGCGCGCGGCAGAGACGTCGCGCGGATGCGCGGAATCGCGCAGATTTGCGCGCGGTTGCGCATCGGTTGGATCTGCGACAACTTGTATGCGGTCGGGTTGGCGCGCGAATACGGACTGGCGTATGCGGGCGGAATCGGACTGAATCTGTATCAACAAGACGCCGCGCGCGTCTTGGGGGCAACGCGGTATCTGGCGAGTCCGGAACTGCGCCAATCCGAATTGTCCGGATGTTCGGGCGCGACGCTGTATGCGTACGGTCCGATCCCGGTCATGACGCTGACGCACTGTCCGGTACAACTCAACAGCGGTTGCGACTGCGACAGATGCGCGTATCGGGGCGCGTTTGCATATCGGGACAAACGCGCGCAATATCGATTGGAAAGACATCGGATCGCGTCGTGCTATTTTACGATGTACAATCCGCAACCGATCGATCTGAGAGAAAAATACGAAAAAACGCCTTATCAAACTTACTTAAACGTGGTACAATGCAAGGCGGAAGAAGTACGGGAACTCGTACAGTCCTTCGTGCGGCGCGACGGCAAACGCATCGCGGGCGCAACGACGGGACATTGGAATCGGGGAGTGTTGTAACGAATGATCGCGGCAAAAACGCTGAAAACTCTGGAATACGATAAGATCTTGACGCAGCTGGCGCAGCATGCGTCGTCTTGCGCCGCCAAAGCCGCAATCGCGCGATTGCTTCCGCAAACGGACGAAGCGCGCGTACAGGCGTTGCTCGACGAGACCGCGCAAGCGGATAAGGCGTTGTACGAACATTGCGCGACGCCGCAGTTTGCGTTCGATACGATGGACGAAGATCTGTTGCAGTTGTCGAAAAGCGCCGTTTTGAGCGCGGCGCAGATCATGCGTTGCGGCAGACTGTTGCGCGCGTCCCGTCGCGTGCGGCAAACGTTGGATGCGATCAACGATCCGCAATTGGAAACGTTGCGCGCGTATACGGCGCAGTTGACCGTCGACCGTCCGCTCGAACAGGATATATCGGACGCGATCGTCGGAGAGAACGAAATCAGCGATTGCGCCTCCGTCGCGTTGGGCAATGTCCGTCGCAGTCTGCGCGCGTGCAACGAACGCATCCGTCAGAAGTTGCAGGACTACATCAGCGGCGGAAACTATGCGAAATATTTGCAGGACAATCTGATCACGATGCGTAACGATCGCTACGTCGTGCCCGTCAAGAGCGAATGCAAAGGTCAGATCGACGGTCTCGTGCACGACCGTTCCGACAGCGGGGCGACGCTCTACGTCGAACCGATCGCGATCGTGCGCCTCAACAACGAATTGCGCACGCTCGAATTGGAAGAAGAACGCGAAATCGCACTGGTGCTGCAAAGATTTTCTTTCCGTCTGGCAGAGCAATTGCAGGCATTGGAACAGTCGTACGACGCGTTGACGCGTCTGGACGTAATCTTTGCGAAAGCCGCATACGGACATGCGATGCGCGCGGTGCGTCCGACGTTGAATACGCGCGGCGCGTTGAAAATCTTAAAAGGTCGGCATCCGTTGATCGCCGCGGACAAAGTCGTGCCGGTGACGCTCGAAATCGGACAAACGTATCGTACGCTCGTCGTAACCGGACCGAATACAGGCGGCAAAACGGTATCGCTCAAATTGGCGGGATTGCTGTCGTTGATGGCGATGAGCGGCATCTATGTGCCTGCCGACGAGCAAAGCGAAGTATGCGTATGGAACGGCGTCTTCTGCGATATCGGAGACGAACAGAGCATCGAGCAGAGTTTGTCCACGTATTCGTCGCACGTACGCAATCTGATCGAGATCACGCATGCGGCGACGCCGAACAGTCTGATTCTGTTGGACGAATTGGGCGCGGGCACCGATCCGCTGGAAGGAAGCAGTCTGGCGATCGCCGTCATCGAATATCTGCGCGAAAAGGGATGCGTGACGATCGCGACCAGCCACTATACGCAACTCAAAGAATACAGTTACTCGACCGACGGCGTATGCAATGCGGGCATGGACTTCGATCCGATCACGTTCGAGCCGACGTATCGGCTCGTCATGGGCGTGTCCGGAAGCTCCAATGCGCTTGCGATCGCGCAAAATCTGGGGTTGGACGCCGCGATCGTGCGACATGCAAAGCAGTTGCTCGGGTCTGAAAAAGTATCGTTCGACCGTTTGATCGCAGCGGCGGAACGGCAGAACCGACAGGCGCGCGAAACGCTCGAACAGGCGACAATCGATCGACAGGAAACGCAGAAAGCATTGCGCGATGCGGAGCGCGAACGCGAGCGGTGGGAAGAAAAGAACAAGCAACTGGACGAAAAATTGTCTAAGCATGCAAAAGAATTGTTGCAAGATTATTTGGACGACGCGCAAGAGTTGGTCGAACAGATTCGCTTGCAGGTCAAACAGGGAGACGAAAAAGCGTTGTTCGAAGCGCGGCGGTTGCGCAAACGTTTGGAAGCGCGCGCGCATGCGGGCGAGACGTACGAGCATCCGTCCAAACGCGCGATCGAAGGCGAAATTACGATTGGCGATCGCGTCTATGTCAAATCGCTGCGCAGCGAAGGCGAAGTCGTCTCGATCAATCCCAAGCGCAAGGAATGCACCGTCAAAGCCGGTATCCTGACCAGCGCGGTCAAGATGTCCGATCTGCAAAAGATCCGTCCCGTTGAACCCGCGCCGCGTCCGCAGGCAAGCGTATCGCGCGGATCGAATCCGGATCCGGCGAGTCGCGTTTGTCCGTCCGAATTGATGTTGATCGGCATGCACGCGGACGAAGCCGTGTATCGGTGCGAACAGTATCTGAGCGACGCGTTGATGTACGGATATCCGCAGGTGCGGATCGTGCACGGCAAAGGGAGCGGCACGCTGCGCAACGCGATCGCGGAGTTGCTCAAAAAGCATCCCAGCGTCGATACGTTCCGACTCGGCGCGTACGGCGAAGGCGAAGACGGCGTGACAATCGTCACGTTTAAGTAATGTATTACGCGTACGAGTTGGCGGAAAATCGATATAAACCGCTCAAAATCCTTCTGCTGGCGATGTTGGAAATCGCGCAAATCGCGAATGCGATTTGGCTGATCGGCAGCATGTTCGTGTCCGCCAAATACGCGGCGCTCAGCGTTGCGGTCGGCGTGATTTTGGTCGTTGCGCAACTCGGCGCGGCATGTCTGACGCATACGTACGAATATACGTTGCGGGAACATACGTTAGAGATCCGCAAGCGTTATCCCGTGCGCGCGTGCGCGGCGATCGTAATTCCGATCCGCGCAATCGAGCAGATCCGTCCGCTCGACGGGCGGGACAGCGCGGTCTGCGCGTGTCCAAACGCTTGCCGCTTTGCGCGCTATGTGATACAATTATCGGACGGAAGAGAGTATCGCGTCGCGTTGGACGAGTACGCGCGCGCATATCTGTCGTCCGATCGGGAGAACGCTACGCCATGATCTATCTGGACAACGCCGCTACGACGAAGATGTCGCAAGCGTGCGCGCAACTGTATATGCAATACGCGGTCGAAGATTTCTACAATCCGTCGGCGCCGTACCGACCGGCGTTGGAATGCGCGAATGCGATCAAGCAAGCGCGCGAGACGATCGCGCAGACGCTCGGCGCGACGGCGGACGAAATTTATTTTACCGCTTCGGGCAGCGAAGCGGACAACATCGCGTTGTTGTGCGCAATCAAAGCCAAACGCGGCAACGTTCTGATCGGATCGAGCGAACATTCCGCCGTATACGAAACGTCCAAAGAGTTGGAGCGGCGCGGATACGCGGTACGCTATGTTCCGTGCGACGGTTACGGTCGGACGGATTTGCAGGCGTTGCGCGATCTCGCGGACGAAGAGACGGTTTTGGTCAGCGTCATGCATGCATGCAACGAAACGGGCGCGATCAACGATCTCGATCAAATCGTAAAAATCGTGCGGGCGCGCAGTCCGCAGGCGATCGTGCACAGCGACGGCGTGCAAGCGTTCGGGAAGATTCCCGTGCGCGTCAAGACGTCGGGCGTCGATCTGTACAGCGTCAGCGCGCATAAAATTCACGGTCCAAAAGGCATCGGCGCGCTGTATTGTCGAAAAGGACTGTTTCTGCGTCCGTTCGTATTCGGCGGAGGGCAGGAGAAAAACGTGCGATCGGCGACCGAAAACGTCGGCGCGATCGCGGCGTTTGCGCATGCGGCGCAGGAATGCGCGCACACGCTGCGCGAACGCTATCGGCACGCTAGTGCGTGCAAAAACGCGTTGATCGAGCAGTTGCGAGCTTGTCCGATCCCGATCCGCATCCTGTCGCCGGAAGACGGATCGCCGTACATCGTGATGCTTGCCGCCCGCAACGCGCGCGGAGAAGTCGTCGCGCATGCGATGCAGGATCGCGGCGTGCTGATCGGAACGGGTTCGGCTTGCGCGACGCATAAGGCGACCAAACGCATTCCGTCCGCGCTCGGACTGGACGCGGCATGGGCGGACGGGATCGTCCGCGTCAGCTTTTGCGAACAAACGACGCTCGACGACGTGCAGGCATGCGCGCAGGCGTTGAAAGAATCTCTCGCGTTCACCGCGGGCATACAACGATCATAAGGAACGACGATGCAGGAAACGATATTGGTTCGCTACGGCGAAATCTTTTTGAAAGGCAGAAACAAAGGGTACTTCGAGAGCGTATTGATCTCGAATATCAAGCGCGCGTTGCACGGCTTGCGGTATACGTTTGTGCGCACGCAAAATCGCTATCATATCGAGGATTACGACGCGTTCGATCGCGACGAAATCGTCGGACGGTTGCAAAAAGTTTTCGGATTGCATTCTTTGAGCGTTGCCGCCAAGGTCGCGACCGATTACGACCTGCTGGCGCAAACGGTCGTCGAACGCATGCCCGCGGACGCGAAAACCTTTCGCATTACCGTCAATCGCGCGGACAAACGTCTGGACAAAAACAGTACGCAAATCGCGGCGATGCTGGGTGGCAAAGTGTTGGAAGCGTATCCGCAATTGCGCGTCGATCTGCACAGACCGCAAGCGGAAATCATGGTCGATATCCGCGAACGCGGGTATTCGTACGTATTTTGCGACAAAATCCTGTGCGCGCAAGGCATGCCGGTCGGTACGTCGGGCAAAGGCATGTTGTTGCTCAGCGGCGGATTCGACAGTCCGGTCGCAGGGTATCGCATGGCGCGGCGCGGCATGAGCATATCGGCGATTCACTATCATTCGTACCCGCACACGAGCGAACAAGCCAAACAAAAAGTCGTCGATCTCGCGCGGACGCTAACCGATTATTGCGGCGAAATTACGCTGTACGCGATCCCGTTTACGCAGATTCAGGAAGCGATTCATCGGTATTGCCGCGCGGACTTTATGATCACGATCATGCGGCGCATCATGGTCGAGATCGCCGAACGCGTCGCCAAACAACACGACTGCGGCGCATTGATTACCGGAGAAAGTCTGGGACAAGTCGCCAGTCAGACGATGCAAAGCATTACCGTCACCAATCAGGCGGTACGCGATCTGCCCGTATTCCGTCCGTTGATCGGGATGGACAAGACGGAAATCATGGAAACCGCGCAGCAAATCGGTACATACGCGTTAAGCGAATTGCCGTATCAAGATTGTTGCACGGTGTTTTTGCCGAAGAATCCGGTCATCAAACCGAGTTTAGAAACCGCGTGCAAAGAGCAAGAGAAGATCGAGGGGCTGGCGGAAATGATCGACGCGGCGATCCGCGATGCCGAAATCCTGACGTTGAGACCGCGATACGCGGAATGACGAGCATACAAAAGGGAAAGCAAAACGCTTTCCCTTTTTGATTATGCGTCGATCTTACCACAGCACGCCGCGTTGGCGGTACGTCGCGGGCAGACCGATGACTTCCTGTCCGCCGTCGTCCGTGTAATACGGAACGATCGCATAGGAGTTGCCGAACAAGCCGACGCTCGGAGAAATCGGTACGCGGATCGGATCGCTTTGACACAGGTCGCTCAGTAGATTTTCGCCGCTCAGCGTGCGTTCGTACACGCGATAGCGCAAGCGCGGGTTGGGCGTAAATTCCAAATACAGACCGCTCGGGTCGTCGCATATCCGATATTCCGGCGCGTGAATCATCGAAAAACTCATGTCGGATTCGCTCGGCAAGTTGTCCGCGCCATACAATCCGCTGATCGTTGCGCTTTGGGGCGCGTACGGATCCGCCAACATTTCAACGCGATCGTGCTCGTATGCGAATCTGTCCAGTTGGAGCGAACGCACGCCGGACGGCATTTCGAAATTCGTCGCCGCATGGCTTGCGTAATAATCTTCCAAAATCCGTCTGGATTGCAAGGTAGGCGCGCCGCCGCCGGTGACGGATCCGTCCAACGTTGCGCCGCCGTCGAGATTGCCTTGCCAAAACATCGTCGTGACCTGCGGCGTATAAGCGACGTTGTACGCGTCCTGATTGCGGTTTTTATCCGATCCGTTCGTACCCGTTTTGGATGCGACGTCCAATTGCAACGTGCGCAGTTTGCTTGCGGTGCCTTCCGATACGCAGTCGCGCAGCATGTCGGTCGTCATATATGCGGCGGCGTCGGAGTAGACGCGCACCGACGCGCAAGACGCATGTTCGTAGACGATTTGACCGTCCGCGTTGCGGATCGAGCGGATAAAGGATACGGGGCGGTAAACGCCGTAATTGGCAAGCGTCGCGTAAGCGCCGACCAGTTCGGTCGCCGTCATGCCGTAACGCATGCCGCCCAACGCCAACGACAGATAGCGGTCTTCGTCGTCGAGCGCGATCTGCATTTTGTCCAAATACGCGCGCGCCGTTTGGGCGCCGATGCCGCGCAATGTGGAAACGGCTGGGACGTTTTGGGAATGCGCGAGCGCGCTGCGCGCAGACATCCAGCCGTAATATCGATCCTGATAATTGGACGGCGCGTAGCCGTCGAAATCCGTTTTTTCATCCAACAGCATCGTCTGCGGACTGATATAGCCGATATCCAATGCAGGAGCGTATACGCCGATCGGTTTGATCAGAGAAGCGGGTTGACGGCGCAATGAAAATACGTCCGCGCTGCGCGTCGAGTCGTATGCGAGTACGCCGCACGTCGCATTGTCCACCAAGATGCCGATCGCGTCCGGTCGCATGCCGTCGGAATTTGCTTTGAAATACGCGTCGTCGCCGATCGTATCGTGCATGGCGGTTTGTCGCGCGGGATCGAGATAGGTCACGACCGTATATCCGCCGTACGCCAGCGTATCCGCGTCGATTCCGAGCACCGTCGCGGCTTGCCCGATCGCCTGATCGATATAGCGCCGCGCGCCGTCGCCGCGTCGCGCGTCCGCGATTTTGCATTCGTACGCAAGCGCCTGTTCGTATTCGGATTGGGTCAGGCGCTTTTGTTCGTACATGCAACGCAGAACGACGCATTTGCGCGCGTTGCTGTTGTCGGGGTGGTGCAACGGGTTGTATTTGGTCGGGCTTTTGACGATGCCTGCCAACATCGCGCATTCCGCATCGGATAATTGATCGACCGATTTGTCGAAAAAGCGTCTTGCGGCGTTCTGGACGCCGTATTCGCCGCTGCCGAAATACAGAATGTTCAGATACATGCACAGGATTTCGTCCTTGGAATACGCACGTTCCAGTCGGATCGCCAGTTGGGCTTCTTTGAGCTTGCGCGACAGCGTTTGTTCCGCGGACAAATGCGTGTTTTTGATCAATTGTTGCGTAATCGTGGACGCGCCTTGTCGGGTGCCTTTGGTCAGATTGCGCGCCGCTGCGCCCGCGATGCGTCGATAGTCGATGCCGTGATGGTCGTAAAAGCGTTTGTCTTCGATGCTGATAAACGCGTCTTTGAGATTTTGCGGTACTTCGTCCGGTTGCAACGTCCCGCTTTGCGTGCCCGCAACGGCTTGCAGATCGGCATCCAGCAAGCGCAAATTGGCTTGTTGGGCGGTCAATTTGGCAGGATCGAGATCCGCGGGCGCGCCGTACAAATACGCCAACGCTCCGCCGCATGCCAAGACGCCTGCCGCAACGAAGACGAGCATCGTTCCGATCAAGATCTTCGCGAACAGACGCACCGCGTTTTTGCCGGAACGGGAGTCGGATTTTACAGTGGATTTTTGGTTTTTCGCGCTCATATTCACTTGAAAATATCCTTTTTTTTCGTTATAATTGTTATATGCAAAAGTATCGGATTATTACGTACGGCTGTCAGATGAATCTGCACGAATCGGAGAAGATCGCGGGAATACTCGAATATCTCGGTTATGCGCAGACGGAGAATACGGAAGAAGCGGATATTGTCGTGTTTAATACCTGCTGTATCCGCGATAACGCCGAAAAACACGCGCTGGGCAATATCGGCGCGCTCAAAAAGTGGAAGATGCGACATCCGTCGGCGATCATTGCCGTTGTCGGTTGCATGACGCAACAGGACGGCGCCGGCAACGGTCTGCGCGAAAAATTTCCGTTCGTCGATATCGTGCTCGGTACGAACAATCTGTATCGGCTGGAAGACGCGATTCGGCAAGCGCGCGAAAATCGCGTCAAGCAAGTCTTGATCGATCCCGATCCCAATCCGCCGATCCGCGAGCACGAGCGCGTCGCGCGATCCAAGCGTCCCAACGCATGGTTGAACATCATGTACGGTTGCAATAACTTTTGCACGTACTGCATCGTGCCGCACGTGCGCGGCAGAGAGCGCAGTCGCAAGACGGCGGATATCTTGCAGGAATTCCGCACGTTGCTCGATCAGGGGTATCCGGAGATTACGTTGCTCGGTCAAAACGTCAATTCCTACGGACACGATTTGGACGACGGAAGTAATTTTGCGCATCTGTTGGAGCAGATTGCCCGGATCCCCGGGAAGTTTCGCGTGCGCTTTATGTCTTCGCATCCGAAGGATTTGAATCGCGACGTCATCGACATCATTGCGTCCAGTCCCAATCTGTGCAACAGCATTCATTTGCCGATTCAGTCGGGATCCAATCGCATTCTTGAAAAAATGAACCGTCGCTACACGCGCGAAGCCTATTTGGACATCATCGACGCGATCCGCGCCAAGATCCCCGATTGCGGGATTACGACGGATTTGATGGTCGGATTTCCGTACGAAGAAGAGCGCGATTTCGAAGATACGCTCGACATCGTACGGCGCGTGGGATTTTCGGCGGCGTTTACGTTCATTTATTCGGTACGGCGCGGAACGCCCGCCGCGCAAATGCCGCAGGTCGATCCGCAAGTTGCGAAAGATCGCATTATGCGTCTGATCGCGGAGCAAAATCGGATGACGAAAGCAGCGTCCAAAACCTATGAAGGCAAGACGCTGGAAGTACTTTGCGAAGATATCGTGCCCAAACGTCCCGGAATGGTCTGCGGACGCAGCGATACGGGCAGATTGGTCACGTTTGAAGGCATACCGGAGTGGATCGGCACGTTTGTGCCGGTGACGATTCAGCGCAGTCAGTCCGCTTCGTTGTTCGGGATACGGAAGGAGAATTGATATGGCATTGTCACCGATGATGAAATTTTACTTGACGCTGAAAGAACAGTATCAAGATGCGATCGTGCTGTTCCGTTTGGGCGATTTCTACGAAATGTTTTTCGAGGACGCGAAACTTGCGAGCGAATTGCTCGATCTGACGCTGACCGGTCGGGATTGCGGTATGGAAGAGCGCGCGCCGATGTGCGGCGTGCCGCATCATGCCGTAGACGGGTATATTTCCAAACTCATCGCGGCGGGGCACAAGGTTGCGATTTGCGAACAGTTGAGCGATCCCAAAGCGGGCAAGGGCATGGTCGAACGGGACGTCGTACGCGTGATTACGCCGGGCACGGTCATTGAAGATGATATTTTGGAGAGCAAGCGCAACAACTATCTCGCATGCGTATGCATCGTCGGATCGCAATACGCCTTGGCGTGGTTGGATATTTCGACGGGAGAATTCCAAGTCATGCAGGCGCAGTTTGACGATTTCGGCGCGGTGGAAGACATGCTCGTTACGATTTCTCCCGCGGAAATCTTGGCGAACGAGCGCGCTTGCGAATTGACGAAAGATTTGTCGGCGATTCGACTGGGACGTCTACCGAAATTCCAAAACTATCCGTCTTGGGCGTTTGAATACGACAACGCGACGCAAATTCTGAACAAGCAATTCGAGATATCGACGTTGCAGGTATTTGAGTTTGCGGACAAAAAAATCGCCGTATGTGCATGCGGCGCATTGATGCAATACGTATCCGAGACGCAAAAACGCACGTTGGCGCATTTGCGCGGCATTCAATATGTACAGAGTTCGCAATATCTGATTTTGGACGCGAACACCCGCCGCAATTTGGAATTGACCGAAACGGCGCGCGGCGGCAGTCGCAAAGGCTCTTTGCTCGCCGTATTGGACGAAACCAAGACGAATATGGGCGCCCGCAATCTGCGACGCTGGTTGGAGCAACCGCTGCGCAACGTCGAAAAAATCCGCAAGCGCTTGGACGCGGTCGAAGAATTGGTATCCGATACGCGCGTGCGTAAAAATCTGGCGGAAGTTTTGTCCCAGATCAAGGACATCGAGCGCTTGACTTCCAAGATCGCGTACGGCAATCCGGGACCGAGAGACCTGCTTGCGCTCGGCGCGTCGTTGGCAGTCGTGCCGCAATTGAAAGCATGGCTTGCGGAATGCAAAAGCGCGTTGCTGTGCGAGACGAACGACAATATCTTTGCATTGGAAGAGATCTGCAAACTGTTAAGCGAAGCGATCGATCCGGAATCTCCGGTGTCCGTCAAAGACGGCGGATTTATCCGTACGGGCTATCGTGCGGAATTGGATCAGTTGCGTCAGGCAAAGGAGCTCAGCGTACAGTGGCTGGCGGAACTGGAAGCCAAAGAACGGGAAGAAACACAGATTAAAAATCTGAAAATATCCTATAACCGCGTATTCGGATATTATATCGAAGTCAGCAAGGGCAATCTGGATAAAGTGCCGTTCCGCTATCAACGCAAACAGACGCTCGCCAACGGCGAACGCTACGTCACGCAGGAACTGAAAGAAATCGAAGACCGCGTGTTGTCGGCGACGGACAATGCGTTGGCGCTGGAATTGAAGTTGTTCGAGGAGTTGAAACTGCGCTTGACGCAGGCGCTGTCCGAACTGCAATCGACCGCGCGCAATATCGCGGCGGCGGATACGATCTATGCGTTTGCGACCGTCGCGGTCGCCAACCGTTATTGCAAACCGACGGTGGCGGAAGATTCCGATACGATCCGCATACAGGAGGGCAGACACCCCGTCGTCGAAGCGCTCGGCAAACAGGGGCTGTTCGTCCCCAACGATACGCTGCTTGACGAGAGCCAAAACCGTACGATGATCATCACCGGTCCCAATATGGCGGGTAAAAGCACGTATATGCGGCAAGTGGCATTGATCACGTTGATGGCGCATATCGGTTCGTTTGTTCCTGCGACGCAGGCGGAGATTGCTTTGACCGATCGGATATTTACCCGAATCGGCGCAAGCGACGACGTCGCTTACGGGCAAAGCACGTTTATGGTCGAGATGGTGGAAGTCGCGACAATCTTGCACAATGCGACCAATCGCAGTCTGTTGATTCTCGACGAGATCGGGCGCGGTACTTCGACGTTGGACGGTCTTTCGATCGCGCGCGCCGTCGTCGAAGACGTCAATATGCGGATCCGTTGTAAGACGCTGTTTTCCACCCACTACCACGAATTGACCGAAATGGAAAAGACAAACGAGGGCGTGCAAAACTTTAAGATCATCGCCGCCGAACGCGATAAGGGCATCGTCTTCCTGCACAAAATCATGCGCGGCGGCACCAATAAGAGTTTCGGTATCGAAGTGGCGAAACTTGCGGGCGTGCCCAAGGGCGTGATCGCGCGCGCAAAAGAAATCTCCGCGCAGTTGGAACGCAATTCGATCGTCGAAAAATTGGCGGGAGACGACGCGCCGTTGTTGCAATACGCGCAACTGGCGCAACAGAGCCAACAGCATTCCGCATTGGCGGATGCGTTGCGCATGATCGACGTCAACAGTCTGACGCCGATGCAAGCGCTGATGAAATTGTCGGAATTGGTCGCGCAAGCGCACGAGGAATAAGGTATGGCGAAAATCAATGTTCTAGCACCCAAAGTATACAATCTGATCTCCGCAGGCGAAGTCGTCGAACGTCCCGCCTCCGTCGTCAAGGAACTGGTCGAAAACAGCATCGACGCGGGAGCGAATCGCATTTCGATTTCGATTACGGACGGCGGAATTCGGCAAATCTGCATCGTCGACAACGGATGCGGAATCGACGAAGAAAATTTGCCGCTTGCGTTTTTGCCGCACGCGACGTCCAAACTCAAAGAGGCGCGCGATCTGGACGATATTTCCACGTTGGGATTTCGCGGCGAAGCATTGGCTTCGATCGCCGCAGTTGCGCAAGTCACATTTCGTTCGCGCACGGCGGATAGCGAAACGGGAAACCAGATCACCGTGGACGGCGGTCAGATCACGGAACGATGTCCGGTCGGAATGCCGCAGGGCAGTTGCATTACCGTAGACAATTTGTTCTATCATACGCCCGTTCGCGCAAAGTTTTTGAAAAAACCGAAGTTGGAAGCCGCCGCGGTTACGCAGTGCGTCATGCAGTTGATTCTCGCCAATCCGGACGTGCAGTTCCGTTACGAATGCGACGGCAAATGCGTCTATCAGTCGGACGGCGGATTGGAATCCGCCGTGTACAGCGTGTTCGGCAGCGAAATCGCCAACCGTTTGTATCCGGTCGACTATACGCGCGGCGGTATGCGGGTTTTCGGATACGTCGCGGATGCAGCGATCGCAAAGCATAACAAATCCCATCAAGTCACGATTGTCAACGGGCGTTGCATCGTCAACGAACAAGTTCGCGTCGCCGTGATGCAGGCATACGGACACCGTTTGATGACCAAGATGCATCCGATCTTTGTGCTCAATCTCATTTTGCCGTTCGATCAATTGGACGTCAATGTGCATCCCGCCAAAAGCGAAGTGCGCTTTGCCGATCCGCAAAGCGTGTTTTCCGTCGTCTATCACGGCGTTGCGTCCGCGCTAGCCGGACAGGAGAGCGCGTTGCGACTGCCCTCGATGCAGAAGCAAGCGGCGGAGTCGGTCGCGGATCCCATCGAACGGCAACAGCCGATTCGCTCGGCCGATGCGCCGACGTCGGTTGCGCCTAATAAGGAAGTAATTCGGAACGATTTGCCTAAGCGTGTCGAATCGGATAACGTATCCGGACGGCAAGTATCCGACCTCGTGCTGGACGTGATCGCGCGTCAGCAACAGACGCAAAACGAACGCAAACAGCAAGAACGCATCGAGCGCCAGTCCCAATTGGTCGCCGATCATCGCGCCGTCGAGCAGACGAATATGCGCCGACCTGCGGATAAAGTCTCCGATACCGCCGGTGCGATCCGCATGCCTTTGCCGCCTATACAGCGAGAGGAGTCGTTGCAAAGCGATCTGTTTGAGACGATCGAAGCGCAATTGCAGTCGGAGTTGCGCATCGTCGGTCAAGTGCTCGACACGTATTTGATCGTCGAATACGAACAGACCGTATATTTGATGGATCAACATGCCTGTCACGAACGCGTGCTGTACGACGAA
>CAJTKI010000030.1 GCA_910576875.1 uncultured Christensenella sp.
GGGCATGCCCATACGTATGCGGATACTTGGACGAGCGACAGCGCGTATCACTGGCATGCGGCGACGTGCGAACATACGGATCAGGTACGCGACAAAGCGGCGCATGCGTACGGTAGCAATGGCGTATGCACGGTGTGCGCGTATGTGCGTGCCGACGATCACGAACATACGTATTCGGACGCTTGGTCGGGCGACGCTTCGTATCACTGGCACGCGGCGACGTGCGGACATAAGGATCAACTGCGCGATAAGGCTGCGCATACGCGCAATGCCGACGGCATTTGCACCGTTTGCAAGCGCGGTCTGTATGCCGGCATGCAATTGGTACCGAATGCGGACAACGCGTCGTACACGGTGAGCGCGGCGGACAAAACGTGTGAGGGAGAATTGCAGATTCCCGCGATGTACAACGGCTATCCGATTGTCGGATTGGCAGATCATGCGTTCGAAGGGTGCGAAAGTCTGACGAGCGTAACATTTGCGGCGGATTCGCATGTCACGAGCATCGGCGCGTATGCGTTCCGCAAATGCGGCACTTTGACCACAGTCGAACTCCCCGATCATATCACGCACATCGGCGAATATGCGTTTTCCGGTTGCGATGCGTTGGAAATGAACGAATACCGCAACGCGCTGTATTTGGGCAACGCGGGCAATGCGTATTTGGCATGCGTATCCGCTAAGGACGAAGGCATTACCGATTGTACGATTTCGGAGAC
Organism: uncultured Christensenella sp.; assembly: GCA_910576875.1. Taxonomy (GTDB): domain Bacteria; phylum Bacillota; class Clostridia; order Christensenellales; family UBA3700; genus MGBC101980. The sequence continues at coordinate 720 of CAJTKI010000030.1, forward strand.
GACGAAGGTGATCGGCGAAAGCGCGTTTGTCGGGTGTCAGGTATTGACGCGGATCGAAGTTTCGAGCAGCGTTGCGCATATCGGCAAAAAGGCGTTTGCGGCGGGTAAATTTTTGAACGTTTTGACGGTATCGGACGCGAATGCAAAATATCGGAGCCAAACGAACTGCATCATAGAGAAGGATACGAACGTCATGGTGGCGGGATGCGCGGGCAGCGTGATTCCGACCGGCGTGACGGAGATCGGCGCGTACGCGTTTTACGGATGCGGCGGTTTGACGACGATCGAGATTCCGAGTAGCGTGACGCGCATCGGCGAGTCGGCGTTTGCGCAATGTCATGCTCTGGAACAGATCGTTATCCCGGGCAACGTCAAGCGGATTGGCGCGAACGCGTTCGATTATTGCGTACGCTTGGAGAGTGTCGAGATCCGAGACGGCGTCGAGCATATCGACGAACAGGCGTTTTACTCTTGCATTCTGTTGACGGACGTTCGGCTTGCGGACAGCGTGACGCGGATCGGCAGACAGGCGTTTCGCTCGTGCGTGAAATTGGAGAGCATCTTTATCCCCGCAGGCGTTGCGACGATTGAGGAAGATGCGTTTTATTGTTGTTTCGAATTGACGGTTTACTGCGAAGCGCAAGAACGACCGAGCGGTTGGGATCAGCTTTGGAACGGCGGACGTCCGACGATGTGGGGACGACAAGCCGAATAAACAAACCCTAATCAATACCCGCGCCGAGACGGCGCGGGTTGTTTGTCGGCAGGCGATTGGAACGGGAAGGCGTTTTGCAAATCGGTCGTTGCGAAATCAAACAAAACCGCGACTTGCCAGTCGATGCTTAGGCGGTTGCGAGTCGCAGCCGACGATCGGACGGCGCGCGCGTCGCGACATGCGTCCGGAACGCGCGGATCGATGCAAAATCGCGAAAGATACGATTGACGAAACGCAAAAAATATCGTATGATAAATACATTCAATACGCGTGCGCGGGAAGCCGCATGGGAGCTGACATGAAGAGTGATATCGAAATCGCAAACAGCGTAAAACTGACGCCGATCGAGCAGATCGCGCAGAAGTTGGGATTGTCCCGATCCGAGTTGGAATTGTACGGCGACTACAAGGCGAAAATCAAACGTCGTCCCGCGCCGAAGACGGACAAACTCGTGCTGGTAACCGCAATCAATCCGACCGCGCTGGGCGAGGGAAAGACGACGACTTCGATCGGTCTGGCGGACGGCTTGTCCAAGATCGGCAAAAGCGTATGTCTTGCGTTGCGGGAACCGTCGCTGGGACCGGTATTCGGGATCAAAGGCGGCGCGACCGGAGGCGGCATGGCGCAAATCGCGCCGATGGAAGACATCAATCTGCACTTTACCGGAGATCTGCACGCAATCACGTGCGCAAACAATCTGATCGCCGCGATTTTGGACAATCATTTGCAGCAAGGCAACGAACTGCGCATCGATCCGACCAAAGTCGTCTGGAAACGGTGCATGGATATGAACGACCGCGCGTTGCGCAATCTCGTCGTCGGTCTGGGCGGAAGCGTCAACGGCGTGCCCAGAGAAGACGGATTTGTGATTACCGCGGCAAGCGAAATCATGGCGGTACTGTGTCTGGCTGCCGATATGGACGATCTCAAACGCCGCATCGGCAACATCATTGTCGCGTACGATCGGGACGACGCGCCCGTTACCGTCTCGCAACTGGGCGTTGTAGACGCGGTCGCGATCGTGCTCAAAGACGCGATGAAGCCCAATCTCGTCCAGACGCTGGAAGGCACTCCGGCGCTGGTACACGGCGGACCGTTTGCGAACATCGCGCATGGATGCAACAGCGTGATTGCGACCAAACTCGCGATGTCGCTTGCGGACATCGTCGTGACGGAAGCGGGATTCGGCGCGGATCTGGGCGCTGAGAAGTTCTTCGATATCAAATGCCGCGTCGGCGGCATTCGTCCGAAAGCGGTTGTGCTCGTCGCGACGGTGCGCGCGCTCAAATACAACGGCGGCGTGCGCAAAGATCTTGTCGCACAGCCGGATCTGCAAGCGTTGCGCGCGGGAATGCCCAATCTGATCGGACATATCGAAAATCTCAAAAACGTATTCGGCGTGCAAGTCGTCGTCGCGATCAATCGCTTTGCGACCGATACGCGCGAAGAGTTGGACGAAATCGCCGCGACGTGCGATCGGCTCGGCGCGGAGTGCTGTCTGTGCGACTGTTGGGCAAACGGCGGCGACGGATCGATCGAACTGGCGCAAAAAGTCATTCAGGCGATGGACAGACCGAGCGCGTTCCGCTATGCATATGCGGACGATGCGAGTCTGCAAGACAAGATCCGCAGCGTCGCGATCCGCGTATACGGCGCGGACGACGTGCGGTATTCCGCCAAGGCGCTCGCTTCGATCCGACTGATCGAGCAAGCGGGGATGGGCGACGTGCCCGTGTGCATTGCCAAAACGCAATATTCGTTTTCGGACGACGCGACCAAGTTGGGACGTCCGAGCGGATTTACGTTGCAGGTCACGGACGTGCAGATCCGCGGCGGCGCGGGCTTTGCGGTCGCGGTGTGCGGCAATATGATGCTGATGCCCGGACTGAGCAAGCGTCCGAGCGCGGTCGGCATGACGATCGACAGCGAAACCAACGAAATCAAAGGGTTGTTCTGACAAGGGAGTCTGCGACATGGAAGAGAATCGAACGCTCAATTTTATCGAAGAAATCATCGAGTCCGATTTGGCGGACGGCAAGTGCGATGCGATCGTGACGCGCTTTCCGCCCGAACCGAACGGCTATCTGCATATCGGACACGCCAAGGCGATTTGCATCAATTTCGGATTGCGCCGACAGTATAACGGCAAATGCAATCTGCGCTACGACGATACCAATCCGAGCAAAGAAGACGTCGAGTACGTCAACTCGATCAAGCAGGATATCGCTTGGCTGGGATTCGAGTGGGACAACGAGCTGTATGCGTCCGACTATTTCGAGCGCATGTACGAGTGCGCGGAAGATTTGATCCGCAAGGGGCTTGCGTACGTGTGCGATTACGATGCGGAGCAGATCCGCGCGACACGCGGCACGTTGACTTCGCCCGGTACGGAGAGCCCGTGGCGCAACCGCAGCGTAGAAGAGAATCTGCAACTGTTCCGCGACATGCGCGCGGGGAAATATGCGGACGGAGAAAAGGTGTTGCGCGCCAAGATCGACATGTCCAGCGCGAACATCAATATGCGCGATCCGGTCATCTATCGGATTTTGCGCGCGACGCATCACCGCACGGGCGATGCGTGGTGCATCTATCCGATGTACGATTTTGCGCATCCGCTCGAAGACGCGTTCGAGGGCGTGACGCACAGCATTTGCACGCTTGAATTCGAAGATCACCGTCCGCTGTACGACTGGGTGAAGATCCATTGCGGATTCGGCAGTCTGCCGCGGCAGATCGAGTTTGCGCGGCTGGGCATGACGCGGACGATCATGTCTAAGCGGTATCTGAAAAAACTCGTCGACGAAGGCAAGGTCAGCGGTTGGTCCGACCCGCGGATGCCGACGCTGAGCGGCATGCGCGAGCGCGGGTATCCCGCCGAGGCGATCCGCAACTTTTGTCAGGCGATCGGCGTGTCCAAAGCCAACAGCGAAGTGGACGTCGCGATGCTCGAACATTTTGTGCGCGACGTGCTCAATCGCGACGCGGATCGCGTCATGGTCGTCAAGGATCCGATCAAATTGATCGTCGAGAACGTCGACGCGCCCGAGACCTACGACGTCGAGAACAATCCCAACGCCGAAGTCAAGACGACGCGCAAGGTGACGTTCGGGCGGGAGTTGTATATCGATCGCGAAGATTTCGCCGTCGTGCCGCCGCCCAAATACAAGCGGCTCGTGCCGGGCGGTACCGTGCGGCTCAAAGGGTCGTATATCGTCGAGTACGTATCGCATGAGACGGATGCGCAAGGCAATGTGACGCAGATCGTATGCCGCTATATCCCGGACAGCATCAGCGGCGGCGCGAACGCCGGCATGAAAGTCAAGGGCGTCATCCAATGGGTCAACGCTGCGGATTGCGTGGATCTGACGCTGCACGAATACGATTATCTGTTGTTGGACGGAGACGGGGATTTCAACGACCGTTTGACGCCGGACAGTCATCGGGTCTTCGATCGGGCGAAGGGCGAAGCCGCTTTGCGCGCGTGCAAGCCGTACGATCGGTTGCAGTTTATGCGCATGGGGTATTACAGCGCGGTCGGGAATTACGGAACGGACGGCAAATACGAGTTCAATCTCGTGACCGGACTCAAAGACAGTTTCGGCAAATAAAAAGCGTACAATCGAAAACACCGCTCGTCGAGCGGTGTTTTTTTGTATGATTTCGACCGTTCAATCGGCGTAGATATTGCCGCCGACGCAGTCAATCGCGACGACTGCGGGAAAGTCGCGCACGCAGATTCTGCGAACCGCTTCCGTGCCCAAATCGTCAAAACAAAGCACTTGCGCGGACGTAATGCAGCGTTGATATACGGCGCCCGCGCCGCCGATCGCGGCAAAGTACACGCCGCGGTTGCGCGCGATCGCGTCGATCGTAGCTTGGTCGCGCTTGCCCTTGCCGATCTGCGCGGCAAGTCCCATGTCGAACAGCGTCGGCGAGTATTTGTCCATGCGGCACGACGTCGTCGGTCCGGCGCTGCCGATGACTTCGCCTTCCCGCGCGGGGCAGGGACCCATGAAGTATACCGTTTCTGCGGCGATGTCGAACGCGGGCGCGCCTTGGCAAATGCTTTCGTACAGGCGCTTGTGTCCCGCGTCGCGGAATACGAGCATTTCGCCGTCGAGCAGAACGGATTGTCCCGCGCGCAAAGTCTGCGCGACTTCCGGACGGATCGGTAACGTGATACGGGTCGGCATATTCATTCTCCTTGTAAGACGATCGTTGCGCTGCGCGAGCAGTGACACAGAATGTTGACTGCCACAGGCAAAGACGAGATGTGCGTCGCAAATCGTTCGATATGCACCGCAAGCGCGGTCGTATCGCCGCCGAAACCTTGCGCGCCGATCCCGAGCGCGTTGATCCGCGCGAGCAATTCCCGCTCCAATTCGTCGAGTTGCGCGTCCGGGTTGGGCGTGCCGACCGAACGCATCAGCGCATGTTTGGACAGCAGGCAGGCTTTTTCGAGCGTACCGCCCAGTCCGACGCCGACGATGACGGGGGGACACGGGTTGGACGCGGCGCGCGCGACGGTGTCGACGATAAAATCTTTGGCGCACTCCAATCCCTGCGCGGGATTGAGCAGCGTGACGGCGGACATGTTTTCGCTGCCGAAGCCTTTGAGCATGATTTCCAGTTTAACCGAATCGCCCGCGACGATCGACGTATGAATGACGGCGGGCGTATTGTCTCCGGTATTGACGCGCGTGATCGGATCGAGTACGGATTTGCGCAGCGGGCGGTAAGCGCGCGCGACCGCGGCATGGATCGCGTCGTCCAGCAACGCGCCTTGCAAGCGTACTTGCTGTCCGAGCTCGACGAAGACGATGACCATGCCGGTGTCCTGACAGACGGGACGCGATTCGCGTTCCGCAAGGCGGGCGTTGTCGAGCATCACGTCGAGCGCAAACGCCGCGCTGGCTCGACTCTCTTTCGCGCGCGCCTGTTCCAGCGCGCGTAAACAACCGCTTTCGATGCGGCAGGCGATCGATCCGATTGCCGATTCCACGGCGTCGGCGATCGATTGGGTATCCAATACGGACATAATTCTCCTCGTGCGCTTGCGCGCAATAGATGTTAGGGACATTTTAACATAAGAAGGTTGTGCGCGACAATCGTTTTGTGCTACAATAACATGCGGAACGGTAACGGAAAATGCAGGTATGTAATCTCGCAAGCGGCAGCCGCGGCAATTGCACTGTCGTGCAGAGCGGAACGAGCGCCGTCATCATCGACAACGGTTTGAGCGTGCAGGACGTCGTGTTGCGCGCGCAAATGATTTCGTTGGATTTGACGCAGGTGCGCGGCATTGTCGTCACGCACGAACATACCGATCACATCAAGGGCGTGGCGGCGTTGTCGGAGCATCTCGGCGTGCCGGTATACATGCATCCGGACAGCTATGCGCAGTGTCCGATCAAATTGCGTCCCGCTCGCGTCGCGGCATGCGACGTGTGCGCGCCGTTCGAGATCGGCGATTTGTCGATCGAATCCTTTCGGTTGCCGCACGACGCGGCGTACCATATGGGATTTTCGATTGCGGACGGCAAGCGCAAAGCGGTGATCGCGACCGATCTGGGGCATGTGTCCGACGCTACGCGCGAAAAATTGCGCGGCGCGGATTTGGTCATGTTGGAATCCAATCACGATGTGGAAATGTTGCGGCGCGGACGCTATCCGTATCCGCTCAAACGTCGCATTTTGGGCGGCAACGGACATTTGTCCAACGCGGATTGCGCGCGGGAAACGAGCGGGATCGTACAGGCCGGTGCGCGGGCGATTTTGCTGGCGCATCTGAGCCAGGACAACAATACGCCGGAGATCGCGTTCGAACAGACCAAGCGCGCGCTTGCGCAAATTCATGCGGTCGAAGGCAGAGACGTTACGGTCGAAGTCGCGATGCAGTCGCGTCCGACAAGGAGAATCGAATTATGAGAGTTTACAAGACGGACAAGCGTCCGGTACGCATCTTGGAGCCGTACGACGGCAGCGCGATGTTTATCGCCAGCTATGTGTTGCAGATTTTGTTGCAATTTATTCTGATGCTGATCTTGCAATTGACCAGCGCGGCGGATGCGTTTCTCGCTTCGACGGGCGGCACGTGCGTGTTGTTGTTGCTCAACGAGAGCGCGATCCTGATTACGCCGCTCGCGTACAGCAAGATTCGCGCGAACAATTTGTACACGCAGGTCGGATTCGGGACCAAGATCGGCGTTGCGCAGATCTTGATCGCGATTGCGACCGCATTTGCGACGATCATGGCGTTTTCGCCGATTGCGGAAGCGTTTGTATGGCTCGTGCGATTGAGCGGTTACAATGTCGATGCGTTGACGACGATGCAGATCAACAGCGCGGGGACGTTGGTGGTCGGGATTTTGTTTATGTGCGTTCTCCCCGCAATTTGCGAAGAACTGCTGTACCGCGGGATGTTGTCGCGCGCGTTCGGAGACAACGGCGTCGTCAAGGGCATCTTGCTGTCCGCGTTTTTCTTTGCGATCATGCACGGCAATCCGGTGCAGTTGGTGCATCAATTCTTTTTGGGCGCGGTGTGCGCTGTATTGTACTACATGACGCGCAGCATCTGGATTCCCGTGATCGTGCATTTGTGCAACAATCTGTATGCGGTGGTCGGGTCGTATATCCAATTCCGCGCCGGCGCGGACGGATCGATGCCGGTTTGGGGCATGGTCTTGATGAGCGTGTGCGGTCTGGTCGTGTTGGGCGGACTGCTGTGTCTGATGTATCGCGCCAGCGCCAAGACGCAGAATAAGCGCGAAAGGCTCGCTGCCGAGCAAGGAAAAGGCAAATGGCTGCGCCGTATCCGTATTTTGTATTTGACGCAGGAAGAAGAAGCCGTCTTGGAGCGGGAGCAACAAGCCTTACAGGACGAATACGACGCGTGCGAAAACGACGAAACGCGGGAAATGCTGCTCGTCGCGCGCAAGGAAGAGAAAGCGCGCATCGACCGTCGCAACCGCCGCGCGTTGATCTATGCGTCGGTGCTCGGACTGGCGATGTGGGCGATCAACACGATAAGCGGCTATATCGGATGAAGATACGGATCGTTTGCGTCGGAAAGATCAAGGAAACGTTCTACCGCGATGCGATCGCGGAGTATGTCAAGCGCATGTCCAAGTGGTGCAAGTGCGAGATCGTCGAAACGGCGGAAGAGCCGCTTGCAGGCAATTCGGACAAACAGATCGCCGCGACCGTGCATGCGGAAGGCGCGCGGTTGTCGGACAAATGCAAAGGGCGCGTCGTCGCGCTCGATCGCGGCGGAGAAATGTGGACGAGCGAGCAGCTTGCCGAGCAGATTCGCGCTTGGACGGTCGACGGGGTTTCGGAAATCTCGTTTGTCATCGGCGGCAGTTGGGGATTGGATGCGCAGGTATTGCGGCGCGCGGACCGTACGTTGTCGTTCGGTAAGCTGACCTATCCGCATCAGTTGATGCGCGTCGTGTTGAGCGAACAGATTTACCGCGCGTTTACGATATTGGAAGGCAGCGGATACCACAAGTAGTCACGGCGCGTTTGCGCGCGGCATATGGTGTCAATATGTATACGTGGGCGGATTTGGAACGGGATCTTGCGATCCTGACCGCGCAAGGCGCGGAAACGGTCGACATCGGATATTCGCTGTTGGGCAGACCGATTGTTGCGGTACACAAAGGCGATTTGAGCGGACCGCAGGTATTGATGCAGGCAAGCATGCACGCGCGAGAATGGGCGACGACTCCGCTCGTGCTGCGCATGATGCGCGATTACGACTCGGACGGCGGCGTCTGGTGCGTGCCGATGGTCAATCCGGACGGGGTATTGCTGAGCCAGTTCGGTTTGGAGTCGGTCGCGGAACAACCTTTGCGGGATTTTCTGTTGCGCGTCAACGGATACGACAACGATTTTCGGTTGTGGAAAGCGGATGCGCGCGCGGTGGATCTGAACGTCAACTGGAACGCGGATTGGGGAACGGGCGCGCAAAACGTGTTTGCGCCGGCGCCGGGCAACTATGTCGGTCCTTATCCGTGCAGCGAAAGCGAAAATATCGCATTGCGCGATTTTACCAATCGCACGCAGCCTCGGGTTACGCTCAGCTATCATGCGCGCGGCAACGTCGTATACGCGGGCTTCGGATGCAGGAATCCGTATCCGGATTGCGCGCGGCGGATCGCGGACGCGATGGGATATCCGTTGTCAGACAGCGCAAACAGCGCGGGCGGATATAAGGATTGGTTCGTGACGACGACCGATCGATTGGGCTTGACGGTGGAGATCGGCGCAGAGACGACGCCGTACGATCAGATTGCCGATGGATTGGACGAGATCGTGCGCGCGCAGGCGCGTACATTGGAGATCGCGTCGGAATGCGCGAGACAGATCGCGCGGGAATAACTACGAGTATGCATACGAAAGAATATTTTATGGAACGCGCCCGGATGCAGGCATGCGCCGCCGCGCGCGCGGACGAAGTCCCGATCGGCGCGGTAATCGTCAAAGACGGCGTCATTGTCGCGCGCGCGCATAATATGAAAGAACATTACGGATGCGCCAACGAGCATGCCGAGATCGTCGCGATTCGTCGCGCATGCAAAAAACTGGGCGATTGGAGACTGGAAGGCTGCGACATCTATGTGACGTTGGAGCCGTGTCCGATGTGCGCGGGCGCGTTAATACAGGCGCGGATCGAGCACATTTATTTCGGCGCGTACGATCCGAAGGCGGGGTGCTGCGGATCGTTGTACAATTTGCCGCAAGACACGCGTTTCAATCATCGATGCGCGGTCGAAGGCGGCATTTTGCAAGAGCAATGCGCGCGGATTCTGAGCGACTATTTTCGGAGCAAAAGGAGAAAATCATGATTATCGTCGGATTGGGCAATCCCGGCAAACAGTATGAAAACACCGTGCACAACGTCGGCTTCCGCGTGATCGATCGTGCGGCGGACAAGCTGGGCGCGGCGTGCAAACACAAAGCCTGCGACGCGCTGTGCGCGCACGTGTATGCGCGCGGCGAAAAGACGGTGCTTGCCAAGCCGCAGACGTATATGAATTTGTCGGGCGTCAGCGTCAAGCAATTGGTCGCGTCCAATCGCGCGCAGGCGTCGGACGTGGTCGTCGTCTATGACGACGTGGATTTGCCGATCGGGACGCTGCGCATTCGGATGCAGGGATCGGCGGGCACGCACAACGGCATGCGCAATATCGTGCAGGAGTTGGGCGCGACGGATTTTATGCGCGTTCGCGTCGGCGTCGGAGCGGAGCGCGGCGAGCGGATGCTGCGCGATTACGTGTTGAGCGAACTGCGCGGCGAGCGCAAAGAAGCGATTGATCGCGCGATCGAGCGCGCTGCCGACTGCGTCGTCGAGTATCTGCGCGACGGCGACGCGGATGCAATCATGCGCAAGTACAACGGAGCGGTTTGATATGTTGGGCGGATTGGACAACCTGTTGTCGCTGGATCGGCTGGGCGGAGACTTGGCGCGGATTCGGCAAGCCTTGGACAACCGTACGGATTGTATGGTGTTTTCGTTGTCCAAAGCGCAGCGCATCCATGTCGGCGCGTACAGCGCGCCGTTTGTGCTGTACGTGGCGCGCGACAATATGGAGATCCATACCGTATTCGGCGCGCTCAAAGATTATTTCGGCGATCGCGTGGCGGTATTGGAACCCAATCCGGACGTACTGATGTTTTATAAGGCGTACCGTCGCGGCGACGTCGGCGCGCGCGTGCGGACGTTGTGGCGGATGTGCAGCGGGGACTTGGATTGCGTCGTTACGACGCCGCAAGCGCTGATGCAGTATTATCCGCGACCGGACAGGCTGGCGCGGTCGGTGCTGTCGTTGCATACGGGACAGACGTGCGATCGCGACGCGCTGATCGCGTCTTTGGCGCGGATGGGATACCGTCGGGAGTCGGTCGTCGAAGAAAAAAACACGTTTTGCGTGGCGGGCGATACGTTGTCCGTATTTGCGCCCGATCGGGAGATGCCGGTGCGCATTTCGTTTTTCGACGATGAGATCGAGAGCATGAAATATTTTGAACCGCAGTCGCGCATGAGCGCCAACGCGGTTTCGGAATTGACGTTGCTGCCAGACAACGATTTGTTGTTTGACGACGCGGAATGGGAACGCGCGCTCGATAAGGCGCGCAAGGAAACGGGCAAATTATCCGCGCAGGCGATGACGCGCGCCACTGCGATCGTCGACGCGCTGGCGGAGCAGAGCGTATGCAGTCAGCAGATGCAGTGGCTGATTCCGTATCTGAGCGATCGGTTGACGACGATTTTCGAATATCTGCCCCAAAGACACGTCGTCGTATTGGACGAGCCGAGCGCGGTCGCCAAGCAGATGGAAATGTTCGAGCAGGAACATCTCGCCCGCGTCAAAACGCTTGCGCAGGACGGAGACGTTTTGCGCGCGCATTCAAAATCCGTTTTGTCCCGCGCGCAAACGAAACAATTGCTGGATCGCGCGATTAAGCTCGGATTCGGCAACATTACCGCGACCAACACGTTGTTCGCGCCCAAAGCGACGTTTGAGATCAAGACGGCGAGTTTGAGTGCATACCATTACAATTACGAGGCGCTCGGACATGATTTGCGGACGTTTGTCAACGGACGCTTTACCGTTGCGATCTGCATGGGCAACCGCGATCGCGCGCAGGCGCTCGTCGAGAGTTTAAAACAGGAAGACATCGCGTCGTCCTATGCGGACGATCTGGACGCGCCGCGACACGGCGTGACGGTGTTGCCGATCGGCATTGCGCACGGATTCGTCTATCCGACGGCGAAAGTCGCCGTGATCGGATACGACGATATCTTGCGCACGCGCAAGTCCGACCGACAACAAAAGACGCGCGTTTTTACGATGCCCAAGGTCGGCGATTACGTCGTGCACGAGCTGCACGGCATCGGACGCTGCTTGGGGACCAAACGGATCAAGACCGGATCGATCGAACAGGACTACGTCGTATGCGAGTATCGCGGCGGAGATCTGCTGTACGTGCCGATCGATCAGATGGATCGGCTGAACCGTTACAGCGGCAGCGACGTCGTGCCCAAGCTGTCGGTGATCGGCGGCAAGGATTTCGATCGCGTCAAGGAGAGCGTGCGCAAGTCCGTTCGGGAAATGGCGATCGATCTGGTCGAGTTGTACAGCGCGCGCAGCAAGAAGATCGGACATCGGTACGAACCGGACACCGCATGGCAGACCGAATTCGAAGACGCCTTCGAGTTTGAAGAAACGCCCGATCAGATCGAGGCGATCCGCGATTGCAAGGCGGACATGGAGCGCGGCGCGGTCATGGATCGGTTGCTGTGCGGAGACGTCGGTTACGGAAAAACCGAAGTCGCGTTGCGCATTATTTTCAAGACGATTGTCGAGAATAAACAAGCGGTCATTCTCGCGCCGACGACGGTGCTTGCGCGGCAGCATTACAATACCGCGTCCGCGCGATTTTCGCCGTTCGGAATCGGCGTGGAATTGCTCAGTCGCTTTTGCAGCGCGGAACAAATCCGCGCGAGTTTGGATAACCTGCGCAGCGGCAAATCGCTTGTCTGCGTTGCGACGCATCGGATCTTGTCCGCGGACGTGCAGTTTGCGGATTTGGGATTGCTGGTGTTGGACGAAGAGCACCGTTTCGGCGTCGAGCACAAGGAAAAACTCAAAGTGCTCAAAAACAGCGTCAACGTATTGTCGATGTCCGCGACGCCGATTCCGCGCACGCTGAATATGGCGCTGTCGGGCATACGCGACATCAGCGTGCTCGAAACTCCGCCGCGCAACCGTTTGCCCGTTCAGACCGCGGTGACCGATCTGACGGACGGATTGATTCAGGACGCGATCGGCAGAGAGTTGGCGCGCGGCGGGCAGGTGTTTATCTTGCACAACTTCGTGACGAGCATCGACGCGTTTGCCGTGCACGTGGCGCGACTCGTGCCGCAAGCGCGCATCGTCGTCGGACACGGCAAGATGAGTTCGGATACGTTGGAATCAACGCTGTCCAGATTCTACAACAAAGAGGCGGACGTGTTGATCTGTACGACGATCATCGAAAACGGCATCGACATCCCGGACGCCAACACGTTGATCGTGTGCGACGCGGATCGACTGGGCTTGTCGCAATTGTATCAGTTGCGCGGGCGCGTCGGGCGCAGCAATCGCGTCGCGTACGCGTATTTTACCGTGCCGGAGGGCAAGGTTCTGACCGAGCCCGCGTCCAAACGTCTGAACGCCATTTTGGATTATACCGAATTGGGCAGCGGCTTTCAGATCGCGATGCGAGATTTGGAGATCCGCGGCGCAGGCAATATTTTGGGACGCGAACAGCACGGGCATATCCAGAAAGTCGGCTACGATCTGTATTGCAAACTTTTGCAGGAGAGCGTGGATCGTTTGCGCGGAGAACAGCAGCCCCGTCAGATCGACGTACAGGTCAAGATGGACGTGGACGCGTATCTGGATTCCGATTATATCGCCGACGACAACGTGCGTCTGCGCGTCTATCGGGAGATTGCGGATCTGGATTCTCCGAGCCGCGCGGAGCGTTTGGCGGAAAACTTGCGCGAGACATACGGCGAATTGCCGCAATCGTTGCACAATCTGATCGACGTGGGGTGGATGAAACACGTTGCCGCCGCCGTGCATGCGGAGCAGCTTTTGTTGCACGCCAAGGGCGCCGGCATCGTATTTGCGGACGATTCGTGCTACCGCAATCCCGCCGTCATGGGCGCGGTTGCGGATTTGGGCGATCGCTGCGTGATGACTTACGACAAAAAACCGCGGATCGTATTCGATTGTCGATACAAGTCCGACGGACAAAAATTGCGAATGATGCGTGAATTTTTGTCGGCGGTCAATAAAAATACGGAAAACGATTTACAAGCTTAGTGCGTTTGTGTATAATGGAAGAGCAATATATTATTATATATAAATAAGGAGCGGCAGCATGAAGAAAAGGCTTATGGCTTTGGTGATACTCGTGATCGTACTCGCATCGTTGTTGAGTGCGTGCGCGATGTTCCCGATCAACGGAGATCGGCAGTTTCACCAGGTCGTTGCGACGGTCAACTATAACGGTATGACGGCCGAACTCTATCGCGGTGAATTGCTCAATTATGTGCTTGCCAACGGCGGCAGTCTGTTGAATTATCTTACGGTAGATCAGATCGTAGAATATTTCTATAACAATTTGGCGCAACAGAAATTGTTGTTGTTGTACGCGCAGGAATACATCGCCAAGAACGGCGTCGGTATCGCTGCGGTGACCGACGAGAGCGAGATCGTGCGGATGTCGTCCGATCCCAAAAACTTCTTGTCGGTGGACGAGCAAAGATATTGCATCGAAATGACCAACAAACAATTTACCCAACAGTGGGAGACCGAAATTTCCGCGTTGGAGACCAAAGACGACGAGCAGGAAGACGAGACGGAAGAAGACGAAGATTTGCTTGCAGCGCGTCCCGTCCGCGAAAAGGAAGAGGAGAGTACCGAGTACGAAGATCTCGGCATGACCGACGCGGCGCAGTTGCCGAAGGAATTCCAGACGTTGGCGAACGAAAAGATCGCGGCGGAAAAGGACAATGTCGCCAAGAAGAATATGGAATACGCGTTGTCCAAACTCAACGATTCGCTCAAAAACAGTTATATGGATTACTCGTACTACCTGCGTCAACAACAGCAGCAGCGCGTGATCGAGAAGTATCGCGATGCGTTGGGCAAAGACGTGAAAATCACGCAGGAGGAACTCGACGGCAGATATCAAAAACTCGTCAACGTCAATCTCGCCGATTATATCGACGACGATGCGTACGCGAGCGCGTTGGAAGGCAGTTCGAGTGTGTACTATCATCGCAATACGGGTTATCTGCGCGTCAGAAGCATTTTGTTGAAATTCAGCGAAGAGCAGGATTCCGCATTGTCCAACTATAAGGCGATTATCGGCGACAACGATTCCAATAAAAATCAAATCGAACGTTTCCGCGCGGCATTGGCGTTGGGCAAATATGCGGACGGCGCGGATAATCTCGGTACGTTGGGCGATTTGATGGCGCCGAGCGACTTGCGCGGCATTCAGGTCAATGTGTCCAACCCCGATTACGATGCGGAAAAAGATCAACTCAAAGACGCTTACACCGATTTGGACGTCGATTATATGACCGTGCTGTATGCGATGGCGAACAGTATCGCCGCGAAGAAAGCGATGGCGGAACGCGCAATGGACGGCAAAGAGTATTCCGATTTGCAAAAGCAGTTGATCCGCGATTATGCGGCGAACGAAGCGTTTACCGATTGGATGTATTTGGTCAACGACGACAGCGGCATGTTCAGCAATTCGAGCTATCTCGTTACGCCGGACGGTAAGGATACGTCGTATGTCAGCGAATATACGGTTTTGGCGCGTCGCTTGGCAGACAGCGCCGCCAATGCGGCAGGCAGCCGCGTGGGCAACACGACGGTAACCCCCGAGGGCAACGCTACCGATGTTACGCTTGCGGCATATTCCGGTACGACCACGGCTTTGTCCGATCATCTCGGAGCAAAGAGCGCAAAACTGTATGCGCGTACGATGACGACGACGGTCGAAACGGATGCGGAAGAATTGTCCGCGACCGTATATACGTTGGTTACGGCGGAAGGCAATTCGCTGTCCTTTATCGTCAACGATTTCGGTATCCATATCGTGATGTTGACCGAAGAAGTTTGCAACGGCGAAAACAGCGTATACGGCTCCTTTGTCGCGCAGGATGTCGGATTCGTCCGCGGACAGGATTATCTGTTCGACTCTAAAGTGCGTTTTACGTACAACGACGAGAAGACCGAAATTACCGAAATCAAAGTCGAATTCCGTACGATTGCCGAGTATTTGAACGAAGCAAAAGTAGACGAGGTCGCCGGAGATTTGTATACCCAGCAGAGCGCTCAACTCAATTTGAAGATCGAAGAATATGTCGTCAAACACGACAAGATCTACGAAGACGTGAGAAAAGCGGTACAGGGATAATCGAAATACGATATACAAAAGACGCGCAAGGCGCGTCTTTTTGTTTGGACGGAGGCGACTATGGAATGTGAAGAAAAACAACTATCGTCACAACTGATCTATGACGGACGCATCTTGCAATTGTATCGGGACAAAGTGGTTTTGCCGGACGGCAGCTGTTCGGATCGTGAGTATGTGCATCATACGGGCGGCAGCAGCGTATTGGCTGTCGATTCCGACGGGCAAATCTATTTGGTAGAACAGTATCGGTATCCCAATCATTGTACGACATTGGAGATTCCCGCGGGCAAGCTCGATGCGGGCGAAGATCCGATGATTTGCGCGGTACGGGAGTTGCGGGAAGAGACCGGATTGATCGCGCGCAGCTTGTACGATATGGGGATTTTATTCCCGACGCCCGCGTATACGGACGAACCGTTGCATATCTATTTGTGTACCGACTTCGAAGCGGGCGAGAGTTGTCTCGATGCGCACGAATTGCTGAATGTCGTAAAATTATCTTTGACCGATGTCATGCAAAAAATTCGGCGCAACGAAATTCGCGACGCAAAGACGGTTGCTGCGATTTTGCGCTATGCAACCGGTTTGTATGATTCAAAATTACCTGTATAAGGGGCGAATTTTCGGCAAATGGAATCGTTTAAGTGCGGATTTGTGCGGTCAAAGGATTGCAAGCAGTTCCGATAAATTGTTGACGATATGATCCGGACGCGGATCTTCAGGCAGCAGGATTTGTTGTTTGGCAATGCCTTGACGGATCCAAATCGTGTGCATACCGATTGCGATTGCAGGCAAAATATCGTTATCCAGTCGATCGCCGATCATGACGGCGTGTCGGGCAGTGCAATCCGATTGCGTCAATGCGTAGCGGAAGATGCGAGGATCGGGCTTGGCGATGTCGAGTTCGGCAGACGAGACGACGGTGCGGAAATATGTTGCGATTCCGAAGTCACGCAATCGTTGTTGTAAGGCATCGGATTGGTTGGCAAGGATACAGAGCCGATAACGTGCGAACAACGCTTTCAATGTCGGGATCGCTTCCGGATAAAGCGTTTCGAATTCCGATCGATAGGGAATGCGTTCGTGCAATCCCAATTGCTTTAACGCAGTCTCGTATTGCGGCCGGCGGCAACGGGCCGCATTCTGCAATGCGGACAGGATGTCTTGCGCGCGGATATGCTTGTCCCGACATTCGACGGTTTGCGCCTGTTCGGTGCAACGACGTTCCCATACGCGGTCTTCGTCGATCAAGGTGTATCCGAGATCGAAAAATAAGTGCGTGATCATTGTTTAAACTCCCTTGTATTTCATTATAATCTGCCTGCGGAAGAATTGCAAGATGTCGCTTGTGCAAGCGGCGCGAGAATTGTGTGCATTGTGCATTGCGCGGCGGGCGAGAATTGGATGCAACCGATGATGGATCGAGCAGGGTATGTTAGGGAGAAATAAAAACGGAACGCAATTTGCGTTCCGTTTCCATTGCAACCGATTTCGGTTTATTTCTTTTGTTTGTTGACGACGGGATTGTTGGTTGCGTTCTCGCCCTTGATCGGGTTGACGCCCTTGAACTCGGGTTTCAAGTTGCCGTTTTCGTCGAATCTGTGCGGATAGCAAGCGATAACCGTCATTTTGATGCCGTCATCCAGCGTGCCGCCGCCGTTGTATCCGAATTCGTCGTAATGCAGAATCTCTCTGCTCTTTGCGCAATCTTCGGCGTTGAAGAAATCTTTGG
>CAJTKI010000031.1 GCA_910576875.1 uncultured Christensenella sp.
CTTCAATACGATATTGACGCTTGCCACATCGGCGCCGCCGAGTTTGTTTAACAATTCATTCAGCGTTTTGCGGTTAAAAACTTTTCCGTCGTTGCGTATTTCGTAATGTTTGGACAACAATTCCGATACTTGCACCGATACATCGGAATCCGTATCGGCATATACCGAATCCTGTTCCGAAAAACTTATCAAACAACAACCAAAGAAAGCGATCATAAAAACCAAAACAACCGCTACGCAAAATTTATAAAATTTGCCATCACAAATCAACATATTATAACGCAATTCTCCATTCTGTTTTCCGATCCCAATCCATAAACGTACTCGAACGAAGTTCGCGGAATAATGTATTCCATGAACTTATTGAGTAATTTAAGACTTGAAAGGACAAAAAGCAACTACCAAATTATGGGAATCACGGCAATAAAATCCGTTTTGACTTGACTTTATCGCAATCGAAGAATAAAATATGAGTGAAAAAGTTCATGGAATACATTATTCCGCGAACTTTTTTTATGCAAATTTTTCCTGTTCTGAGATTATAAAAAGCAAGCTGTTTCGACGATATTCGGATGCGATCAGACGCTTAACCGTACAAGTCGCAATCGATTCTTTGTCCCGAATTTACGAAAGAGCCCGCAATTCCGAATTAAACAACGGACGCTCCCGCATCGCGAAAGCGTCCGTAATTGTTATCCTGCAAAGCCGATCAAAGCCGCGTCGCGATCGCCTGCAAAAACGCGCGCGTTTCCAATTTGCGCGCCGGCACGTCGGAGCGGAAAATGCAAGCCAGATCGCCCGTCATATCGCCCTGCTCGACGGTACGCAGCGTCGCCTGCTCCAAGCGATCCGCAAACGCGCGCAGTTGCGCGTTGTCATCGAGTTCCCCGCGTTTGCGCAACGCGCCGCTCCATGCAAAAATCGTCGCGATCGGATTGGTCGAAGTCGTGCCGCCGTCGCGGTATTTGTAATAATGCCGCGTCACGGTGCCGTGCGCCGCTTCGTACTCGTACTTGCCGTCGGGCGAAACGAGCACGGACGTCATCATCGCAAGCGAGCCGAACGCCGTCGCGACCATATCGCTCATGACGTCGCCGTCGTAGTTTTTGCACGCCCAGATCATGCCGCCGTTGCTCTTGACGACGCGCGCGACCGCATCGTCGATCAGCGTATAGAAATATTCGATGCCCGCCGCGCCAAACCGCTCTGCGTATTCGTCCGCGTAGATCTGCGCAAAGATATCCTTAAAGCGATGATCGTACGTCTTCGAAATTGTATCCTTGGCGGCAAACCATACGTCTTGCCGCACGTCGAGCGCATAGTTGAAACAACTGCGCGCAAAACTCGCGATGCTGCCGTCGGTATTGTGCATGCCCATCACGACGCCGCCCGTCTTGGAAAAATCGAATATCTCGATCTCGCGCGCGCCGTCGCGATCCTGCACGACGAGTTTGGCGTTGCCGCCCTGCGGCACGTACGCTTCGACGTCCTTATAGATGTCGCCGTACGCGTGTCTGGCAATCGTAATCGGCTGCGTCCAGGTCGGCACATACGGCGTAATGCCCTGCACCAAGATCGGCGCGCGGAATACGGTGCCGTCCAAAATCGCGCGGATCGTGCCGTTGGGGCTCTTCCACATCTGCGACAGATTGTATTCGCTCACGCGCTGCGCGTTGGGCGTGATCGTCGCGCACTTGACGCCGACGCCATGTCGCTTGATCGCGTTGGCGGCATCCACGGTCACGCGATCGGCGGTCGCCTCGCGGTTGGACAAGCCCAGATCGTAATATTCGGTTTTGAGATCGACATACGGCAAGATCAGAATCTGTTTGATCCAATCCCACAGTACGCGGGTCATTTCGTCCCCGTCCATCTCGACGAGGGGGGTGGTCATCTGAATTTTGGTCATTCGTCCGTCTCCTGTTGGAATGACCTTATTATAATGCGTTCCGTCAGGATTTGCAACCCATTTTGCCGCAGTTGGCGCGGGGATCGTATTTGGAAAGCACTTCGGAACGAAATACCGGCGACGTGCGTTGTCCCGCGCGTTCGATCGCGACGCGGCACATGATTTCGACCAGCTCGGAATAGCCGATCTGCTTATCCGCAAACAGATAGTACGCCAACGATCCGGGCACGGTGTTCATCTCGTTGAGATAGAACTTGCCGCTCGCGCCGTCCAGCAGATAATCGAAACGCACGACGCCTTGCATGCGCAGTCCTTCGTAGACGGTCTGCGACGCGCGTTGGATCGCCTGCGTCAGATCCGAATCCAACGGCGCGGGAAAAATTCTGCCCCCGCCGCTCATCTTGCCGTCGGTCAGATACTTGGTCTCGAAACTCAAAAATTCTTTCCAGCCGATCGGCTGTTCGAGCGACGAAACGAGCGTCCCGCGACGCGTCGCGACACAAGCGCAATTGATCTCGGTAAAATCGCTCAACGCATGTTCGACCAATACGCAGTCGTCATACGCAAACGCCGTCTCGATCGCATGCGACAGCTGCATCATGTCGTGCGCGATCTCGATCCCGATCGACGAGCCTTGGGCGTTGGGTTTGACGATGATCGGAAAGCCGTGCTCGGTCACAAACGTCCCGATCCGCGCAAGCGCGTCGTCTCCGCGCCGCACGCATATCGCGTCCAACACGTCGCACCCCATCGACTGGAAATACCGCTTGCTCAACGCCTTATCCATGCCGATCGCGCTCGCGGCGACGCCGGGGCTGGTATACGGCACGCCGCACACTTCGAGCAACCCTTGCAACGAACCGTTCTCGCCCCAACCGCCGTGCATGCAGATCAGCGCGCAGTCGATCTTCGCGATCGGCTTGACGACCTTGTTGCGCCGCAGACGGCACAGCGTATCGCCGCGCAATTCCACTCGATCGCAAGGCGACGGATCGAAGCGTCGATATGTATTCATGTCCGCGCTGTTTTTGGGCATATACCACACGCCGCCGCGCACAAAGATCGGATACGTCTCGAATCTGCCGTCCAGCTGATTGAGCGCCTGCACGCCGCTGATCGTCGAGATGTCGCACTCCGGACTGTCCCCACCGTAAAAAACCGCTAATTTCATACTCCAACCTCCCGTCTATTTGCTTTGTAAATCGTCTGTAAGATCGTTCTGTATCAATACGACGTCGCCCGCGCGCAGCACCTGCCCGAACATGCGCTGCGCCTGCTCCAACGTCTCGGCGTGCAAAATCCGATCGGCGGTCATGCCTTCCGACAGCGCGCCTTCGGCGATCGCATGCCGATTGGGACCGATGCCGATCAGCAGATCCGCGGCGGAGGCGATCTGTCTGCCCAGCTCGTAATTGGCGACGTTTTGACGCGCGCCCAACTCGACGAGTCCCTGCGACGCGACGACCTTTCTGCCGACAAACAGCGACAGCGTTTGCAACGCCGCTTTGGCGCCGATCTCGTTGGCGTTGTAACTGTCGTCGAGCACGGTTACGCCGTTGGGCGCTTGGATCGCTTGCAAGCGATGCGGAACGGGCTGCACGGCGGCGATGCCGCGCGCAATCTGCTCGGCGGTCATGCCCAGCCGATACGCGACCGCGCTCGCAAGCAGGATATTTTCTATATTATGCTTGCCGACCAGACATGTGTGACAGTCCATGCGCACGCCGTCCATGATCAGCAAAAAATCACTGCCCTGCGCGGACGTGTAAATCCGTTCGGCGCGGATGCGATCGTCGACGCCCAGACCGTACTTGTCGATCTTGCATTCCTGATACATCGTACGCACGTACGGATTGCAGGCGTTGCAGACGCAATAGCCGTCCGCAGGCAGCGCGCGGATGAGTTCGCCTTTCGTGCGCACGATCCGATCGATCGTCCCGAACGTCTGCAAATGCTGCCGCGCAATGCCGGTCACGACGCCGATGCTTGGGCGGACGATATCGCACAGTTGGGCAATATCGCCCGCATGGCGCGCGCCCATCTCGGCGATCAGGATCTGCGTATCCGCGGGCATGTCTCGCACGGTGAGACAGATGCCCAAAGGCGTATTGTAGTTGGACGGCGTCGCATGCACGCGAAAACGCACGGACAGTATATCGCGCAAAATCAGTTTGACGCTCGTCTTGCCGTAGCTGCCCGTGATGCCGATCCTGATCAAGCCTTGTCGCGCGCGCAGTTCGCGTTTGCACTTGCCGACCCAACGCGCGCGCAAAGCCGCCTCCGGCACGCTCATGACGCCGAGCGACAGCCCGCACAGTCCGAGCGCGCAGATCCATCCGAGCGGCAGAAACATCGCATACGCGCCGCACCGCATCCCCGCCCATCCGAGCAGGACGAATACGCCCGCGCATACCGCCGCGTGACAAATCAATAATCGCTTGCATCGCGCCGTATATACGAGCGGTTGCCGCGCACAGCGCAACAGCGGATCGCGCGCGATCCCGATCGTACCGCACGCGAGCGGCATCCATACCGCCGCGTACCACCAAGCGCTGTCGGTAACGCGCGCAAGCGCGTACGCCGCGCCGACGACCGCTGTCGCAACGACGCCCGTCGCGACCGTCTGCCAAGCAAAGCGTCGCAATTTGGGAACGTTCCCGATCTTATATCCTTGCAGCTGAATCGGGTTCCACGCCCTGAGCGTCACGATCCATACGGCGAGCGTCGCCGCAACGGCTTGCGCCGCAATCCATATCCATTCCATACACACTCTCCGCAAACGATCCGAGCACGGCAACGTATTGCCCGAGCGAATCCAAATAACTGTAATGTCCGCCGTCCAGCACGACGAGTCCGCTGTCGCGGATACCGCGCCGCAACCGCCTTGCCATATACATCGGCGTGTCCCGATCGCGCTTGCCCCAGACGATCAGCGTCGGCACATCCACAAACGACAGACTGTCGTCCTGATAGCGGTTGACGACGTTGACAAACGTACGCCGCAACGCGCCGTCCAACGCGCGGTAATCGGGCGATCCGCATCGATCGAGCGACAGCCCGAGACGTTTGCGCCAACGGTATTTGCACCGCCGCCACGCTTTGCGCAACGACCGCCGCGGACGCATGCCTGCGGCGTCGGTCAATACGATCGCGCGCACGAGGGGAGACTTGCGCGCGGCGAGCAACAACGCGATCCGCCCGCCGAACGAATGCCCGACGACGATCGCGCGTTCCACGCCCAGATCGCTCAACGCGCGCTCCACGCCGTCCGCATAATCGTCCAGCGTCATTTCGCGTTCGATCGGCGTTTTGCCGAAACCGTACAAATCAAACAGGATACAACGGTATCGACCGTTCAGCCTTTTCGCGACGCCCTCGAACGACGCCGTGCTGCCGCCCCAACCGTGTAAAAAAACAAGGTCCTCGCCCTTGCCCGTTACATAAGAAAACAATACGGTCACCTCCTTTATTGCCGTCGCAATAACAAAGCATCTTCCGTATTGTCGTAATATTTCTTCCGAATGCCGACTTGCTCGAAGCCGAACTTGCGATACAGCGCGATGGCGGGCGCGTTGGAAACGCGCACTTCCAAGATCGCCGAACGCAGTCCGCGCGCTTGCGCCGTACGGCACAGATCGCGCATCAGAGACGCGCCGATTCCTTGGCGACGGCAGGCGGGCGCGACGGCAATGTTGTTGACGTCGGCTTCGTCCGCAATCGCATAATAACTGTAATAACCGAGCACTTGCCCGCTCTCGTCCACACAGACGCGGCACACCGCGTAGTCCGTCTCGATCAGTCGCCGAATCGACTCCAACGACCACGGATCCGGTATCGCCTCGCTCTCGATCCGCGCGACGGCTTGCGCATGCAGCTGCGTCATGTCGACGATCTTATTCGCCATCTTTCTCGCGCTCCGCCTGCGACTTTTTGAGATACAGCGGTTCGAGCGTCGCGGTCTTGCCCGCGGCAAACAAGATTTGCGTCATATCGATCAATGCCTGCGGATCGCTCGGTCCGCTCTTGTAATATACGGGACAGTCCGCCGCGCGCAGCTCCTCGCCCGTATAACACCCCTGACGCGTCATACGCGTCCAGTCCCCGCAGAACTCCGCGCCGTAATAATTGTCGTGACGCGCGTCGATCGCGGCGACGAATCGGTCTGTCTTGACAGGATATGCAAGCTCCTGCATCGACGTGAGCGCGACGCAGGGTTTTTCCAGCGCAAACGCCAACCCGTTGACCGTCGCAACGCCCAGTCGGATACCGGTAAACGATCCCGCCCCGACGACGCAACCCAACGCGTCCAATTGCGCGAGCGGCATTTGCAACTCGCGCGCGACTTCGTCTACATATTGCAAGATCAGACGGTTGTGCAATTTCGCGTTCGTATCGCCGATACGCGACGCGATGCGCGCGCCGTCGCTCGCACATACGACCAGTTGCGGCGCGATCGCGTCGATGACCAGACATTTCATACGATTTCGATCTCCCTTTCCGTATCGCCGACGACGCGGATGCGCACGCGGATCGGCTCGACGGGGCTTTCCAGTTTGTTCCACTCGATGACGCAGACCGCGTCCGACTCGCCGAGATATTCGGCAAGTCCCAATTCATACAACTCGTCCGCGTCCTGCGCGCGATACAGATCGAAGTGATGCAGCGTCAACGCCCTGCCCCGATAACTGCGCAGAAACGTAAACGTCGGAGACGTCACGACTTCTTCCACGCCGAGCGCCGCGGCAAGACCTTTGACAAACGTCGTCTTGCCCGCGCCCAAGTCTCCTTCCATCCAGATCACTTCGCCCCCGCGCAAACGGCGCGCCAATTCGGCGGCGATTTGCTGCGTTTGAGACGGATTTTGCACACGGTATTTCATCAGTCGTATTATAGTACATTTTGACGTCTATTGCAAACGAATTGCTTGACTTGCCCCGCCGCCCGCGGTATAATCGACTCAACGATATTTCTTGGGGCGAGGTGCAATTCCTCACCGGCGGTTACAGTCCGCGAACGTCGCAAATCTTTCTGCGACGCCGAGCAGGTGAAATTCCTGCGCCGACGGTTACAGTCCGGATGATAAAGGAATGGAGTATGAAAAAATTTAACATTTCCCCCGCACGTTATATTACGTGCATCGCCGTCATGACGGCTGTCGCAACCGCGCTGATGTACCTGGAATTTTCCGTTCCGGTCATCCCGGGATTCATCAAATTCGATTTTTCCGAATTACCGCCCTTGCTCGCGACCTATTCGCTCGGACCGATCGCCGGCGTGTTGGTCTGTCTGTTCAAGAACCTGTTCCACATGATCGGCACGACGACGGGATGCGTGGGCGAACTGAGCAATTTTCTGCTCGGCGCGTGTCTGGTCGTTCCGGCGGGCTTGATCTACAAATTCCGCAAAACGCGCGTCACGGCATTGATCGGCGCGGCGATCGGATCGCTCGTCATGGCGCTAATGAGTCTGCTCGTCAACTATTACATCACCTATCCGGTGTACATGAAGCTGTTTATGCCGCTCGAAGCGATCCTCAACGCGTATCAAACGATCAACCCCGCGGCGACGTCTCTGTGGAAAGCGCTGTTGATGTTCAACCTGCCGTTCAATTTTGTCAAAGGCTTGATCACCGCGGTGCTGACCTTCTTGATTTACAAACCGCTCTCGCCGATCATCAAGGGCTACCACTCGGTACGGCGCAAGCGCGCGCAAACCGACGCGGAGTCCGCGCCCTCCGACATTGCCAGCGCATCGGACGCCGCGCCCGAACGTACGCCCGATCCGAAGCAATAACGCGTTTTACCCCGAGAAAGCGTACGGAGCGTCCCATACAAGGGACGCTCCTTTTTACATACTCTGCGCGTTGCAATATGAGATCTTCGCCAACCGTTTCGATCGATCCGCCGCGCCGTCCGCCGATGCGCTCAATAATAGACGATCTTGGCTTTGCACTCCTTTCTCCAACCGCTTCGGTCGTTCGCCGATTCGCGGAAGCGCGACGGGAGTTCCAACGTCTGTTGTTCGTTCCAATACATAAACGCGCCCCACTCGATTTCCCGCACGCGGTCGGGAATACGCAGCCGCGACACGGGCAAAAACGCAAACGCGCCCGTCCCGATGCTTTCCAGCGTATCGGGCAATTCGATCGAACGCACAGCGCGGATTCGGGCGGAGCTGAACGCATCGTTGCCAATTCGCCGCACGCCGTTCGGAACGACGTATACGCCGTCGTTGCACAACGCCGCGATCAACACGTCGCCCAAAATCAGCATGTTTTCGTATTCCCCCGCGCCAGCCAATTCCACCCACGTCAAGCCGTGGCAGTATGCAAACGCGCTCTCCGCCAACGTCTGCAACGTCGACGGCAATACGATTTTGCGCACCGCTGCGCCGCGCAATGCGCCCTCGCCGATTTCCGTCACGCCTTCCGACACGCGAATCTGCGCATAGTCGTATCCGCACCCGTATTGAAACAGTCTGCCCCCGATTCGGCGCACGCCGCTCGGCGTCTCGATCCGTTCTTTGCGCAACAGACACAGGAGCAAAACGTCGTTCTCGACGACAAAATCCGTACACCGTTGACCGCGGTACGTGATTGCGCTCAACTTATCGCATTCGTTGAAATAATGATCGGATTCATTCCAGCAAAACGTATCCGCAAACGTCACTTCCCGCAAATTGGCGCAATCGTTGAACGCCCATGCGCTCATTTCCCGCAACGTACTCGGCATGACGACGGATCGCACCCGACACTCCTTGAACGCGCTCATGCGCACGCGCGTCACGCCCTCCGGCACATGCACGTCCGACTGCTCGCCTTTGTATTGGTCCAACACGCCGTCCCTGATGTCCCATTCCGCATCCTTACGGTTCAGACTCGGGGCTTGCTTGGCGCGAGCGCCGGCGCCGCGAACCGTTTTGACAAGCACATAGACGGCGCTCAGCAACATACAGCCGCCCATCAATGCAAAAAAGATCGTTAGGATATTGCCTTCGTTCAACGCCATACTCGTCGCGATGTTCCATTGCATACGCACATACTCCTTCCGTTGCGATTTTCAAATCCAAATTTTACGCAATCGCCGCGCGTCACACATATTCGATCCGCGCTCGGCACTTCTCGTTCCAACAATTGTCGCCGCCCGCCTGCGCGCGGAAACGCAACGGCATCTCCAACGTCTGATTTTCCCGCCAAAATTCGAACGCGCGCATTTCGATCTCGCGTACGCTTTGGGGAATGCGCAGGCGCTCCACATACGGCAAAAACGAAAACGCGTGCGATCCGATATACTCCAACGTATCGGGCAACCGAATCGACTGCGTACAATTCAGCGCTGTCGAAAACGCAAGTTTCCCGATCCGCTTTACGCCTTCGGGCACGACGTAGCATTCCTTGTCGCCGAATGCCGCGATCAACGTATCCCCCAACACGAGCAAGCCGTCGAATTCGCCGACGCCGACGATTTCCACCGACCGCAAATCGGTGCAAAACGTTATCGATTCTTCCGCCAGCGTCTGCACCGTACTCGGCAATACGATCTGTTTGATCGAGATGCCGCGGAACGCATTCGCGCCGATCTCGCGCACGCCCTCCGACACGCGGATCTGCGTGTACGCGCGATTGGAGCTGCTGCTAAACGCGCGCGATCCGATCCGACGGATTCCTTGCGGCGTTTCGACGACGTTGTTTTTGACCAGACACAGCAACAGCGTGCCGTCTTCGATGACAAAATCGGTGCATCGTTTGCCGTGATACGTCACCGCGGACAGACGGGGAGATTCATAAAAATATTCTTCCCTTTCGTCCCAATGAAAGTTT
Organism: uncultured Christensenella sp.; assembly: GCA_910576875.1. Lineage (GTDB taxonomy): Bacteria > Bacillota > Clostridia > Christensenellales > UBA3700 > MGBC101980. The sequence continues at coordinate 9,729 of CAJTKI010000031.1, forward strand.
TGCGGCAACACGACTTCCTGCAAATTCGGACAATGGCTGAACGCCATCGCATGCATCTGTCGCAAGGTCGTCGGCAGGACGACCGTTTGAACGGATTTTTTGTAAAACGCTTTGGAAAAGACGTCGGTTACGCCCTCCGGCACGACGACGCGCGCCGCGTTGCCTCTATATTCGTACACGGTATTGTAACGGATCTTCCATTCCGCGTCGTCTCGATCCGAGCGGCGCGAACGGTATTTTTTTGAACGGACGATCCGTAGCGCAAGCGTTAACGCAAACAGTGCGGCAAACACGCCGATCGTAATCCATACCGCGTTCGACGCGACCGCCGCGACCGATTGCAATTGCGCCATCTTATCCACGCTCCTTTTTCTGCGGGATCAGCTCCCGCTCCTTCCCCGTATAGCCGATCGGAGCGTTTGCGCGCTCCGAAGGTTCTCTGATCGATCAATAGTAGACGATTTCCGCCTCGCAGTCTTCGTTCCAGAAATCATCGCCCTTGGCGGTGCTTTCAAAATGCTGCGGAATTTTCAGTACCTGATCCGAGCACCAATCGCCGAATGCCGCCTCGCCGATGTCCTGCACCCCTTGCGGGACTGTCAAACGCGTGAGATATCGACAATACGCAAACGCTTTATTCCCGATGCTTTCCAGCGACTCGGGCAATGTAAGCGACGTCAATTCGTCCGGCGAGCCGAACGCGTAATTTCCGATCCGCTTGACGCCTTCGGGCACGGTGTAGGAGTTCTTGTTCCCGAGCGCGGCGATCACGATGTCTCCGAAGATCAACAGATCGTCGAACTGCGCGACGCCCGCCAGATCGACCCATTCCAGATCGGGACAGAACGTAATCGCGCCTTCCGCAAACGTTTGCAGCGTACTGGGCAATATCAAACGCTTGATGTCCACCGCGCTGAACGCGTCCTCGCCGATTTCCGTCACGCCTTCCGACACGCGAACCTCGTAATAGGACTCGTTGGAAGTGGAGACAAACGCGTTTCCGCCGATCCGGTACACGCCCTGCGGCGTCTGCACGTTTTGATCTTTGACCAGACACAACAGCAACACGCCGTTATCGACGACAAAGTCCGTGTACCGCACCCCGTGATACGTGACGGCGGACAGATTGGAACACTGCGTAAAATAGCAACTCGTTTCGTCCCAGTCAAAATGATCGGGCAGCACGACTTCGCGCAGATTCGGGCATTCCCGAAACGCCATCGAATGGATCTCTTTCAACGATTGCGGCAGCACAATCGATTCCAGCGTTTGATTTTCAGCAAAAGCGTTGACAAACACTTCCTCCACGCCTTCCGGCACGACGACGTGCGCCGCGTTGCCTTTGTACGAATACAGCGTGTCGAATCTGATTTCCCACAGCGAATCATATTTCCGCTCGGCTTTGGCTGCGGAACCGCCTGTTTCGGACCGCTGCGCGCTGCCGCTCCGAACGACGCGTTTCGCGTGCACCTGCAAAGCGACGACGAACATGACGAATACGGCAACGATGATGATCGGCAACGCAATAAGCGAAACCTTCGCCGCCGCGAGCAAAACCGACATACTCTGTAACATTGTGATGTCTCCTTGGGCTTGAATTTCTTTACTGTTATATTATACCGATTCGAAGCGACTTGTCAACTCTCCGATCCGATCTTGCGTCATCGCCCCGCCGCGCCGTCTTGCCTTGCAAGGATCGATCGCGTTTTCCGATTGCGACGCGCACATTGCGTCCGCGCTCAATAATATCGAATTTTCGCTTTGCAGTTTTTTCGCCACCCTTCTTTGTCGCTTGCGCTTGCGCGGAAGCGCTTGGGCAGATACAGCGTCCGATTCGATTCCCATCCGTCGAACGCCGCGCTGCCGATCTTCCTTACGCTTTGCGGGATTTTCAATTCCGAAAACAACAGCGTTTCCCCGAACGCCTGCGGCGCAATGCTTTGCACCGTATCGGGCAACGTCAAGGACGACATCGCGCCGGACGTGCAAAACGCGTATTTCCCGATCCGTCGGACGCCGTACGGCACGACGCGCTCCCGTACGGAACCGTACGCGGCGATCAACACGTCGTCGCGGATCCAACAAGAATCCGCCGGATCCTCGCCCGCGATCGTGATCTGTTGCAATCCGGAGATGCACCGAAACAAGCCTTCCGCCACCGACTGTAACGTAGACGGCAATACCAACCGCTCGACATGAATCGCGCAAAACGCCTGCTCGCCGATCTCGCTCACGCCCTCCGAGATCTCGATCTGCGCGTACCGAACCTGAGACGACGTAAACGCATTGGACGCGATCCGACGCAAGCCTTGCGGCGTGCGTACGTTCGGCTCTTTGACCAGATTCAGCAGCAATACGCCGTCGTCGACGACAAAGTCCGTGTACCGCATCCCGCGATACGTGACGGTCTGCAACATCGGACAGTCGGAAAAATAACGTTTTTGTTCGTTCCACCGAAACGCCTGTGGAAAGACAAGCTCTTTGAGATTGGGACAGTGCCAAAACGCCATCGTTTCCATCTGTTCCAATGTCTGCGGCAATACGACTTTTTCCATTTCCGCTCGGGTAAAAGCCGTCATGGACACGGCGGTCGCGCCGTCCGGCGCTTCGACGCACCAGGTTTCCCGCCCCTTATAAGCGTATATGCAACCGCCGCGGATCCGCCATACTTCGTTGTCCGTATCCAAGCCTTCGCTGCCGTGCATCGGTTGGATCTCCCTGCGTTGAGCGCTCCCCGTCCAACGCAAGATCTTTGCTATAAACACAACTCCGAATACGACGACAAACACGACCGCAAACGTCAGGATCGCGATCTGCGCCGTATTGGCCGCCAAATATACCGAATACATTCCGATCCCTGCTTAGCGCACGCGCGCCGCAGCCGCCGTCGCGATCGCGACGCCGCTGCTCGTGCCCAATCGATCCGCGCCCGCTTCGAGCATCGCGATCGCCGTATCCAGATCGCGGATGCCTCCGGACGCTTTGACGCGCATGTCGCCGCAATGCGCTTTCATAAGCCGCACGTCCTCGACGGTCGCGCCGCCCCCGCCGAAACCGGTCGACGTCTTGACAAACGCCGCGCCCGCCTCCGCCGCGATCTGCGTCGCCCGTACGATCTGATCGGGATCGAGTTTGCATGTTTCCAAAATGACTTTGACGGGCAACGTCGTGCAATGCGTGACGGCTGCGATGTCCCGCCGCGCCGCGTCCCAATCGCCGTCTGCGATCCAACCGACGTTGACGACCATATCCAATTCGCTCGCGCCGTCCGCCGCCGCCTGCAACGCTTCCTGCACTTTTGCCTGCGTAGACGTCGCGCCGAGCGGAAATCCGATCACCGTCGCAACCCCGACGCCGCTGCCTTGCAGCCGCATACTTGCCTGCCGCACGCGACAGGGATTGACGCATACGGTTGCAAACCCGTACGCGCGCGCTTGATCGCACAACTCGTCGATCTGCGCCGCGCTTGCCTGGGGCGCCAACAACGTGTGGTCTATGTATTTTGCGATTGAATTGTATTCGATTGTCATACCGTTCTCCTTACGATTCGATTATTTCGCGGATCCAGCGGATCGGATCCGTCCGTTCCCGTCCGATGCGCACCGCATGCTGCATGAGATCCGCGCGGATACGGGACGGATCGTTTGCGTAGATCGTCGCGATGCGTTCGCCTTTTGCGATCGGTTGCGCGACCCGCACGTGCAGTTCCGCGCCGACGTACGGATCGATCGCGTCGTCCATTTTGCGCCGACCCCCGCCGATGTCGCATACGTACCGCGCGATCTGCATCGCGTCGATATCGGTCACATAGCCGTCTTCCGCCGCGTACACGTCTTGCCGACACCGCGCCTTGTTAAGCAACTGCGGCTGCGCGCATACGTCTTCCGTTGCGCCTTGCGCGCGGATCAAACGATCGAAGCGCTCCAACGCCGCGCCCGATTCCACCGCCCGCTCGGCGCGCGCACGCGCATCGGAGACGCCGTGCATACCGAGCAGATTGCTCGCCAGTTCGATCGCGACGTCGTACAGCGGACCGCGTTCTTCCCCGCGCAAAATTCGGATCGCGCCGTACACTTCGAGCGCGTTGCCGACGTATCGACTCAGCGGCGCTCGCATATCCGTGACGACCGCGCGTACGTTGCGTCCCGCGCGTTTGCCGATGCCGACCATCATGCGCGCCAGCTCCGCCGCGTCTTCCCTGCGTTGCATAAAAGCCGCCCGACCGCATTTGACGTCCAACACAATGTTGCGCGCGCCGGCGGCGAGTTTCTTGCTCATGATCGACGCGGCGATCAACCCCGTGCAATCCACCGTTCCCGTTACGTCGCGCAACGCATACAGTTTTTTGTCCGCCGGACAGATCTCTCCCGTCTGTCCCGCGAGCGCCGCGCCGACCGTGTCCAACTGACGGTAAAATTCCGATTTGCTCAACTGCGTGCGTACGCCGCGGATCGCTTGGATTTTGTCGAGCGTGCCGCCGGTATGTCCCAGACCGCGCCCGCTCATCTTGCCGACGACCATGCCGCACGCCGCGACGATCGGAACGACCAAAAACGACGTAGAATCCCCTACGCCGCCCGACGAATGTTTATCCGCGCTGCAATCTCCGTATGCGCTCAGATCCAGACGTTCCCCGCTGTTTGCCATCGCGTCGGTCAACGCGTCGATTTCGCGCGCGTCCAATCCGCGCAACGTCATCGCCATCAACAACGCACTCGACTGGTAATCCGGCGCGCTGCCGTCCGACACGCCCGCGATCCAACTGCGGATCTCGTGTTCGGACAGCGCGTCGCCGCGCTTTTTACGTTCGATCAGATCGAGCATACCCATTTGCGCTCCTTTGCGCGATCAACTTTGCGATCGCGCGTATGTTTTCCGCGTCCGCATCGCCGCACTTGGAGATGCGATAATACAGATCGGTGTCCAACGTCACGTAGACCGGTTTGCCGAAACGCTCGCGCACGCTTTGCGCAAGCGTCTTTACGAACGCATCTCTCTCGCTTCTGGAAAAGATCGGTTCGCTGAGAATTCCCACGACGATCGCGTCGTCCGCGACCGCGCATACGGATTGTTGCACGAGCGGTTGTTCGTCCACGTACAGCCGCACTTGATCGCCCGCTATCGGGCTCAACGCCATGACGGCGCAGATACAAATCATCGGTATCGTCATATCCCTAGCATGTGCCGGCATATCGCGATTATTCGGATTTTACCAAATTTTACCAATTTTTCCGCGCCGCGCGTTCGACGCGGTCACGCGGCAAGCGCGTCGTCAGTTCGGCGTGCCTTCGTAGCGCGTCACGTTCGCGCCGTCCGCCCACAGCTGTTCCAGCGTGTACATCTGGCGCGTCTCTTCATGGAACACGTGCACGATCACGCCGCCGTAATCCAGCACCGCCCAGCGTCCTTCGCCGACGCCTTCCACGCGCAACGGCTCGATGCCGTGTTGTTTGGACAACTCTTCTTCGACCGCGCCCGCAAGTCCTTTGACCTGCGTCGTCGAGCGTCCGCTGCAAATCACGAAACAGTCCGCGACGATCGTCAGATGCGCGATGTCCACGATGACGATATCGCTTGCTTTTTTGTCGTCCAACGTCTTGCAAATGCGTTGGGTCAAGGTTTGTACAGATGTCATAGATACTCCCGTTATAAATAATTTGTTAAATACCGCAATAGCGTTCCACGGCGCGGCGCGTCATCGGATACGCGTCTGCGCCCTTGCTCGACAGATAGTCGTACGCATGCATGAGCACGTCGCAAAATCCGCGATCGAAATCTTGCTGCACCGTCCGACGCAACGTTTGCACGCCGTCGTATGCGCGCGCCGGCTCCAATTTGTCCGCGCAGTAGACGATCCGATCGAGCGTCGTCATCTGCGTGTCCGCGCTGCAATGCACGCGGATCGCCTGCAAAATGCGCGCGTCTTCGATCCCCCAACGCGTCTGCGCCAGATACGCTCCCGCAAACTGATGCGCGACCGGCGTCCCGACCGCATCCGCGGGCACGACGTCCGCCGCCTGCGGCGTAGCGCTCCACTGTTTGGCGCAATCGTGCAACAAACCCGCGACGAATACGCGTTCGGAGTCTTCGCCGAGCTTGCAGCGCTCGTTCAGATACAGCGCGTACAACGCGGTGCGACACGCGTGCGCATAGGTCTGCTCCGATACCGTCTCGCGCAACAGCCGCGCCATCGGCACGTATTCCCGATACAGTCCATGCTCTTGGATATACGGCAGCACGGACGGATGCACGCCGTCCGTCACGCCGAGCGACAATCCGTAACGGATGCGCGTCGACGAAATATCGTCCGATCGGTATTGCGACACCCGAATGCGCGCGCCGCGCGCCGTCCAATCTCGCACCGCCTGTTCCAACTCCGCATTGCGGTCCGCGCGCGAAAACACGCGGATCGGACACATCCCGACGATCTTTTCCGGATACTTCCACCGATGCAGATCGATCATGCTGTCGCCGCCGATGATGAATTCGACGTCGCCGTACAATCGGATCAACAGCGGCAGCGTACGGTACGTATAATGCGTCCCCTCGCTTGCGCCTTCGATCGGGCACATCTCCATCCGCGGCTCGTCCGCCAGCGCGCGTTCCAGCATATCCGCCCGCGCGTCGAACGACACGTCGCACGTCTTGTGCGGCGGCAGATTGGACGGGACGAACACGATCTTGTCCAATCCTTCGTCCAGCGCCTGCCGCGCGATTTGCATATGCTCCGTGTGCAGCGGGTTGAACGCTCCGCCGAATATCCCGATCGCCATACCGCTATTATATCGCAATTTTAAGCGTTTATCAACTCTCTTTCGCGTATAACGCGCCCCAACTTGTCGATACTTTGCGTATGGGCATTCGGATCGACAAATTTTTGCTGTGCGTCATCGTCTTTCTCGCGGCGTGGATCGCGCTGTCGCTTGCCGGCGCGCGCCTGTGGATCTGCGCGCTCGGCGCATTCGGTGCGAGCATCCTTTGCGCGTTGCTGTCGGCGCACCGACGCGCCCGATCGGACTGTCCGACCTACCGCGATTACATAACGTACTGCATTCTCGAAGGCGACGACGTGCTCAAACCGCAGATCGCCGACATGCTCGGCGAGCAGGCGCAAGACATGGGCGAATATTTCGCGGTCGGCGACACCGCGTATTTTTATTGGCTCAAATTCGGCTCGCTCGGCGCGGATACCGTCGTGCGCTATTATCGCTTATGCAAACAGCGCGGGTTCACCAAAGCGGTGATTCTGACCGCATCCAAGGATCGCAAACTGATCTCGGTCGGCAAACGCATATCCGCATGCACGATCGTATTTCGGGACTTTCACAGCGTATACCGTTATCACAAACGCCGCGACACGCTGCCCCGCATCGTGCCGCCCCGCTTGCGGGTGCGCGAAACGCTCGCGCTCGCGCTGTCCGTCGCATTCGCCCCGTCCAATGCCAAACGCTTCGTGTGGATCGCGTTGGTACTGTTCGGGTTGAGTTTTTTGACGCCGTTGCGCACCTATTATTTGATCTTGGCGGCGGTGCAACTGATCCTTGCGGCGATCTGCCTGATTCGACGCGACAGGGATTAAACGGCTTCGCCGCTACGTCGAATCCGTCCGATAACAAATGCGCGACAAAATATCGCGCCGTTTTGGTTTTTCGACGCTTTTCGACCGAACCCGTCGATTGCGCGATTGTTTCGGATACGCCGCAAGACGGATTTGCGGCGCATATCTGCGATGTAGTTGTCAAGGTGCAAGGAGACGGCGCCCGACCGTCTCCGATCGCGCGCCGCGTCTCTCCTTTGGGATTGTATCATATGCCGTCCGAAATCCGAATGCTTTTATGACAGCGATTTTACGATTTGCGCGCGTTGGTCGCGCGTTTTTTTGCAAGATCTCTTACGATTTGCGTCCGTTGCCGTTCTTGCGCAAATTGCGAATGCTGCATTCGGTCAACCAAATCGCAATCAACACCAACAAAATTCCGACCAGCGTACCGCCGATCCCGATCGCCGCGTATTGGAACCACCGAATATCTTCTCGCGTAATTACGGATCCCGCGGATTGGGTCGGCGCATCCGGATCGGTTGTCGGCGGATCGGGCGTATCGGGATTATTCGGATCGTCCGGATTGCCCGTCTGTCCGTGCGTGAA
>CAJTKI010000032.1 GCA_910576875.1 uncultured Christensenella sp.
ACGGAACCATTTCGCATTCGCCAACGAATCTCCGATCCGGACGCGCCGACGCCGCCGGCGGGGAGCGGAGATTCGTTGGCGAATGCGAAATGGTTCCGTATCGTCATGATCGTGATCGCGGCGGCGACGGTCGGCATGCTTGCGGTGCAGATCATGATTTGGAGCGTCGTCTGCGCAATCAAACGGCTGCGCAAAAAACAAGCGCAAAAGTAAACATGCGCGCGGCGCAATGCCGCAATAAGCAAGGACGCAAGCGGTATGCCCAGGCATGCCGCTTTTGCATCGGATCGAAATTCGTTCGCACATCGCGGAGCGGATAAAAGCGCGTGCGGAAGACAGAAAATGTAGAAAACGCTGTCACAATTTCTTGTAAACAACGCTTGTCTGTGATATAGTAAAGTCGGAATCGAGCGTGCGCGCGACGGCGCGACGCGGTCGGTTGCGCGACGTCCGCGCGGCGGACGGCACGGAGAAGCGAAAATGAGTACATTACAAGTCAATTTAGCGGACAGATCGTATCCGATCGTGATCGAGCGCGGCGTGCTGGACCGTATCGGCGCGCACGTGCGTTCGGACGGCGGTAAAGTCTTCGTCGTGACGGACGCCAACGTTGCGCCGTTGTATTTGGATCGCGTCTTGCGTTCGGTCGAGCGCGCGGGATATCGGACGGCGTCGCTCGTGCTGGAAGCGGGCGAACCGACCAAATCCTTTCAGACGCTGCCGACGGTGTACGGCGCGATGTTGGAATTCGGGCTGACGCGCAGCGACTGCGTGATCGCATTGGGCGGCGGCGTGATCGGCGATCTGACCGGATTCGCGGCGGCGACCTATCTGCGCGGCGTGGCGTTTTATCAAGCGCCGACGACGCTGTTGGCGCAGGTGGACAGTTCGGTCGGCGGCAAAGTCGCGGTCGATCTGCCGCAGGGCAAAAATCTCGTCGGCAATTTTTATCAACCCAAAGCGGTCTGGATCGATCCGGACGTGTTGGAAACGCTGAGCGACGCGTATTTTCGCGACGGCATGGGCGAAGTCATCAAGTACGGTTGTATCTGCGACGCGGCGCTGTTCGATCGTTTGGATCGGTATCGCGACCGCGACGGAATCCGTCCGCATCTGGAACAAGTGATCTACGACTGCTGCGACATCAAGCGCGCGATCGTCGAGCGCGACGAGCGCGACAAGGGCGAGCGCATGTTGCTCAATTTCGGACACACGTACGGGCATGCGTTGGAGCAATATTACGGCTTTATCGGATTGACGCACGGGCAGGCGGTCGCCGCGGGCATGTGTTATATTCTGGAATCGGCGCAGGCGCGTTCTCTGACGCCGCAAGGCGCGTTGCAACGCTTGCGCAAGGTGCTGCAATCGTACGGATTGCCGATATCCGATCCCGCCCCCGCCGCGTCGGTGGTCGGCGCGATCGCGAACGATAAAAAGAATCTGGGCAAAGACCTGACCGTCGTGCTGCTGCGCGAGATCGGGCAGGGATACCTGTACAAGACGAATACGGAATTTTTCAAGACATGGAACTGACGCTGGGTACGACACGGTTAAGCGGCGAGTTGCGCATTCCGCCGTCCAAGAGCGTCGCGCACAGGGCGTTGATCTGCGCGGCGTTGAGCGCGGGCGAACATCGGATCGCGCATTTGGAGCGCAACGACGACGTGATCGCGACTGCGCGGGCGTTGGAGACGCTCGGCGCGCGCGTCGAATGGACGGACGACGGCGCGACGGTGATCGGCATCGAGCGTTGTCGCCCGATCGAAGACGCGGTCATCGATTGCAACGAGTCGGGATCGACGCTGCGTTTTATCGTGCCGATCGTCTTGGCGATGGGCGCGCGCAACGTACGGCTGATCGGTCGCGGCAAATTGGGCTCGCGTCCGATGCGGGCGTATCGCGACCTGTGCGCCGCGCAGGGGATCGGATACCGCGACGCGAGCGCGGACCATGCGGATCGGCGCTTGGATCTGACGCTGGACGGCAAACTGCGCGCGGATACGTTTCGGATGCCGGGAGACGTGAGTTCGCAGTTTTTGACGGGGCTGTTGTTTGCGATGCCGCTGTTGGACGGTTGCACTCGCTTGGAATGGACGACGCCTTTGGAGTCGACCGGATATCTCGATCTGACGTTGCAGGCGATGCGCGAGGCGGGGATTCGGATCGATTGCGACGCGAGCGGATACGCGTGCGCGCCGCAAACGTATCGCATGGGCGCGTGCGAGATCGAGGGAGATTATTCGCAGGCGGCGTTCTTTGCTGTGGCGAACGCGCTCGGCGGGGACGTGCGCGTGCAGGGTTTGCGCGCGGATTCGTTGCAGGGCGATCGCGCGATCTATCCGATGTTGGAACGGCTTGCCCGATCGGACGGACAGACGTTGCGCTTGGACGGCGCGGACTGTCCCGACATCATACCGGTGTTGTGCGTGGCGTGCGCGCTTCGCAACGGCACGACGGTATTGGAACGCGTGGGCAGGTTGCGGCTCAAAGAGTGCGACCGTCAGCAGGCGATCGTGCGCGAGTTGTCGACGCTCGGCGCGGATATCCGCGCGCAGGGCGATACGATCGAGATCCGCGGGGTGCCGCGCTTGCGCGGCGGCGTCGAGGTGGACAGCCACGCCGATCATCGCATCGCGATGTCGCTGGCGATCGCGGCGTGCGCATGCGAGTCGCCGATTCGGCTGCGCGGCGCGGAGTGCGTGTCCAAATCGTATCCGAATTTTTTTGAGGACTATCGCGGACTGGGAGGTACGGCAAAATGAGCGGAGTATGGGGAGAAGCGTTGAAGATTTCGATTTTCGGCGAATCGCACGGCGAAGCGATCGGCATCGTGATCGACGGATTGCCGGCGGGATTCGAGCCGGATATGCAGGCGGTGCATAGCGAAATGGCACGTCGCGCGCCCGGCACGGACGAATTGTCCACGCCGCGCAAAGAAGCCGACGAGCCGCAGATCGTGAGCGGACTGTTGGACGGCAAGACGACGGGCACGCCGCTGTGCTGTCTGATCCGCAATACGAATACCAAGTCGGGCGATTACGAACAATTGCGCCGCACCGTGCGCCCCGGACACAGCGATTACGGATATTTTGTCAAGACGCAGGGCAACAACGACGTGCGCGGCGGCGGACATTCGTCCGGACGGTTGACCGCGCCGCTCGTATTTTGCGGCGCGCTGTGCAAACAATTGCTGGCGGCGCGCGGCATCGAGATCGGCGCGCATTTATACAGTCTGGACGGCGTGAAGGATCGCGCGTTCGGGACGGTCGAAAGCGCTCGGCGGCTGGCAGAATTGAGAGGCATGCGCATGCCGCTGCTCGATCCGAACGTCGAAGCGCAGATGCGCGAACGCGTCGCGCTTGCGCGGCGGGACGGAGACAGCGTGGGCGGCGTCGTCGAGTGCATGGTCGTCGGCGTGCCGGCGGGCGTGGGAGAGCCGTTCTTCCAATCGGTGGAGTCGCAATTGAGCGCGTTGCTGTTTTCGGTGCCGGCGGTGAAGGGCGTCGAATTCGGGGACGGATTTGCGTTGGCGCAGATGCGCGGGTCGCAAGCCAACGATCCGTGGATCGTCGAAGACGGCGAGATTCGCACGCTGACCAATCGCAACGGCGGCGTGCTCGGCGGCATCGCGACGTCGATGCCGATCGTATTCCGCGTCGCAATCAAGCCGACGCCGTCGATCTTTGTGCCGCAGCGTTCGGTCGATCCGATCGATCGGCGGGAAACGACGCTGCAATTGCACGGCAGACACGATCCGTGCATCGCGGTGCGCGCCGTGCCCGTTATCGAAGCGGCGGCGGCGATCGCAATCTACGATTTGATCGCGCGCGGGGAGCGCGGATAGGAGCGGACGATGGACGATTTGCAACGGTTGAGAACCCGAATCGACGAGATCGACGCGCGTATGATCGATCTGTTCGAACAACGCATGGCGCTGTCCGAACAAGTCGCCGAATATAAACGCACGCATGCGCAGTCCGTCTTGCAGACGGGACGCGAAGACGACGTGCGCGCGCATGCCGTCGAGTGCCTGCGCGACAAACGCCTTGCGCCGCACGCGGTGGAATTCGTCAACGCCGTCATGGACGTGAGCAAGGACTATCAGCACGAGCGGCTCGGACACGGACTGTGGCGGGACGGACTCGCGCGAGAGACGTTCGATTTGCATGCGCCCAAAGGATATTTCGGCGCGCAGGGCAGCAATACCGAACAGGCGATGCGCGAATTTTTCGGCAATTCGGACGGCGCAATCGCGTATGATAAGTTTGAAGACGTATTTCGGGCGATCGACGGCGGAGAGATCCGATACGGCGTCGTGCCGATCGAAAATTCGTCTACCGGCGCGATCGACGACGTGTACGATCTGCTCGGCAAATACGATTTGTACATCGTCGGCGAGCACTGGTCGCGCATCCGCCACTGTCTGTGGGGCGTGGAAGGCAGCACGCTCGATACCGTGCGGGACGTGTATTCGCATCCGCAGGGATTGGCGCAGTGCAAGGCGTACGTGGAGCGTCGCGGCTATACGCCGCACGCGTACCACGATACCGCTGCGAGCGCCGCGTTGGTCGCCGCGCAGACGGACGTGCGCAAAGCCGCGATCGCGGGGGAATGCGCGGGCAAACGATACGGTCTAAGCATGCTGGATCGGGATATTCAGACGTGCGGAGACAATTTTACGCGCTTCGTCGTGATCTCCAAGACGCTGACGCGCGACAAAGGCGATAAGGTCGGCATTCGATTCGGACTGTACAGCGCGAGCGGCACGCTGTTTCGCGCGTTGCGGTATTTTGCGCGCTACGGCATCAATATGATCATGTTGGAGTCGCGTCCCGTTCCGGAAAATCCGTGCAACTATTGGTTCTACGTCGATCTGGAAGGGAGCTTGCAGGACGATAGCATGCGTCAGGCGCTCGGCGTGCTGGCGGAGCATACGACGAGCATGCGCGTGCTCGGCGAGTACCGCAAGGGAGAATGGAAGTGAAATCGTATTGCGTGATCGGCGAGAAGCTGGGGCATACGCTGTCGCCTGCGATCCATGCGGAATTTTTTCGTCGGATCGGGCTCGACGCGCAATATTGCGCCGTGCCCGTCGCGCAGGATCGGATCGACGACGCGCGGGCGTTGCTGGCGCGCTACGACGGCGTCAACGTCACCGTCCCGTACAAACAACGCGTGATGCCGTTGTTGGACGGGATTGCGGACGACGCGGCGCAGATCGGCGCGGTCAATACGATCGTCGCGCGCGGCGGCAAACTGTACGGTTACAACACCGATCCGTACGGATTCGGCGCGATGCTGGACAGCGTCGGCGCGCAGGTACGGGATCGCGATTGCGTCGTGCTCGGCACGGGCGGCGCGAGCAAGGCGGTCGTGCATACGTTGCGCTCGCGCGGCGCGCGCGTGACGCTCGTCAGCCGTACGGGCGGGCAAACGGACGGGGACGTCGCGTGCGTCGGATACGACGCGATTCCGCAACGCTTTTATCTGCTCGTCAATACGACGCCGGTCGGGATGTTCCCGCAGGCGGACGGCATGCCGGTTTCGGACGAGATCGTCGCGCGCTGCGAAGTCGTCGCGGATATCGTCTACAATCCGATGTTGACGCGGCTTTTGGCAAGCGGCATCGCGCAGGGCAAAATCGTCGCGGGCGGATTGCTGATGCTCGTCGCACAGGGGATTCGCTCGCAGGAATATTGGAACGATGCGCGCTACGACATGCGCACCGTGCTCGACGTGTACGGCGCGATCAAGGCGGATTTCGTCCGCGCGGAACGCGGCAATCTGTATCTGATCGGCATGATGGGATGCGGCAAGACGACGCTGGGCAAAGAGCTGGCGCGTCGTTGCGGCAAGGAGTATTTGGATACGGACGCGTGGATCGAGCGCAACGCGAATCAAAGCGTGTCGCAATTGTTCGAACAAGGCGAAGACGTGTTTCGGGCTTGGGAACGCAAGGCGATCGCGTATGCGGCGACCAGGCGCGACTGCGTCGTTTCGACGGGCGGTGGATGCGTGTCGAGCGCGTTCAATACGGCGGCGATGCGCGCGAGCGGTCTGGTGTGTTTGATCGATCGTCCGATCGACGAGATCGCGCGGACGTGTGATTGCGACAGCCGTCCGCTGCTCAGGCGGGGCGTTGACGCGCTCCGCGAAATTTATCGTGCGCGCGAACCGATCTACCGCGCCGCGGCGGATCTGGCGATCGACAATTCCGCAACTCCGGACGCCGGATTGCGCCAACTCTTGACAACGGTAGGTAACACGCTATGAAAATCATGATTCTCAACGGTCCCAATCTGAACATGCTCGGGATTCGCGAACCGCAGGTCTACGGAACCGAAGGCTACGACGCGCTCTGTACGTATGTGCGCAGTCGTTGCGCGGACGACGAATTGCAGTTTTTCCAAAGCAATTCGGAAGGCGCGATCATCGACCGCCTGCACGCGTGTTATTTCGAGCGTTTCGACGGAATCGTGATCAACCCGGGCGCGTATACGCATTACAGCTACGCGATCTACGACGCGATCAAAGCGATCGGCATTCCGACTGTCGAAGTGCATATTTCCGACATCGGATCGCGCGAAGCGTTCCGTCGCGTATCGGTCACGGCGCCCGCCTGCATCGCGCAGATCAGCGGACGCGGAATCGAAGGGTACGTGCTGGCGGTGCGGCGTTTGAAGGAGTTCGATCATGCGTAAATTCCATACCGTAACCGTCGTCGGACTCGGCGTCATCGGCGGCTCGTACGCTAAGGCGCTTTCCGCGCTGGGATATCGCGTATTGGGCGTGGACAGCGATGCGCAGACGCTGCAAGCGGCTGCGGACGACGGCGCGATCGAGCAGGGCGCGAGCGATCCCGACGCGTTTTTCGCGCAGAGCGATCTGATCGTGTTTGCGCTGTATCCGTCCCGCATCGCCGACTATCTGCACGCGCATTTGCATGCGATCGCCGCGGACTGCGTGTTGACGGACGTGGCGGGACTTAAATCGCATTTCGTACAGCAGATTTGCGCTTCGCTCGCCGATCGCGCCGATCTGCAATTCGTGTTTTGTCATCCGATGGCGGGACGCGAAAAACGCGGATACGCGTATGCCGATCCGAGCGTGTTTTGCGGCGCGAACTTTATCGTGACGCCGACACGGACCGCTTGCGAAGAGACGATCGAGCGCGTCGAGGCGTTGGCGCGCGAGATCGGATTCGGACGCATTCGGCGCATTACGCCGCAACTGCACGACGAGATGATCGCGTTTACGTCTCAGTTGCCGCACGCGATCGCGGTCGCGTTGATCAACGGCGACACGCATCCGGATACGGGGGATTTTATCGGCGACAGCTATCGGGATCTGACCCGCATCGCGAACATCAACGAAGATTTGTGGACGCAGTTGTTCTTGGAAAACGCGGACAATCTGATCGCGCAGTTGGACGCGTTCGAACGTCAATTGCGGATCGTGCGCGACGCGGTTGCCGCGCGCGACGCGCAGACGTTGCGAGAAACGATGATCCGCGCGGGGATACGGCGCAGAAAATTGGAGTCGGATCGCGCAAAAACACAATAATTCTCGCGCCGAACGCGCGGAATATGCCGATAAGAATTGACGCGGCGGGTTGCGCATGCTAAAATAATATAAATATGCTCGTCTCGGACGGGTAAGCAAACACAGGATTATGATGGAAGACAAGAAAAAACGCTCCGGATCGTCGGCGTCGCCGTCTAAGGCCGCCGCCAAAAAATCGGGCGGGTCGGCAACGCCCGCTCCGACTTCGCGCACGCGCGCAACCAAGCCGACCGCCGCTCCCAAAGCGACGGCGACCAAGTCCGCGTCGAAGAAACCGCAAGCCGTCGCGCCGACCAAGTCGACCGCAGGCAAGTCTGTTTCTACGCGCGCGACCGCGAAAGCGCCCGCTGCGACGGCGCAGAAAGCGAAAGCGTCCGTCTCCAAACCCGCTGCGGTTGCGAGCAAAACGCCGGTCAAGAAACCCGCTGTTCAAGCGCCCAAGAGCGTTGCGCGTCGGACGGTCAAACGCGTCGCGCCGATGCCGATCGAACAGCCGACTTTCGTCGAGCCTATCATCGAAGAACAAGAGACGTTGCTCGCGCCGACAATCGAGCAGAGCGCGTACGAAATCGAATCGGAACCGACCGCGATTGCGGACGCGGAGCCGTTGCAAGACGATCTCGCGTCTTGGGATGCGGACGCGGACGAATTTGCAACGCCGAACGAATACGAGACGCAGGACATATCGCAAGCGGAGACGCCGACGCAGGTGTTGCAGCAGATCGAATATCCCGCGTTGCAGACGGCGGACGAGATTCGGGCGGAAGTCGCTTCGGCGAGCGAAGCCGATCTTGCGGCGCAGACCGAAAGCGAACCCGAAAAGAAACTCTCGCCCAAAGAAGCCGCAGCGGCGGCGAAGCGCGCGCGCAAGGAAGCCAAAAAACGCGAGAAGAAAGCGAAACGGCAGCTCAAATCCGCCGCCAAAGCCCGGATGCGCGCGTACGGCGAGTTCGAGCACGTCGAAGCCGATCCCGCGTTGGGACTCGACGAAGATCAGGTGTTGGAGCGCATCGACCGCGGCATGACCAACGAGCAGCCCAATATCGTGACCAAATCGTATTTCCAGATTTTCCGTTCCAACGTATTGACGTTGTTCAACCTCATCAACTTCTTCTTGGCGACGCTCGTGCTCGTCTACGGAGAGATCAAAAACGCTTTGTTTATCGGGATCGCGACGTTCAACATGATCGTCGGAATCGCGCAGGAGATCCGTTCCAAACGCATGTTGGAAAAGATGTCGTTGTTGTCCGCGCCGGTCGTCGAAGTCGTGCGCTCGGGCGTAGTCAGCGAGATTTCGGTCAGCGAGATCGTCATGGACGACGTGATCGTATTGCGTCAGGGCGCGCAGATCCCCGCGGACAGCGTGCTGGTCGCGGGCGAATGCGAAGCCAACGAGTCGCTGTTGACCGGCGAGCAGGACGACGTGCATAAGGGCTACGGCGACGCGTTGCTGTCGGGCAGCTTTGTGCAGGCGGGCGAATGCCGCGCGCGCGTTACCGCGGTCGGCAAGGACAACTATACGTCCAAGTTGCTCAGCGAAGCCAAACAGTTCAAAAAATCCAAATCCGAATTGATGCGTTCGATCAACTGGATCATCCGCATCGTCTCGATCGTCATTTTCCCGCTCGGTATCCTGATGTTCTTTACCAACAAGGCGACCGCGTCCAACATGAGCCAGGTCATTACCAATACGGTCGCGTCGATCGTCGGTATGATTCCGGAAGGTCTGGTCGTGTTGACGAGCATCGCGTTGGCGGCGGGCATTCTCAAACTGGCGCGGCGGCGCACGCTCGTGCAGGATCTGTACTGCATCGAGACGCTTGCCCGCGTAGACGTGCTGTGTCTGGATAAGACGGGCACGATTACCGAAGGCAGCATGCAGGTCGAGCAGACGCATATCTATTCGACCAAATATGGCTTTATCGACGACATCGTCGCCAACATGGTGACGGCGCTCGGCGCGCGCGGCGCGACGTTCGAAGCGTTTGCGGAGCACTTCCGCACGGGCGAAAATTACAAGGTCGTCAAGACGGTTCCGTTCTCGTCGGCGAGAAAATGGAGCGGCGTGGAATTCGAAGGCAAGGGCACGTTCCTGGTCGGCGCGCCGGAATTTGTATTGCGTTCGCGCTTCGGCGGCATCGCCAACGACGTCAACGAGTTTTCCGCGCAGGGATTCCGCGTGCTCGTGCTCGTGCAGTCTTCTCAGCCGCTGTCCGAAGAGATGGACGAAAGTCTGATGCAGCCGGTCGCGCTGATCGTGCTCAGCGACAAGATCCGCGAGAGCGCTGCCAGAACGTTTGAATATTTCGCGCAGCAGGGCGTGACGCTCAAAGTCATTTCGGGAGACAATCCGCTCACGGTCAGCAAGGTTGCCGAACGCGCGGGATTGCAGGGCGCGGATCGCTTTATCGACGCGTCCGTCGATCTGGATACGCCCGAGAAGATTTACGACGCTTGCGACAAGTACACGATCTTCGGTCGCGTGAGTCCCAAGCAGAAAAAGCTGCTTGTCTCCGCGCTCAAATCCAAAGGCTACACGGTCGGCATGACCGGCGACGGCGTCAACGACGTCATGGCGCTCAAAGAAGCGGATTGTTCGATCGCGATGGCGTCCGGTTCGGAAGCCAGCCGCAACGTCGCCCAACTGGTATTGTTGGACAGCGATTTCGCGTCGTTGCCGAGCGTCGTGGCAGAAGGTCGCCGCGTCATCAACAACATCGAACGCGCCGCGTCGCTGTTTTTGGTCAAGACGACGTACAGCGTCGTACTGACGTTGTTGTTGATCATCTTCCAGATGAGTTATCCGTTCGAGCCGATCCAGCTGACGTTGATCAGCGGACTGTTCGTCGGATTGCCGTCCTTCTTCCTGGCGTTGGAGCCCAACGACCGCAAAGTCACCGGCAACTTCTTGGGCAAAGTCTTTAAGAAAGCGCTTCCGGCGGGCTTGACGGCAGCGGTAATGCTATGGTACATCAGTTATTCCTACCGCGATTTCGGCGTGGACGTGACCGAGCAGATCTCGACGATGAGTTTCTACGTGACGGCGGTGATTACCTGTATCGTATTGTTGCAGGTATGTATCCCGTACACCAAAGAGAGACTGTTTTTGGTAGGCATGTGCATCATCGCGTTTTTGGCGTTGGCGACGTCGGAATGGGCGCGGGACATCCTGTCGCTCGTACCGCTCAATACGAAGATGCTGTTGCTGTTGGCGGGCGTGCTGGCGCTGACGGTGCCGGTGATCCTGATCATGCGCGCGCAGGTCGAAGCGTTTAGAGCCCTATTTGCGGATATCAAACAGTTTTTCGTCAAATGCATCAATGCGGTCAAAAAAGTCAACCGCATGCGTAAGGGGAAGAAGGAATGACCGGCTGGACGCGCGAACGCGTAAACGCAATGCTGGACGCGTTGGAGCGCGAACATCCGCAAGCCGTCTGCGAGCTGGTGTACGATACGCCGTTCCAATTGCTGGTCGCGGTAATCCTGTCGGCGCAGTGCACGGACAAGCGCGTCAATCAGGTGACGGCGGAGTTATTCCGTTATGCGGACAAGCCCGAACAATATGCGGTCATGGCGCAGGAAGATCTGGAATCTCGGATTTACTCGTGCGGGTTTTACCGCAACAAAGCCAAAAACATCATCGCCGCCAGTCGCGACATCGTCGAGCGATTCGACAGTCAGGTGCCGCGCGACATCGAGACGTTGATGACGCTGGCGGGCGTGGGACGCAAGACCGCCAACGTCGTATACGCGGTTGCGTTCGGCGGACAGGCGATTGCGGTGGACACGCACGTATTGCGTCTGTCCAATCGCATCGGATTGGCGCAAGGCGATCAGCCGTTGCAGGTCGAAAAACAGTTGATGCAGGTGTTGCCGCGCGAGCGTTGGACGCAGGCGCATCATCTGCTCATTCATCACGGCAGATATACGTGCAGCGCGCGCTCGCCTAAATGCGACGCGTGCAGCATCCGACCATACTGTATGCAGTATCGAAAATGGGTCCCGGCACAGACGGGCAAGTGATAGGAGGCGCAACATGAATCAAATTCTCGAAATCATCGACTTGGCACCGAGAGTCAAACAATATTTGATCCACAATCCGGACATTGCAAGACATTGCGAGCCGGGGCAGTTCATCATCCTGCGGGTGGATAAGGACGGCGAACGCGTGCCGTTTACGATCTGCGATTTCGATCGCGAGGCGGGCACGATTACGTTGTTGGTGCAGGAAGTCGGATATTCGACGCACAAGATGGCGCAGTTGGCGGTAGGAGACAGTCTTGCGGATATGGTCGGACCGCTGGGCAACGCGACCGATCTGAGCGAGTACGACAATGTTGTGCTGGTCGGCGGCGGCATCGGTTGCGCGGTCATTTATCCGCAGGCGAAACTGCGCAAACGTCAGAACCGTCGTTGCGACGTGATCATGGGCGCGCGCACGCAGGATTTGCTGTTCAATATCGAAGAATTCCGCGCCAACAGCGACAATCTGTATATTGCGACGGACGACGGCAGTTTGGGGACGAAAGGCTTCGTCACGACGGTGCTGCAACAGTTGATCGACGAAGGCAAAAAGATCGACTGCGTATTCGTCGTCGGTCCGATGATCATGATGCGCAACGTCGCCGAGTTGACGCGCAAATACAACATTCCGACCGTCGTCAGCATGAATTGCGTCATGGTGGACGGCACGGGTATGTGCGGCGGTTGCCGTTTGACCGTGGGCGGACAGACCAAGTACGCTTGCGTGGACGGACCGGAATTCGACGGACATCAGGTGGATTTCGCCGAAGCGATGAATCGCGCCGGATTCTACAAAGAACACGAAGAAAAATGCAGATTAAGGGGGTAAATCATGAATCAGTCTCCAAGACATCAAACGCGTAATCAAGATCCCGAAGTACGGGTTTGCAATTTTGACGAAGTCGGTCTCGGATTCGATCACGAGACGATGCTGGCGGAAGCGAGCCGTTGCATCAACTGCAAGAATGCTCCCTGTCGCAAAGGCTGTCCGGTCGGCATCGATATCCCCGGATTCATCGAGCGCCTGACGCAGGACGATCTCGACGGCGCGCTGGACGTGATCAGTCTGTCCAGCCTGTTGCCGGCGATCTGCGGACGCGTGTGTCCGCAGGAAAAACAGTGCGAAAACAACTGCATCCGCAAGGCGAAACTGGGCGGAAGCGTCGCAATCGGCGCATTGGAGCGCTATGTCGGCGATTACGGATTGAGCAAGGGCACGGACGGCATCGTCAAGCCCGCGCCGTGCGGTAAGCGCGTCGCCGTCGTCGGCAGCGGTCCCGCGGGACTGGCTTGCGCGGCGGATTGCGCGTTGCGCGGCATGCAGGTGACGGTGTTCGAGGCGTTCCACAAGGCGGGCGGCGTGCTCGTGTACGGCATTCCGGAATTCCGTCTGCCCAAAGAAAAGGTCGTCGAACGCGAGATCGACAAGCTCAAAGCGCTCGGCGTCGAGATCCGACTCAACACGGTGATCGGCAAGACGATTACGGTCGAGGAATTGCAACAGTCTTATGACGCGATCTTTATCGGTACGGGCGCGGGACTGCCGATGTTTATGGGCATCCCGGGAGAAAATCTGAACGGCGTATCTTCCGCCAACGAGTTTCTGACCCGCGTCAACTTGATGCAGGCGTACCGCGACGACGCGATTACGCCGGTGTATTGCGGCAAGAAAGTCGCCGTCATCGGCGCCGGCAACGTCGCGATGGACGCCGCGCGTACCGCAAAACGGATCGGCGGCGGCGAAGTGTACATCGTATACCGCCGTTCGCGCGAAGAGATGCCCGCCCGAGCGGAAGAGATCGAACATGCGATCGAAGAAGGCATCCGATTGCAATTGTTGACCAACCCGATCGAGATGCTCGGCGACAACGGCAAGGTTTGCGGGCTTCGATGCGTGCGCATGGAGTTGGGCGAGCCGGATGCGAGCGGCAGACGCCGTCCGGTCGTCGTCGAAGGCAGCGAGTTTGTGCTGGACGTGGATCAGGTCATCGTATCGCTCGGCACGAGCCCCAATCCGTTGATCCGCAAGAGTTTCGGCGCGTTGGATTTTTCGCCCAAAGGCACGATCGTCGTCAACGAAGAAGAGATGTCCACCAACATCGACGGCATCTATGCGGGCGGCGACGCGGTGACGGGCGCGGCGACGGTTATTTTGGCGATGGGCGCGGGACGTAAAGCCGCCAAAGCGATCGCCGAAAAACTCGGCGTAACCCAATCGGAGTAACACGTGTATCTGGATATTGCAACGATCTTTGTCAAGGCAGGCAACGGCGGGGACGGCGTCGTCTCGTTCCATACCGAAAAATACGTCGCCCAAGGCGGACCCGACGGCGGGGACGGCGGGCGCGGCGGCAATATCGTCTGCGTCGTGGACAAGAGCGCATCGACGCTGATCGACTTCCGTTTTGCCAAGCATTTCCGCGCGGAAAACGGCGAGAACGGCGGCGCGAAAAACTGCAAAGGCAAGACGGGTAAGGATTTGTACATCAAAGTCCCGCGCGGTACCGTCGTCAAGGACAAGCGTAGCGGAGAGATCTTGGCGGATATGTTTTACGACGACAGCGAAACGGTGCTGTTTCGCGGCGGCAACGGCGGCAAAGGCAACGCCAGATTTGCGACGCCGCAACGCAAAGCGCCGCGGTTTTGTCAAAAAGGCGAACGTACCGAAGAGTACGAGTTGACGCTCGAACTCAAAACGATCGCGGACGTCGGACTGGTAGGATTCCCCAACGTCGGCAAATCGACGCTGCTCAGCGTCGTCAGCAGCGCGCGTCCGAAGATCGCCAATTATCATTTTACGACACTCTCGCCCAATCTCGGCGTCGTGCGCTATTATGACGAATCGTTTGTCATGGCGGACATTCCGGGATTGATCGAAGGCGCGAGCGACGGCGCGGGACTGGGACACAAGTTTTTGCGCCATGTCGAACGCGTGCGCATGATCGTGCACATGATCGACGTCAGCGGATCGGAAGACCGCGATCCGGTACAAGACTATCGGATCATTAATCGCGAGTTGGAACGTTATTCGCCCAAACTCGCGGCGTTGCCGCAGATCGTGTGTCTGAACAAGTGCGATCTCGTGAGCGATCCGGCGGACATCGACGCCGTCGAGCGCGCTCTGGGCGTGCCGACGATCCGTCTGCGCGCGATCAGCGGAGACGGCACGCAGGAATTGATCCGTAGCATCGCGCAACAACTGCGCGAGTTGCCCAAACTCCAACCGATGGAGATCGAACGCGTCGTCGACGCCAAGGATCGCATGTCGTACAGCATCGTCGTGGACGAAGACGGCGTATACGAAGTCACGGGCGCGCTCGTCGATCTGCTCGTGCGCAACGTCGTGCTCAAC
Organism: uncultured Christensenella sp.; assembly: GCA_910576875.1. Classification (GTDB taxonomy): domain Bacteria; phylum Bacillota; class Clostridia; order Christensenellales; family UBA3700; genus MGBC101980. The sequence continues at coordinate 14,939 of CAJTKI010000032.1, forward strand.
GATTATGAATCCTTTCAATATTTTCAGAAGATGCTCAAAGACAAGGGCGTCATTCAGGCGTTGCGTCGCAACGGCTGCACGGAAGGCGATACCGTACGCATCGCGGATATCGAATTCGACTTTATCGAATAAGGAGCATCTATGGACAGCGGACAGAGAGCAAAATTGAGAAGTATCGCGATGACGACCCAGCCGACGTTGCAGATCGGCAAGAACGGCATTACGGAACATCTTTTACAAGAAATCGACGACCAGTTGACCCGTCGCGAATTGATCAAAATCACGGTGCTCAACAATGCGGATTTTTCGGCGAAAGAAGCGGTCGGCACGCTTGCCGAGCAGTGCGGCGCGCAACCGGTGCAGGCGGTCGGCAATAAGATCACGCTGTATCGTCGTTCGGATAAGGACGGCGTCAAGCATTTGCTGTAATCCGATCGGGAACGGACAATGACGAAAAGCAACCTTTGCGGGTTGCTTTTTTCGATGCAAATAAAGTTCATGTAATACGATATTCCATGTCCCTTTTGTACTTGTATTTTAAATCCTATGCGGCATATCTGTCAAGGCGTAACGCAAATTTGATCGGTTTATTCGGCGATTTTCGCCAGTAATTATTTGGAAAAATTCCGATAGAACGCAAAAAGTTCATAGAATATCGTATTCCATGAACTTTTCATGGTTGTCTGAGATACGGAATCGAGAGAGAAATCGGGTAGGATACAAGTATGATATACGGCGAAAATTTACGATATCGGGTGCGTTTTATCGCTGTCGTCGGCGTGATTTTGTTGACGGTCTGCACGGCATTTGCGGGGATATGGATCTCGGCGGATCGCGCGTACGCATTCAACGAAACCAACTTGGATACGACGACTACGGTGTCGATCGGCGAGTTGTTGCTCGACAACTACGATACTTCTACAAGCGACGGCAAAGTATTCGACGGCGTTCAGTTTTGGAAACTGATCGACGCGTTGCGTGGCGACGGAGAAGACAATACTCCGGTTGCAAACTTATCGAACAAGAATGCCGCGGCAATCCGCAACATGAACGCAGGTAAGGATATCGTCGTAGAGATCGACAAAAAAATATGGACGGTCACGGACCTGCGTAAGCTAGACGACGGACGCGTGATTGCGACAATGTGGTTGGCGACGAGCGCGGAGACGATCGAATGGAATTCTTGGTATGCGGAGTCGCCGACGGATCCGTATCCGAGCAATATGTACAGTACGAGTTTGATTCGCGCACAGTCGCTGAACAGCGGAGGATGCGGATACGTGGCGACGCAAGGCGCGACGACGTTGACCCAGATCGCGCAAAGCGCGGATCACCAATACGCGAAGTTTACAATGGATGAAGTCAAAACGGACGCGTCGAGTCCGTCGCGCAATCTGTCGTTGACGAATTATATCGTGCAACCCAAAGACGTTGCATATCAGGAAACGGAAACGATTCGGACCTATAACAGCACTTTTAAAACGTGTCCCAACGAAGCTTGGGGCACTCCGGATTTGGAAAGCTATAATACTACAAACATGAATTATAGCAAAAAATCCTTTTATGCGGAATGGTCGAGCGATTATCTGTGGCTTCCCAGCTTGGCGGAGACAGGATACAGTACGTATACCGGCATCTGGAATTTGTCAGACAATCAGCGTAGCAACGGGGAAAATTCGTGGTTGCGTTCCGCCGATTACTCTTGTGCATACAGCGTGTCCGCATTAAGTACGTACGGTGAAAATTATCACCTTTATGCAAATTATGCCAACGCGGTTCGTCCGGCGTTTCACTTGGATTTGACGGCGGTTGCAGGGAATGCGACCAATCCGGTTGCCGTGCCGTCTTTGGGATCCAACGCTGCGGATCAAAGCAAAGAATATACAGGATCGAATGTGACGTTTGCGTTGCAAAACTTCGATTCGACGAAGATGCAAGCGACCGTGACCGGCAAAGATCCCGCCGGCAATGCGATCGATGCGACGACATTTGCATTCGACGCTGCGAGCGGACAAATCCAAGCCAAATTTGCCGGAACATATACGGCGGAGATCACATTGAGCAAACCGGACGAATATTATTGGTCGGACAAGACGGGCGGCAGCGGCAAACGGACGATTACGTTTACGATCAAGCCGAAACAACTCACGGTATCATTGACGAATACCGTACCGTCCAACGCATGGAGTTGGACGGTCGGCGACGATTACGACGCGACGCTGACGGTATCTGGGATCGCGTCGGGCGACACGGTCAAACTGACGGCGACGTATACGTCGGACAAAGCGGGCGGCGCCAAGCAAGATATCGCGGCGGTACAGAACGGCGCGCAGACG
>CAJTKI010000033.1 GCA_910576875.1 uncultured Christensenella sp.
CCGCCACACGAAACAAAACGGGACCCGATTGCTCGGATCCCGTCTGTTGTCTTTGGTCGCACGGCGCGCGATGCGCGGGTGCGGATACGATTTAGTTCTCTTCGATATAGCGCGTGACCATATCTTCCGGCTTTTTACGCGGGAACAAGATGTTCGCCTGCGCCGCCGCCAGACGCGCGATCGGCACGCGGAACGGCGAGCACGATACGTACGTCAAACCTGCATTGTGACAGAACTCGATCGTCGAAGGATCGCCGCCGTGTTCGCCGCAGATGCCGAGTTTGATGTCGGGACGGGTCTTTTTGCCGCCTGCGATTGCGATTTCGACGAGCTTGCCTACGCCCGTTTGATCGAGCCGCGCGAACGGATCGGATTCGAAGATCTTCTTCTCATAGTATTCGTTCAGGAACTTGCCCGCGTCGTCGCGCGAGAATCCGAACGTCATCTGCGTCAGATCGTTGGTTCCGAACGAGAAGAATTCCGCCTCTTTCGCGATTTCGTCCGCGGTCAGCGCCGCGCGCGGGATCTCGATCATCGTACCGATATGGTATTCCATCTTGACTTTGTTGTCTTGGAGCACTTGCTCGGCGGTCTTGACAACGACGTCTTTGACATAACGCAGTTCCTTGACCTCGCCGACCAGCGGAATCATGATCTCCGGCACGACATGGATGCCTTTCTTGTGCACGGCGATCGCCGCTTCGATGACCGCGCGCGTTTGCATCTGCGCGATTTCGGGATACGTGACGCTCAGACGGCATCCGCGGTGTCCCATCATCGGGTTAAACTCGTGCAGACCTTCGACGGTGTTTTTGAGTTCGTCAAACGACAGTCCCATCGTCGCCGCCAGTTCGCGGATTTCTTCGTCCTTATGCGGCACGAATTCGTGCAGCGGCGGATCCAGAAAACGGATCGTGACCGGTCTGCCCTGCATCGCGGTGTACAGTCCGATAAAGTCTTCTCTCTGCATCGGCAGGAGTTTCGCCAACGCCTTTTGACGCGCTTCGACGGTCTTGGATACGATCATCTCGCGCACCGCCATGATGCGGTCTTCCGCAAAGAACATATGCTCCGTACGGCACAGTCCGATGCCTTCCGCGCCGAATCCGACCGCGATCTCCGCATCCTTGGGAGAGTCGGCATTGGTGCGTACCTGCAACGCGCGGTTTTGATCCGCCCACTGCATGATCGTCGCAAAGTCTCCCGACACGGAGGCTTGTACGGTCGGGATCTGTCCGCCGTACACCGCGCCGGTGCTGCCGTCGAGCGACAGATAATCCTGCGACCCGTAAACCTTGCCGCCGATCGTGACGGTACGGTTTTCTTCATCGATCTTCAATTCGTCGCAACCTGCGACGCAGCATTCGCCCATGCCGCGCGCAACGACCGCCGCGTGCGACGTCATGCCGCCGCGCGCCGTCAAGATGCCTTCCGCCGCGTACATGCCTTCGATGTCTTCGGGCGAAGTCTCCAAACGTACGAGCACGACCTTTTCGCCTGCCGCGGCGCGTTCGACCGCTTCCTCCGCGCTGAAACAGATCTTGCCGCATGCCGCGCCCGGAGACGCCGCCAAGCCGCTGCAAATCTTCTCTGCGTTTTTGAGCGCTTGCGCGTCAAACTGCGGATGCAACAACGCGTCCAACTGCTTCGGCTCGATTTTGAGCAAAGCCTCTTCTTTGGTAATCATGCCTTCTTTGACCAGATCGCAAGCGATGCGGATCGCCGCTTCGGCGGTACGCTTACCGTTGCGGGTCTGCAACATGTACAGACGACCTTCTTCGATCGTAAATTCCATGTCCTGCATATCGCGGTTGGCGATTTCCAGACGGTTGGCGATCTCGACGAACTGCTTGTACACTTCGGGATTGGTCTCTTCCAAATGGTTGATCTTGAACGGCGTGCGGATACCCGCGACGACGTCTTCGCCCTGCGCGTTCATCAGATATTCGCCGTACAGACGCTTTTCGCCCGTCGACGGGTCGCGCGTAAACGCAACGCCGGTGCCCGATGTCTCGCCCATGTTGCCGAATACCATCGACTGCACGTTGACCGCGGTGCCCCAGCTGCCGGGGATGTCGTTCATGCGGCGGTAGACGATCGCGCGCGGATTGTTCCAGCTGCGGAAGACCGCCTTGACCGCTTCGATCAACTGTACTTTGGGATCCTGCGGGAATTCCGCGCCCTGATCTTCTTTGTAGAATTTCTTGAATTTGGCGATCAACACCTGCAAATCTTCGGCGGTCAGCTCGGTATCGAGTTTGACGCCCTTTTCTTCTTTGAGTTCGTCGATGATCTTTTCAAAGGACGATTTGGACGATCCCATTACGACGTCCGAGAACATCTGGATAAATCTGCGGTAGCAATCGTATGCAAATCTGGGATTGCCGGTCTTTTGCGCAAGACCTTTTACGGATACGTCGTTGAGACCGAGATTGAGAATCGTGTCCATCATGCCGGGCATCGACGCGCGCGCTCCGGAACGGACGGATACGAGAAACGGGTTTTTCGCGTCCCCGAATTTCTTTCCCGCGTCTTTTTCGACTTTTGCAAGCGCATCGAAAATTTCTTTGATGATGCTGTCCGCGATCTTTTCCCCGTCGTCGTAATATTTCGTACAAGCTTCTGTCGTGATCGTAAAGCCTTGCGGCACGGGCATACCCCAAGACGTCATTTTGGCAAGGTTTGCGCCCTTACCGCCAAACAACGCTTTATTGTCGCCATCGGCTTCCTGAAACAGATATACGTATTTCGCCATTTTTGCCTCCTATGCGAATTGTTGAGTTTATTTTACACAATTTTTACGCCTTTGTAAATACCTTTTCTTATAAAAGATAACGCAATTGCGCCGGATCGTCGCAAATTACCGAATTTCGTGTCGCAAAACGCGCGCCGCGTCTTGTCGCAGCGTTTGCAACGCGACAACCGCGCAAGCGATTTTTACCCGAAACAAAAAACATCGTGCCCCGCAACGGTTTTTGCATGACCGAAGCAAATCGCGGATACGGCGACTCGCGCAATGCGCAAGTCCATTCTATATCTAAGAAATATTATAAAATAAAATGCCCAAACTCTCGCAGCCGTTACTGCTTCGCATCCCGACGCGCGCATCTAACGCGATGCTTGCATGGCATATTTCGTATCGATCATGAACGCACCGACCGTCGCGATACCCCGCTTATGTCAAGATTTCCCGTCACAGCGACAACGTCTCGTGCAACGCGCGCAAATCGATCTCCAATTGATGCAGAAAAAAATGATAATAATCCCGCAAGCGGATTGCATCGCACCGATAACCGAGCATCGCGACCGCATCGCCGAGATATGTAAACAACCGTTGTTTTCCTTCCCCCTGTCCGTAACACAAATCATTGAGCAATTCCAACGTCCGCACAAACAGGTTGTTCTGATATTCCCCTTCGTTGGCGGTGCGGTCGAGTATTTCCAGCGCGCTCATCGCGCAATAATACTTTTCCAGATCGCTCGTCAGCGAGAAAAAATTGTCGTGACACTGGCATCCGGTCAGCACGTACCGACCGCCTTTGCATCCCAATTCGTACTGCCCGAAACACAACGGGGAAGCGGCAAATTTCAGCTTGGCTTTGGGCGCTTTGCATCCCTTGGCGGTCGCTGTAATTTTCCCCTTCCCCGTAATATACAGGGTGATGAGTTTGTCCTGTTCTCGCCAGTCGATTGCGCGTAAGCACAGTCCGTCGGCTTGCAACGTATCCACTAAGATTACCTTCCTTCGTGATTGAAATCGCGAGGCGTCTCCCCGTCTTGTACGGCGCGATACATCAAATAATAGTGTACCGAACCGGTCTGTTCAAACAACTTCCACAAAGTATTCCGTACGTCAGACATTCCGCATCCTCCCTTGGTAGTGGTGTGCGCCGAAATGCGAGATCTTATACGGCTTTGCGCAAAATATTTTTAATTGGGCTTCTTCGCGTTGTATCCCAACTCGTTCAGCACCAGATCGCTGTCCCGCCAATCGGGCTTGACGCGTACGTATACGGTCAAAAAGACTTTGCCTCCGACCAACTTTTCCAACTCGATCCGCGCCGCGGTCGAAATACGCTTGATCATCGCGCCCTGTTTGCCGATGACGATCGGCTTGTGCGCCTGCTTTTCGCAGATCAGATCCGCGTCGATCTGCACGATGCCGTCGTCGCGCACCTGATATTGCGTGATGCTGACGCCGATGCCGTACGGCACTTCTTCGCTGAGCAGACGCAACGCTTTTTCGCGCACGATTTCCGACGCGAGAAAGCGCATCGTCTTGTCCGTGTACAGCTCCGCGTCGTAGTACGGTTGCGCATACGGCAGACTCTGCACGATTTGTTCGAGCAAGTACGCGCAATTTTTGCCCGTTTTCGCGCTGATCGGTACGATCGCGCGGACGTTCGGAATATCCTTGACCGCCTCGATTCGCGACAAAATCGCGCTCTGCTCCACTTCGTCGCATTTGTTGATCGCGACAAACACCGCCGGATGCTTGCCCGCCATCTTCGCGATCGTATCCGTATCGTGCGCGTCTACGGCTTTGTCGCATGCAAGCAGGTAGACGATCGCGTCCACGCCGTCGCAGGCGGCCTCCACGCTTTTCATCATATACGTGCCGAGCGCGTTTTTGGGTTTGTGTATGCCGGGCGTATCGACGAACACCGCCTGATATTCGTCCGTATTGACGATCCCGACGATCTTATCGCGCGTCGTCTGCGGACGGTGGCTGACGATACTGACCTTTTCGCCGACCAGCGTATTGATCAACGTGGACTTGCCTGCGTTCGGCTTGCCTGCCAGCGTGACGAATCCCGCCCGAAAATTTTCCTGCGCCATTGCGTTTTCTCCTATTCCCGCGGCAAATCCGCCGCTTTCAAAACCGCTTCTTCCGCGGCGCGCATGCGCGCTCTGTCCTGCTCGTCTTCGTGATCGTACCCGAACAGATGCAACAGTCCGTGCAACACCAGATACCCGCACTCTCTGCGGTAAGAATGTCCGTACTCTTCCGCTTGCTGACGCGCGCGTTCCGCGCACAGCACGATATCGCCGAGCATCAGATTCCCGCTGTCGGGGTTGACGTCCTGCGCGTAGTCGGATCGGCAAAACGGAAATCGGATTTCCAGATTGGGAAAACTCAACACATCCGTCACCCGATCGGTATCGCGCGTCCGCGCATTCAACTCGCGGATCGTCTCTTCGTCCACGACGCTGACCTCGACGTCAAAGCAATCTTCCAGCCCCAAAAATTCCAACACTCGCCGATACAGCATATCGGGCAACGCGCCGTCGATTTCGTATCCGTCCGCGTACAGCTCCAACGCCATTTATCTGCGCTCCTTCGCGCGGTTGTAATCGATGCGCTTGTGCAGGATCGCCGGAATGACGTCGCAGATCGTCATCTTGATCGCATGCAGATCTTTGATCGTCAGTTCGCAATCGTCGAACTGCCCGTCCGTCAGTTTGTCCCGAATCACGCCGCCGACGATATCTTCCAACTCCTCGACGGTCTGCGGCGCTTTCGCGCGCGTCATGGCCTCGCAGATATCGCAGATCATCATGATCGCGCTGTACTTGGTCGTCGGTCTCGGACCGACATAACGGAACGGATTGATCTCCAATTCGCCTTCCGTAATGCCTTTGGCTTTGAGATAGAAATAGATGACCGGCGTGTCTCCGTGGTGTTCGTTCGCGGCTTTGACGACCTGCTCGGGCATCCGCGCCGCGCGCAACATTTCCGCGCCCACGCTCGTATGTCTCGTGATGATCTTGGCGCTCAGTTCCGGTATCAATTCGTCGTGCGGATTGTATCCGTCCTTCTGGTTTTCGACAAAGAACGTCGGATTTTTGATCTTGCCGATATCGTGGAAGTACGCGCAAGCCCGCGCCATATACGGATCCAGTCCGATCGCGATCGCGCAGCTTTCGACGAGATTGGCGACGGTCAAAGCGTGGTTAAACGTACCGGGCGCTTCTTCGCGCAAACGTTTAAGCAACGGCTGATCGAACGAACAGATCTCCGCCAGCTTGAAGTCCGACCACATTCGGAATACGATTTCCATAACGGGTTGCGCCATCGTAAAGATCGCGACCGCAATGACGTTGCCGAGCAACGAAATAGCCGCCGCCTCGAACACGCGCGCCGTATCGTTTCCGAATTCCGCGTACGCGAGTAGACACGCCAACGGCGTGATCGCAATTGCAAGCAACAGCGTGCCCCACGTCGTCTCGAATCTGGAAAAGCGCTTCCAGATCAGATACATCATAAAGATCGCCGACACGTATCCGAACAGCGTGCCCAACAGGTTGTGCGCATTGAGCGGATCGTCGTCGTAATAATTGCCGTGCGCCAAAATCAAGAAGATCACGCACAGCGCGCTGATCGTCGTCGCGACGAAGCCGATGCGCTCTTTGAGCATGACGGTTAGGATCAAGGCGACCGCCGCGATCGGCATCGCGTACGGACTGTACAGACCGTACACCGCACAACACACCAGAATGTTGAAACCGACAACCGTATACGTCAGCAGACATCCTTTGAGTCTGGAACACTGCAAACTGTCGTACAAATGTCTGAGTTCTTTGCGCAAGTACAAATACAGCACCAAAAACAGCGTATACACCGCCGCGACCGCCGGAACGACGACTCTTGCGACGGTAATGACTTCCCATTTGAGGTGCAACAGCATAATCCCGACCAGCGCAATGAATACCGCCAGCACAAACAGCGCCGCACAGTATGCGATCTCGCGACGGGCTTTATGCGAATGATTGGTTTCCGTCATAATTACTCCGTTGATTATTCCCTGTCTGCGGGAATCTCTTCCCGTTCTTTGCATTGCATCCGCGCGCTGTCAGCCGCGTACGCGTCCACGATCGCCTGCACCAGATCGTGACGCACGACGTCTTTGGACTGCAAGCGCACGATTTTGATATCGCGCACGTCTCTAAGCACCCGTTCGGCATGCAGCAATCCGCTCGCGCGTTCTCCGCCCGGCAGATCGATCTGCGTCGCGTCGCCCGTGACGACGATCTTGCTGCCTTCGCCCATGCGGGTCAGGAACATTTTCATCTGTTCGCGCGTCGCGTTCTGCGCCTCGTCGAGTATGATAAACGCGTCGCTCAGCGTTCTGCCGCGCATATACGCCAGCGGCGCGATCTCGATGATTCCCTTTTCGACCATGCGCAGATAGGCTTCCGTTCCGAGCATTTCCTGCAATGCGTCGTAGAGCGGACGCAGATACGGATCGACTTTGGCGCCGAGATCTCCGGGCAAAAAGCCGAGTTTTTCTCCCGCCTCGACCGCAGGACGCGTCAAGATAATCTTATCGATGCGACGGTCCTTGTATGCGGCGACGGCGAGCGCAACCGCAAGATAGGTCTTACCGGTGCCCGCCGGTCCGATCCCGAATACGATGCTGCGACTGCGGATCGCCTGTACGTACATGGCTTGTCCGTACGTCTTGCAACGGATCGTCCTGCCCTTGGCGGTCGTCGCGACCGGTTGCAGATAATCGGCGAGCTTGTCCTCCTCGCCGCTGTCCGTGAGTTGGATCACGAAATCGAGAAACGGTCTCTTGATCTGTTCCTGTCCCGCATAGCGCAACAGACAGCGCACGACCCGATCGGCGCGCGCAACGGCTTGCTCGTCGCCGACGATCGTCAGTTTGTTCCCGAACAACGCGATCCTTACCCCGAGCTCGCGACTCAGATACGTCAGATTCTCTTCCCGATTGCCGCACAGCGAAACGGCGTCCTGCACATTGGAGATTTCCAGATTCGATTCCGTCAGTCCGTCCTCCCGCACGAAATGGATTGTTCTATCTCATAGTATATATCCACTTGGGTCGCGTTGTCCAGTCTTTTTTCCAGATTGCGCGTCGCAAGGACTTTGGCGTCGGTCGGAATTTGGCTTGCGAGTTCGCGTTGCGCCTGCGCGATCGCAATCGCGCGCGCCTGTTCGTCCGTACGCACGCGCACCGATTGCGTCTCGTAGAATTTGTACGTCGTCACCGTCAGCGGCAAGATCGCCGACATGCGCTGTATCGTCGTCTCGGTCTCGTACTGACCGAACGGACTTTCCGGTTTGCCGATCGTCCATTTCCCCAACGACGTGGTACGCACGGTCTTTTCGTTCCCCGTCCGCACATTGACGACGTATTCGTCCGCGATGTACAGCCGCGTATGGTACCATACTCTGCCGTACACCGTTCCGTTGGCGGGCACTTCGATCCGTTCGTGCGCCGGATCTTCGGGATTGCCGATGATCAGGTATCCGTCCACGAGCACGTCTCCTGCGCGCACGACGGCGCCTTCCTGCACGAGCGCGGTACCCGACGTCGTCAACACCCGCGTCACGACCGCGTCTTGCGTCGCGACGAGCCGTTTGTACACGTCGGGCGTCGGCGGCACGGTATGATCGGGCGTAATCTCCGCGATCAGTCTGCCTCCGACGAAATAGCATTGGGCAAACGCGATTCGCTCATCCCGTTCGACGAGCGCTTTGGCAAGCGCGTCGCAGTCGATCGCGCGCTTGGGTATGACGCCGTAGATGTTTTGTTCCGCCAGATACGCTTCCACTTGCTGCGCCAGTTCGGGATCGGACGCGCAACGCACGTCCGTATACAGACAGTACCCTTGCATCACGGTCACGACGATTGCGCACAGTGCGATTCCGATCCACAGTCCCGCGTGGCGCGCCGCGGTTTTGACGCGTTCCTTCGCGCCGCGACGATACAGGATCCGATACGAATATCCGTTTTCCGCCAGCCAAACTTGCGCGCGCGTCCCCTGCGCGATGCTCAATCCGAACTCTACGCCCCCGTCCACGGCGCGCATGTGTCGGACATGCCAGCCTTGCGCCTGCATGCGATTGCTCAATTGCGCGGGATCGCGCGTCTGCACACGATATACGATTCCGCTCATCCGATCACCTGCACTGCATTGAGCTTGCCGCGCACGACGAGTTCGGCGTCGCCGTTGTGCAACAACTCGAACCGCTCTCCCGTCAACTGCAAGATCTTCTTGCCCGTACGCACCTGCACGAGTTCGGGACGGTAGACGACCAACCCTTTATGTCCTTCGACGACGACCACGTCGCCGACGATCGTGATCTTATGCCCCCACAGATTTTCCCGAAGCGAAACATGCAGGATCGCTTCCAACTCTTCCCGATATGCCATAGCAGCCTCCGCTATTATACGTATGCCGCAAGGCTGCGCTTTACGACTGCCCGAACGCATCCGTTCGAATTGCCGATATCCGCTTTCCGATTCGACTTATCGCCCGATGGCTTTGCGCAGATAAATCATATCGACCAACGTCACGCCGTCCTCGACGATCGGATGATCGTAATGATCGACGAAAAAGTTTTGAACGACGTGCGAAAATTCGAATCCGCATTTGCGATAGAATCCCAACGTGCCCGGGCTGTTCCCCGTACCGACCTGCACGATTGCGCATCGATCCCGATACCGCTCGCATACGTATTCGATCAACGCCCTGCCCAAACCTTTGCGCCTGTGAGACGGATCGACCGCGAGATTTTTGATTTCCAACACGCCGTCCGGCAATTCGCATACCGCGATCTCGCCCCGGACGCCGCCCGCATCGAGCACGTACATCCGACACTCGTCCAGATACCGATCGATCATGGATTCCTGTTCGTCGCCGATCAACAACAACGGCAGATATCGCTTTTTGTCTTGCACCTCGTAGATGCGCATGTTTCGTCTCCTTTCCGCTGCCGCCGCGTCGTCGCAGCCCAACCGATCTTGCGGCGCTGCGCATCGATCCGACGTATCCGATTGCGGCATTTCGCGGTATCTTTTCAAGCTTGACAATGACGGACGATCGAATACGACGATGCCCTCCGCATCGGCGAAAGGCATCGGACGTTTTATTCTTCTTGCAAGTCGGGCGCTTTGCGCAACGGCGCGTTTTGCAATTGCGCCAACGGATCGTCCGGATCTTCGGGCGGCGCCATGTCGTCCGTGACGTCGAACATCGGTTGTTCCGACCGTATCTCCGCTTCGTATAAGTCGTCCGAATCCGCATCCGACGGCGGCGCTTGATCCGTCTGCTCGGGCGCGGACGCTTGCGGCATCTGCGCTTGCGCGCGCTTCGGCTCTTTTTCCGTCTTGGCGTTGAGTTCGTCTTCTTTGGGTTTGCGGATCAACGTATCGACCGGCGTAAACTGTCCGATCGCCTTTTCCCATTTGAATGCCAGATCCGCGGTCGCGCCCGCTCTGTGCTTGGCAACCATCAGATAGATCGGCACGCTGTCCTGACTGAATACTTCGAAGTCGCCCTCGGTCAGGAACATGACCATATCCGCATCCTGCTCGATCGCGCCCGATTCGCGCAAGTCGGACAACTTGGGAGTCTTGTCGTCGCGTTGTTCGATGCTGCGCGACATCTGCGACAACAACAAAACCGGCACTTTGAGTTCCTTGGCAAGGACTTTCATCGCGCGGGACATCTCGGTAACCTGTTGGTTCTTGGGCAAATTCTTGTTGGACGTATCCATCAACTGCAAGTAGTCGATCATGACAAAATCCAACGCGCCTTTTTGCGCCTTCAACCGACGGCACTTGGACAGAATCTGCTCCGCCGTAATCTGCGCCGTATCGTCGATATAGACGTTGCTGTCATTGAGCACCGCGGCGGCTTGCCACATCTTTTTGAGATCGTCGGGACTTTCTTCGCCGCGCATCAGCGTGCGCGAATCGATGCCCGACAAGTTGGCGATCAAACGCTGTACCAATTCGCTTGCGGACATTTCCAAGTTGAACACCGCAATCACCTTTTCTTTGTCCGTCCGCGCCAGATTGGCGACCATGTTCATACAGAACGACGTCTTACCGCAACCCGGACGCGCCGCCAAGACCAACAACTGCCCGCCGACGAATCCGTTCGTCAATTCGTCCAACGGACGCATGCCGACTTTGAGTCCGCTGCGCACTTCTTTCGTGTTGTACACCTCGGCGAGACGGTTGACGACTTCGACCGCGCTTTGGGAGATGTGTTGCAGCCCGCTCGTCTCGCGCGTCTCGGAGATGGAATAGATCAACGATTCCGCTACCGCGAGCACCTTGTCCGCGTCTTCTTCGGAATACGCGTTTTGGATGATGTCGTTACAGCGACGGATGATATTGCGCAACAACGAGTTGCGTTGCAGGATCGTCACGTAATACGCGCTGTTGGCGGTCGAAGGCAACGACGCAACCAATTCGCCGAGCATGCTCACGCCGCCGACCGATTCCAGCTTGCCGCTGTGCGACAGCGCCGTGGTCAACGTGACGATGTCGATCGGTTTGTTCTGCGCCATCAACAGTCGGATGCATTCGAAAATCGTCCGATGCGCCGGCAAATAAAAATCTTCCGCGGTCAAATTGCTGACCGTGTCGATCGCTACGTCGTAATCGCTGATGATCGCGCCCAGTACCGCCTGTTCGGCTTCGACGCTGTTGGGCATCGCCCGCAACGGATTGTTGGGTTGGGACTGTTGTTTGTTCGCCAATGGTTTCTCCTTCGTACGCTTTGCCGCGTGTGGTCTTATTATAGACCGACGCGCATGCAAAAGTCAACTTCGTATGACAGCGACTTTCCACACTTTTTGCGCCGATCGTTTGCCCCGCCGCTGCCCGCCTATGACGCCGTGCAGTCGATCCGTGTCTTTTGCGCGCAACATCCGTACGATCCGCCCGCGACGAATTCGCTTGCTCCGTTGCCGAGCGCAAATAAAAAGCGACGCGGAGCGTATAAGCCGCCGCGCCGCTCGGATCGAAAATCGATTATTTGCGATCCGACCGCGTCTCCTGTTTTTCCAACGCTTCGAGCCGCGCCAAAGTGTCGCGGAAAAAGTTCATTGCGGTGCGATACGGTTGCTCCGTCGTCAAATCCACGCCCGCGAGTTTGAGTATCTCGCACGGCGGCATGCTGCCGCCCGCAGACAGGAATTTTTTGTACGCCTTAACCGCGGGTTCGCCTTCGGTCAAAATCTTATCCGCAATGCACACGGCGCTGATCAATCCGGTCGCATATTGGTACACGTAAAAACTGCGATAAAAATGCGGAATCCGAGCCCATTCGTAACGAATATATTCGTCCGATCCCGTCTCGTCCGTGTAGTAGCGCCGATTGAGTTCGGCATACGCGTCGCACAGCGCTTGCGCCGTGAGCGACTCGCCGCGCTCCGCCATCGCGTGCGCCCGTTCTTCGAATTCCGCAAACTGCGTCTGACGGAACACCGTCGTACGGAACATATCCAGCATGTACGTCAACAGATACGCTTCCTGCTCCGGCGATGCCTGCGCCAGCAGATGGCGCAACAACAGCGTTTCGTTGACGGTGGACGCGACTTCGGCGACGAAGATTTCGTAACCGGCTTTGTCGTACGGCTGCGCGGCGTTGGAATAATACGAATGCATCGCATGTCCCAACTCGTGCGCGAGCGTAAACACGTCGTGCGTCACCGGCTGATAATTGAGCAGCACATACGGATGCGTGCCGTAGCATCCCCAGCTGTACGCGCCGCTGCGCTTGCCTTTGTTTTCGTACACGTCGATCCAACCGTCCGCAAACGCCTGCTCCAAAAGCCCGCGATACTCTTCGCCGAGCGGCGCGAGCGCGCGTAGCACGATTTGTTGCGCCTGCTTGTATTCGACGCGCAATTCGCTGTTGGGCACGAGCGGCACGTGCAGATCGTACATGCGCAGACGATCGACGCCGAGTTTGCGCTTGCGATACGCCAGATACGCATGCAAGCCGTCGAGCGCGCCGTTGACGCATTCGATCAAACGATCGTACACCGCGACCGATACGTTGGTCGTATTGAGCGCCTTCGCAAGACAGCTGTCGTAATTGCGCGCTTTGGCGTAAAACACGTCTTTTTTCACGTTGCCCGCATAGAGCGTGCCGACGGTCTGAATCATATCGCGATACGCGCCCATCATCGAACGGTACGCTTTGCGACGATCGTCGCGACACTCCGACTGCATATAGACGCTGTACAGTCCGTGCGACAGCCGCACCGTCTTGCCTTCCGAATCGCGGAACGTCCGAAAGCGCACTTCCGCGTTGTCGAATACGTTGAACGCGTCATGAAACAGTCCCGCAAAACTGCCCGCCTGCGCAAGCAGCTTTTCTTCCGGCTGCGACAGCGTATGCGCCTGATTGCGGATCAACTCCCGCAAACCGTAATCGTACTCCGCAAAACGCGGATCTTCCGCCAAAGATTGCAGAAATTCGGTCGGATTGGCGGTCAACTGCGGTCGCACAAACGACGCGATCGTCCCCATCTCGACGGAAAGCGTCTCGATCTTGTCGCACATCGTCTGATATACGGCGTTGCTCACGTCCTGATCGCTGCGCATTCTCGCGTACACGTACAGACGCTCCATGCTTGCGGATTGCGCGCTTTCCAACCGCAGACATTCCAAGACCGCGTCCGCCTGCGTCAATTTGCCGTCGAATGCGGCGATATCCGATTTGTGCGCGCACAGCGCTTCGTACGTTTCCTGCCATGCGGCGTCCGAAGGCACGATGTCTTCCAATCGCCACAGGTATTGCGGATCCATCTGCTCTCTTTTTCGAATTTGCATAACCCACTTCCTTTCCATACTCGTCGGGACGCCGCGTATCGACGACGTCCCGATGATATTGATTTTTGTTTCGTCTCGCGGCGCGCTACGTCGCGCGATTCGGTCAGTCGCTGTAATTGAGAGACAAGTCTCCGTCCTTGATCCAACCTTTCTTGCGCATGCACCAGCCCAATCCCCAGCAGATCAGCGCCGGCAATACGAAGAACAGCAAGATCACCGCAAACGCGAACAGCCAGCCGTTCATACCGCCTTCCTGCACCGAACACTTAAACGCGTCGATGATGCCGACAAAGCCGCAAGTCCCCATACCGCCGCCGGACGATCCGCATTTGAGCTTGAACGCGCACGTCGCAATCGGTCCGCATACCGCGCTCGCAACGATCGGCGGCAACAGAACGCGCGGATTGCGCATGATATTGGGAATCTGCAACATCGACGTTCCCAAGCCCTGCGAGATCAGACCGCTGAAACGGTTTTCTTTAAAACTCATGACCGCAAAACCGACCATCTGACACGCGCATCCGACAACCGCCGCGCCGCCTGCGATCATCATCGCATTGTAGTCCGCGGATCCGACCGCCGCCGTCGTCAAAATCGGACTGGCGACCGACACCCAGATCGCCGCGCTCGACGTCGGCATCGTCAGCAGCACGCCCATGACGACCGCGATGATCACGCCCATGACGAACGGCGTAATCGAAGTCGCCAGCGCGATGCCCTTGCCGATATACGACACGAGCAACACAAACGGATATGCGCAATACGCGCCCAACATCGATACCAGGATACACGTGAGCGGTACGAGCAAAATATCCAGTTTGGTCTTGCCTGCGACCAAATTGCCGATTTCGCACGCCGCCAACGCGACGATATACGATCCGATCGGATTGCCCGGCAATCCTTTGCCCAGCGTTGCGGTCAGCAATTCCATCGTTCCGCCGTGGAACGCCCATTCCGCCTTCACGCCGATAATTTGTTCGGAATACGCTCCGATAAAGCCTGCCACAATTGCCGAAAATACGACCAATCGAGGCATTTTGAGATGACTGGCGATGCCTGCGCCGATTCCGGCGCCCATCATCACAGACATCACGTTGCCGATCAGCACAAAAAAGCGACCGAACGAGTTGTCACCGAAGATCTGTCCGAGCGTCTTGACGATCGTGCCTGCGATCAATGTGACGAACAGACCTTGCGCCATTCCGGTAAACGCGTCGATAAACCAACGCTTGCTCAGGCGCTTTGTGCATTGCCATACCCGCTGACGCGGCGTGCGGCTCGGCTGTTGTGGGATTTGTTGTTCTACTACTTCCACATTGGGCGATTCCTGTCTCTCTTGGACATCCGTGCTTTGTTTGGGTTGCATCGGTGAACCTCCCTGATCGTGATGCTCTTATTATAGCGGTTTTGCCGTTTTTCGTCAAACGAATTGTTGCCGAAACAGCCGCATATCAAACCCGATCTTCCCGCATTGTCGCCGCGCAATCGACACGCGCATCCGATCGCGCCAAACATACGTCCCTAACGCCGCGCGCCGCCGTCGGAGCAATTGTCCGAACGCACCTGTAAAACGAATTTTTTCGACCGTTTCCGTATCGACATGCGTGGCGATTTTGCGCGCCATTGACACAGTCAAATTTCAGAAAATACATGTTTTGCCGAAAAACCGTTGCGCCGCAAACCTTGCACGCGCATCCGACGGCTCGTATTCGTAAGAGAACGTATAAGCGTTCGGTAACCGCTTCCAATGCAAGACAAATCGTTGCAAACAACTACCGCCCGCGTCCGTAGCGCCTGCCTTGCGGATCGCTTTTCAGGAATAAAAAACGACCCGATATCGGGTCGTCGGATTCGGCATACCAAGCAAGACTATCGCTAGCCTTGCGCGCCGCAAAAACAAATCGGATCAATCGAACGTTTCGGAATTGAGAATTTCTTTGAGCTGCAGCAATTCTTCTCTGCTCAAAGTCACGCCTTTTCCCATCTTCTCGCCGTCCGGAGACCATTCGCGAATATCGAATTTGGGTTCTTTCTGGTTCCAGCTGATCAATTTGATCTCCTTTTTCCAGCCCTTGCTCGACTCGGAAAGGCTTCCGTAAGTTTTCACGACTTCGTATTTGAACTCTGCCATATCTACTCCTCCAAATGTTTATCGCACCGTCAGATGCCGACTTGTACATATATATTATATCATAATATATTTTGTATTACAATACTTTTTTTAATTTATATCGCATGCACGCAAAATAATTCTTTTATAGCATGCGACATTTTTTCGCCGCGCGCTCCGCGCAACCGCGTCGCCGAATCCGCAAACGCCGTACACCCCGAACATATCGTCCGATCGGCGCGCCGCGAACAATAGTCCGATCTCATATGCGTCCGCGGTCGGACGACTGCCGTCTTGCGTGCTCCTTGCAGCCGTCTTCGCAGATCGGCTCGATGCGGAACGAATATTCGATCGGCGTAACGCCCGTATGCCGGTTTTCCTTGCGCGTATCCGGTCCGCAGCTGTTGCTGCCGATGCCGCGCACGAAACCGTCGATCTTGACGACCGTCTTGTCTTGGGCAACGAGATCTTCGCGATGCTTGGCCTGCGCCAGTACCGCATCGTCGAACGGCAATACGCTGAAATCCAACGCGCGCTGACTCGCGCGGAACATCAATCCCTGTCCCGTTTCGTCCAAAATGCGGAACCACCGCACATCGCCGCGATTGCCGCTATCCTGCGGCTTGATGTAATGCTCGTACATCGAATCCGCATCCGTCTCGTAAATGCCGAGTACGGCGTGCTGTCTGAAATCGCAATAATTTTCGCGATCGCCCAAACCGTAGTACGTAATGTTGCGGAATTTTGCGGGAAGCTCCAACGTCAAGCCGTATTTGGGCAGATCGTAGCCCGCAGCCATTTCCAGTCGCGTGTCGATCTCGATCGCGCCGCCTCCGCATACGCGGTACGTCACGGTCGACACCATACGACGCTTGCCTTGCAACACCAACTCGAACACCGTCGTCACCTGCACGCCGCGCGCGATCTTTTCGGAATCGAAGCGCAACAGACGGAACGCGGTATCCGCAAGACCTTGCTTGATCCACTTGTTCTGAATATACCGATAGTTGTCTACGCCGTGGCGGTATACGCCCGGCATTAGTCCCACGCCGCGTTTGTCGTCGAAATACAGGCATTTGCCCACGCGGTAACGCACGAGCAAACCGCTGGACTTGCAGAACACGACTTCGCCGCGGTCGGAAACGACCTTGAACAATCCGTTCTCTTCGATGCAGGCGACTTCTTGATCGCAAGCCGGAAAATGCTTGGGAATGAATTGACAAAGCACAATCTGCTCCGACGCGACTCTCTTACCGCTCTTGCGGTCGGTA
>CAJTKI010000034.1:0-15652 GCA_910576875.1 uncultured Christensenella sp.
TCGCGGCGAATTTCGAGTTGGCGGATATCAACGGCGAAGTATCGGACACGCCGAACGAAAGCGCGCCCAAACAGTTTACGTACGGATACGATCCGAACAATCCGAACGGATCGGGCAATAACGACGGCAATGCGACATCGGGCGGCGATTTGGCGAATGCGACATGGTTCCGCATTTCTATCCTGTCTATGGTGGGCTTGTTGGCAACGATTGCGATCCTGTTGCTTGCGATCCTTTGCGTGGAAATCGGCATCCGCAATTTGCGCAAGAAAAACCGTTCTTAAAGCGCGCCGCGCAACGATTGCAAAATTAGACAAAACCGAACGTCTGACGTTCGGTTTTGTCGTATCGTAAGCGCCGCAAAGCACGGAGAATTTCACGGGTAGAAATATGCGCGCAACCCCCGCGCAGATCGTCGGATCAGACAAAAGCCGCCCCGATCGGGACGGCTCGGCATGGACGATATATGCGTCAGAGCGTCTGCGCCAATTGCCGCAGATATTCGGACAGGCGCGGACGCAACGCGGGGTCGCGCAGTCCGTATTCCACGGACGCTTCCAGATATCCCATCTTGTCGCCGACGTCGTAGCGTTTGCCTTCAAACTCGTACGCGTACACGAGATCTTGCCGCGCAAGTTGTTCGATCGCGTCGGTCAGATAGACTTCGCCGTTGGGCGCGGGCGCGGTATTGCGGATCAGTTCAAAGATCTCGGGCGGGAAGACGAAACGTCCCATATTGACCAGCGTAGACGGCGCCTGATCGATCGGCGGTTTTTCCTGAATGCCTTTGAGTTCGGTATAACGTCCCTTGACGTTGCCGGGGCGGACGACGCCGTATTTGGAGACTTCGTCGCGCGGAACGTTCTGACATCCGATGATGCATTTGCCGGTTGTCTCGTACGCGCGGATGAGCTGCGAGAGACAGGGATTGTCTTCGTTGTAAATCACGTCGTCGCCGAACAGTACCGCAAACGCGTCGTTGCCCGCAAACGCTTGCGCGGTCAGGATCGCGTTGCCCGAGCCCTTCATTTCTTTTTGACGTACATAATAGATGTTTGCCATATCGGCGATTTCGCGCATGCGGCGCACTTGATCCGTCTTGCCGGCGTTGCGCAAAATCTGTTCCAACTCGACGGTGTAGTCGAAGTGGTCTTCGATGCATTTTTTGTTCTTGCCCAATATGATCATGATGTCCGTGATGCCGCTCTTGACGGCTTCTTCGACGACATATTGCAGGGTAGGGGTGTCCACAATCGGAAACATTTCTTTGGGCAGTGATTTGGTCGCCGGCAAAAACCGCGTCCCGAATCCCGCCGCGGGAATGACCGCCTTGGTTACCTTTTGCATATTGCCTCCTGTGTCATGCGAATTCGGGGAATCGTCGTTCCCCGTCCTTATTATAATATATATGAATGCAAAATGCAATGTCGATTCGTCAAAATGTGCAAGCAAACGACAATACCGGACAGGATTCGCACGGGCGGCGGTTTTGCGCGTCGCGATCCGCCGCGGCGCAATGTAAAAATATCGCAAAGAAATGTCACAAAAGGATTGACAACGCAAAAATCCGTGCTATAATGAAATCGAAGATCAAAGGTCAAAGAAAGTCAAACTAATCGGGAGGCGCTTATGGCAACGATTTCGGACGCGATCGAACAGTTCATTCTTTCCGTCATCGGGGAAGAAGACACGATCCGACTGTCCCGCAACGAACTGGCGAATTATTTCAGCGTTGCGCCCAGTCAGATCAATTATGTTCTGGCGACGCGTTTTAATCTCGACAAGGGCTACGTGATCGAATCCAAACGCGGCGGCGGCGGATTCGTGACGCTGGTACGGGTACGCACGCAGGGGCAGGAACTGATTCCGCAGTTGCTGCGCGAGCTGGACGGCGAACGCGAGTTGACGTATCACCGCGCCTGCGATCTCGCGCAGCGCTTGGAAGCAAACGGATTGATCGGCGACGCGGAATGCGCGTTGATCAAATGCGCGTTGTCCGATCGGGCGTTGGCGATGCCGATGCAGACGCAGGGATTGCGCAAAAATATTTTCCGAGAAATTTTGATCGGACTGTATAGGAGATGACGAACATGCAAGAAAAGAATATGCAAGACAAAATGTGCGAAATGTGCGGCATGCGCCCCGCGACGGTGTTCTTCAAAAAAACGATCAACGGCGTGACGACCGAAAAGAGTCTGTGTCAACACTGCGCGAGCGCGGTCAATCAGACCAATCTGTTCGACGAAGTGTTCGGGGATAACTTTTACAGCGCGATGTTCGGCATGGCTCCGCACAAGGGCATGAGCAAATTGCGCGTATGTCCCAAATGCGGCACGAGCGAGCGCGACGTGCTGGAAAACTACCGCTTCGGATGCAGCGAATGCTACGAGGCGTTTCGGGACATCGCGAGCCAATACGTTTCCAAACTCGGCGGCAAGGTCTATCACGGGCAACCCGCGGCGCAAACGAGCGCCGAACCGCGCCCCAAACAGGCGAGTAGTCCGCAGAGCGAATTGCAGCGCTTGGAACGGCTCAAACAAGAGGCGATCGACAAGGAAGATTATCTGACCGCCCAATCGTATTACGAGCAGATCCGCAATCTGCAAAACAAAGGATAAGGGAGGCTCGACATGAACGCGAACATGCAGGATATGAAAGACGTCGTATATTCTTCCCGCGTGCGGTTGGCGCGCAACGTGCGGGGCTTGCCGTTTCCGCACCGTCTGCACGGCGAAGAAGAGATCTATAAGATGATGCAAAAGGTCAAGGAAGCGTGCGACAAGGTCGTGGCGACCGACTTTTATCAGATGCGCGGATTCGATCCGATCGAAGCGCAGGTGCTTGTCGAAAAACATTTGGTCAGTCCGCAACTGACGCAGGAATGCCCGTACGGCGTCGCGTTCGTCAGCAAGGACGAGACGATCAGCGTCATGCTCAACGAAGAAGACCATATCCGCCAACAATGCATCGTCGAAGGCATGGGATTGGATCGCGCGTACGAATCGCTCTCGCAGATCGATCGCGAGATTGCGAAGACGCTGCCGATCGCATATAGTCCGGAGTGGGGCTATCTGACCGCGTGCCCGACCAATCTGGGCGCGGCGATGCGCGCGTCGGCGATGGTGTTTTTGCCGGCGTTGACGATGACGGGCGTCATCAATTCGTTTATCCGCAAATATCAGGAAAACGGGATTACGACGCGCGGCGTGTACGGCGAAGGATCGCAGGCGGAAGGGTATCTGTATCAGATCTCCAATCAGGCGGCGATCGGAATGAGCGAACGCGAGATTCTCGACCGCATGAATTTGGTCGTCTCCAAACTCGTCGAAGCGGAACGCATTGCGCGCCAAAACATCGCCAAACACGAGGGCATCAAACTCAAAGACAAAATCATGCGGGCGTACGGCACGATGCTGTATGCGTACAAGATGAGTTCGCAAGAACTGATGGAGCTGTCCGCGCTCGTCAAACTGGGCGTGTGTCTGCAATATCTGGATTGCGATCTGTCCAAACTCAATCGACTGATCGTCGAGAGTCAGCCGGCGACGCTGTGCAAGCTGACCGGCAAAAATCTGAACGTTGCGGAGCGCGATGTCGCGCGCGCCTCGATCGTCCGAAAAAAATTAAACTGAAAGGTAGGTGAGCGTTATGAACTTTTTATCCGAAGAATGCAACCGCGTCA
This sequence comes from uncultured Christensenella sp., assembly GCA_910576875.1. Lineage (GTDB taxonomy): Bacteria > Bacillota > Clostridia > Christensenellales > UBA3700 > MGBC101980. The sequence continues at coordinate 3,683 of CAJTKI010000034.1, forward strand.
TACAAAAGGCGTCCGAATACGCCAGCCGCTGCGGCGGCATGTTGGGGACCGAACATATCCTGTGCGCGATGGCGGCGTTGCCCGACACGCAGGCGGGGGCGTTCCTGCAACAGGCGGGCGTGGACGAAGATCTGCTTGCGCCGTTGATGCAGCAGAGCGACGAGCGTACCAACGAAATCCGTATGACCGACCGCACGCGTCGCGTATTGCAGGATAGCAGAACGCTCGCGCAGGAGCTGGGACAGTCGTCGATCGGCTCCGATCAATTGTTGTTCTGCATCTTGCGCATGCGCGACAGCTACGCGGTTTCGGGGTTGGTCAAGCTGGGCGTAGACGTGCCCGATCTGATGCGCAAACTCACCGCCGCGCTGCGCGACGGTCAATCGGGCGGCGAGGATACGTCCGCGCAGAGCGCGGGCGCGGCAAACCGCGGCGGCAACAAGCTGCTTGACGGATTGGGCGACGATCTGACCGCCAAAGCGCGCGCCGGCAAACTCGATCCGGTCATCGGGCGTTCGCAGGAAATCGAGCGCATCGTGCAGATCCTGTCCCGCCGCACCAAAAACAATCCGGTGCTGATCGGCGAGCCGGGCGTGGGCAAGAGCGCGATCGTCGAAGGGTTGGCGCAGGCGATCGTCAACGGCGAAGTGCCGGAAATGCTGAAAAACAAGCGCGTGTTCAGTCTGGATATGGCGAGTTTGCTGGCGGGGACGCAGTACCGCGGCGAGTTTGAAGAACGTCTCAAAAAGGCGATCGAAGCGATCAAAAAAGACGGCAATACGATCTTGTTCATCGACGAGATCCATACGATCGTCGGCGCGGGGTCGACCAAGGAAGGTTCGATGGACGCCGCCAACATTCTCAAACCGCAATTGGCGCGCGGCGAGTTGCAGACCATCGGCGCGACGACGCTGGAAGAGTATCGCAAATACTTTGAAAAGGACAGCGCGTTGGAACGCAGATTCCAGCCGATTACCGTCGATCCGCCGTCGGTGGAAGACACCGTCGTCATTCTCAAAGGTCTGCGTGAGCGTTATGAAAAGCATCACGGCGTCACGATCACCGACGAAGCGATCGACGCGGCGGCAAAACTGTCCGACCGCTATATCTCCGACCGCTTTTTGCCCGACAAGGCGATCGATCTGATCGACGAAGCCGCGTCGCGCAAGCGCATCGGCGCCAACGTCGCGCCCAAAGACGTCAAATTGCTCGAAGACGAGATCGCCAAGCTGGAAGTCGAGAAAAAGAGCGCGCTGAGCAGAGAAGATTACAAGCGATGCGACGAGATCAAGCACGATTTGGAGCGCAAACGCGAAGAGTTGGATCGCAAAAAATCGGAATGGAAACAGACGCAGACGCATGCGGATCTGTCGATCGGCGAAGAAGAAATCGCGCAGATCGTTTCGGTATGGACGGGCGTGCCGGTCGTCAAGTTGACGCAGACGGAAGCGGAAAAGCTGCTCGGACTGGAAGACATCCTGCGCAAGCGCGTCGTCGGACAGGACGAAGCCGTGGACGCGGTGTCTAGGGCGGTGCGGCGCGCGCGCGCCGGCATCAAAGATCCCAATCGTCCGATCGGATCGTTTATCTTTTTGGGACCGACCGGCGTGGGCAAGACCGAGCTGAGCAAGGCGCTTGCGGAAGCGCTGTTCGGGGACGAAAACGCGACCGTGCGCATCGATATGTCCGAATATATGGACAAGATGAACGTGTCCAAACTCATCGGCTCCGCGCCGGGATACGTGGGCTTCGAAGAAGGCGGTCAATTGACCGAGAAAGTGCGGCGCAAACCGTATTCGGTCGTGCTGTTCGACGAGATCGAGAAGGCGCATCCGGACGTGTTCAATCTGCTGTTGCAGATCATGGACGACGGACGGCTGACCGATTCGCACGGGCGTACCGTCAACTTTAAAAATACCGTGATCATCATGACGTCCAACATCGGCGCGCAAGAGATCAAGACGACGGCGGCGCTCGGCTTCGGCGACAAGGAGAGCAGCTACGAAAACATGCGCGAAAAACAGATGGAAGCGCTCAAACGCACGATGCGTCCCGAATTCATCAACCGCATCGACGACATCATCCTGTTCCGCCCGCTCGAAAAGGCGGATATGGACGCGATCGCCGACCGCATGATCGCGTCGCTCGTCAAGCGGCTGCGGGAGCAGGGAATTTCGCTGGAAGTGGACGACGAGGCAAAACGCGTGTTGATCGACAACGGTTTCAACAAAGAATACGGCGCGCGCCCGCTGCGTCGCGCGGTGCAGAAACTGTTGGAAGACGAACTGTCCGAACGCATTCTCAAAGGCGAACTCGCGCTCGGAGACAACGTGCGCGTCGGCGCGAAAGAGGGCAAACTGGATTTTGCGAAAATCGATGCGTAAAATGCAAAATACCCCCTTTTCAAAACCGACGCGGCATGCTATAATCGAGATAGGAAAGACGCGCCCCAACCGTCTGAGGACGGCGCGGACGCGCGGATAAGGAGGGCTGCATTATGCGGATAGAAATCATTGCCAGAAACTACAAAGTCAGCGACCACTTGCGCGACGTCATCGACAAGAAGATGGAGAAATTCAGTCGCTATTTCGAAGACGACGCGGTAGCCAAAATTACGATGCGTCAAGTCGGCAAGGACGGCAAAGAACGCTATATTATGGAAATCACGGTCTATTTCGGATCGCACATGGTGCGCAGCGAAGTCAGTTCGGACAACATGTTCAACAACATCGATCTCGCGCTGCCCAAAATCGAAGGGCAGATCCGTAAACACCGTACCAAGCTCGATAAGATGAAGAAATCCGCGTTCGAAGAGACGGCGCTCTACGCCGTGCCGGAAAGCGCCGCCAAAGAGCTTGTGCGTACCAAAACCTTTGCGCTCAAAAAGATCGGCGTGCAGGAAGCGATCGACGAGATGGAGTTGGTGGATCACGACTTCTTCGCGTTCGTCAACGAAGCCAACGGCATGGTCAACATCGTCTATCGGCGCGGCGACGGCAACGTCGGCTTGATCGATCTGGTCTACTGATCGCAACAAATTCACGATGCAAAGATCCTCGCGATGCGGGGATCTTTTTGCAATCGCGGCGCGCGCTTGCGGTCGCGCGTCCAAAATCGCGGCAATCGCGCGCAAAATGTTGCGCATCGGGGCGCGCGCGTGGTATAATCGTCGTATGAAACGCAAATTGGTCTGTATCGCAATTGTTTTGGTCGCGTTCGCGCTGGCGTTGACGGCGTGCGACGCCGATCGGTATACGCTCACGTATCGCGACGAGGTGTTGGCGCGTTATTATGACGGCATCGCAGTCAGCGAGACGTTTTCCGCGCCCGTTACGGCGATCGAATATACCGATACCAAACGCATCGAGCAGACGATGCAGATCGACAATCGCATCGCGGGCGAGCATTTTACCGGCGTTTATGTGCCGCGCGGAGAGACGTTGAGCGTCACCGTGCCCAAATCCGTCGTCGAAGACGGTCACCGCGTGTTGGTGCGTCCGATCGCGGCGGCAAGCAATTCGTCCGATCGGATCCAATCTCAATACGAATACGCGTGCGACAAGACGCAGTTTAAGATCGATCCGATCAAGGATTACGGATTGGAGATGCTCGGATACGGTTGTATGATTTATCTGGATATCGCGCCGTCCGCACGCGATCAGGAAGCTTTCGAAATCAAGTTGCGCGGCGGCATCCGCGCGCCATATTATCGGTTGGGCGTGGATTCGGAAAAAGAATTCGTCGCCGCAAAACCCGTCGCGCGCGCCAGCATCGATACCGGCAACGTGCGCTTCGATCTGGGGGCGGACGCCGTCTCGCGGCTGGACGCGGATACGCTGTTCGACGCGATGCTGTGGTGGCGCTCCTGCGTAGAGCAGCTCAACGCGATCACGGGTTGCGGCAGCGCCGTCAACGACTATGCGCCGATCGCGGTGGATGTGCGGGACGGATACGATACGTGCTATTACGACGCCAACGCGCGTTGCGTTAAAATGCCGACGCAAATCTTTCTCGCCGATACCGATCCCCAACGGCTGTACGAGACCGGCGGCACGGATTTGTTGCGCGCGTTGTGCGAGCTGCGGGTACGCCAGTCGGACGGCTTTGTCAAAGAAGATTGGGACGCGATGCAGATCGTCGGCGCGATCGAAGCCGCGATCAAGATCGAGATGACGGACGATGCGGTCGATCCGTATACGGACGGGCAGTCTACCGCGTCCGCCGTATGGTTGGAAAAGACGCTCAATCGCGAATGGGAGTCCGATCGCTTGCTGACGGGATTGATCGGCAATCTGACATATACGTACGGAAGATTCAAGACGCAGGAACTGTTTGAAGCGTATCGTTATTTCGATCGCGAGAACGCGCAGGAAAAACTGCTGTTGGCGGCGAGTGAAGTGCTCGGATGCGATCTGTCCGACTATGCGGAATTGTTCGGAGATCAACCGGTCTCCGACGCGGTGCGCGAAGAGATGAGCCGGTATCCCAAATATCCGACCGTGCAGAACCGTTATACCGCGGGCGGCGTAGACCGCGGCAACGTCGTCGGCACGCGCGTGCTGTTGGGCAAACAGACCGAGTTCGATTTTGCGTCGGCGATCGTCGCGCAGGATCCCGATCGGTGGAGCGTGCGCGAGGTGCGCGGCACGCAGGGATTGTGGACCAAACAGGACGACGGCACGTATCTGTACATGCCGAGCGAAAATCTGTTGCGCGACCGTTACGAATTGGTGCTGACGGACGGACAATCGGATGTCGTCCTGTACGGATATATCACGGTGGACGTGCATTCTGCATCGTACAGCGTATACCACAACGTTGCGTTCCGCGATATGGATACGGCGATCAAGCATTACAAAAATTTGGAAGTATCCGAATATACCGCCGTCGACCACGCGGGGACGCCCGAGTTCGGCGCGGAGGATACGGTGGAGACGCAATATTCGTTTTCCATTCTGCGCGGTTCGATCCAGGTGGAAGAGACCGGAATCTATACGTTCTATCTGCGCAGCCGCGGGTTTTGCAGAGTCATGTTCGGCGTGCCCGATTATAAATACGAATTGTTCGACAACTTCCTGACCGTGTTGCACTATACCGAGGAATTGAAACAGGAAGTCGAGTTGGAGCAGGATAAGGTATATTCGTTCGAGATCTATTTGCTCAATGTGACCGGCTTGCAGATGGCGCATTTGGGCATGCGCGAGCCGGACGACGAAGAGAGCGTGACCGATCTGACCGCGCCCTATCTGTATGCGGACGGCATGCGCGCAGAGCGCGAGCAAAAATACATGCCGCCTATCCATCCGATCCACGGTTACGACGAGCACGGCGCGGAGTTCAGCGATTATACTGCCGACGTGTGGACGGTCGATCGCGTCGAGCCGGAATTGTCCGCAACGGCGACGGCGACGATCAAGGCGCTGTTCGACCGCGACCGCGAGACCGCGTTCGAGTCGGGACGCAAGGCGGAGCGCTTCGCGTTCGATATCGATATGAAGGCGTCCAATCATTTGGAATATTTTACGTTGTCGTGCGGCGTGGACATGGCGCGCGACGGCAACGTGCAGTTGGGCTTGGAGATTTCGGCGGACGGCGAGACGTACGCGCCTTGCGCGACGCAAATGCTGGAAAAAGTCGATACGACGGTGCGTTTTGCACAACCCGTGATCGGACGGTATCTGCGAATCGTGCTGACGTCGGACAGCGCCTTTGCGTGTAAATTGTGGGGCATCGCGACCGGCAAAGCGGTCGGGCAGAGCAAAATCATCCCCAATACGAGTACGATGCTCGAATACCAAGGGGAGTGGCGCGAGTGTCGCGACTACGCCGCGATCAACGGCATCGTCACCGAAAACAACGACCGCAATTGCGCGCTGTCGCTCAAATTTTACGGCAGCGAGATTTCGTTGTACGCGACCAAAGCCGCCAAATACGGCGTCGCCAATATCTATCTCGACGGCAAGGATCTGGGATTGATCGATCTGAATTCGGACACGACGGTGTGTTCGCAACGCGTGTTCTACCACAGCATGGATCCGGGATTGCACAATTTGCGCATCGTGCCGGTCGATACCGATCTGATCAACGTCGATTATTTCTCGTACGTGCCCAGTCCCGAAGTGGAACCGGAACCGGAAACGCGCAATCTGTATTTTATGTTGATTATCCCGGGCGTCGCGTTGATCGGATTGATCGCGTCGTTGATATTGGACGCGCTCAACAAGCGCAGACGCGATGACGCGCGCCGCATGAAGCAGCGCAAACCCGCGCCTTCCGCGCCGCCCGCGGACGGCGGAGCGCCGCAAGCATAACCGGTATCGCAGGAAGGACGAAGCGCCCGTAAGGGCGCTTTTTTGCGCCTGGGACGGGACGGTATGTCTGCTGTTTATATTTGGGAATCCGGACGCGATTCGGTTGACATGCGCGCCGTCGGGGACTATAATCGTATCGTCGCAAGGGGGCATACTATATAAAAGCGCGCATGCGCGCATACAAGGAGGGTGGCGATGTTACGAATGATCACGACGCTGTCGGAAAGTACGCAATCGTTTTCGATGAATCCCCGCTTTTTTCTCGATCTGGTTTTGATTTTGTTCGGTACCAAATTTCTCGGTATCGTGATGAAACGCATCGGCTTGCCGCAGGTGCTGGGCGCGTTGCTCGCGGGCATTTTGCTCGGCGCGACGGGCATCGTATCCAATTCCTTGGAGTTGGCGACGTTTTCCGCGATCGGCGTCAATCTGATTATGTTTTCCGCCGGCATGGAGACGAATTTCAAAGAAATCCGCAAAAACGGCATGGCGTCCGTCCTGATTACGTTGATGGGCGTGGTCGTACCGTTCGTCGTCGGGTTCGGCGTATCGTTCGTGTTGCCTGATTCGATGTTCGATCCGGCGACGATCATGAAGGAACGCATGTTTTTCGGCGTCATTTTGACCGCGACTTCGGTCGGCATTACCGTCGCCGCGTTGAAAGAATTGGGCGTGTTGCACGGCAAAATCGGCGCGTCGATCGTCACGGCGGCGATTCTGGACGATATCATCGGCATCGTCATTTTGGCGTTTTTCACCGCGTCCGATTCCGATGCCACGCTCGGCGCGAAACTGATCAAAGCGTGCGGCGGCAATCTCCAATCGCTGTCCGCGCTTGCGGTCGTGATCAATATTTTGTTTTTCTTCGTCATCGGGATCGTGCTCGGCATTTTGATCCATCTGGCGTTCAAACAATTGTCCAAACGCTTTCCGCATACGCGTCGTCTGTCCATCTTCGGATTGGTGACGTGCTTTTTGTATGCATGGGGCGCGGAGAAGTTGTTCGGCGTCGCCGCGATTACCGGTTCGTTCCTGGCGGGCATGATGCTGTCCAACATGCGCGAATCCGATTATGTCGAGCGTCGCATCGATATGAGCGCGTATATGATGTTTTCCCCGATCTTTTTTGCGGGAATCGGCATCGCGATGCCGTATGACAAACTGTTCGGTAGTTTTTCGGGCAGCTCGGTATGGCTGTTGGTCGGGTTCAGCATTCTGTTCGTGATCGGAGGACTCGCGGCGAAACTCGTCGGTTGCGGCGTCGGCGCGGCGGTCTGCAAATACAAACCCAATCAGTGCGTCAAGGTCGGCGTCGGCATGATGGTGCGCGGAGAAGTATGCTTGATCGTCACGCAGACGGGCGTCAAGGCGGGCTTGATTCAGGAAACGTATTATCCGGCGGTCATTCTGCTGATTATCGTGTCGTCGATTCTGACGCCGATCATCCTCAAAGTCATGTTCCGCAAATATCCGATCGAGGCGCTTGCGCCCGAAAAGGTCGGTACGCTCGACACCGTCGTCAAAGAGCAGACGTCCATTCATGCGGTCGAATCCGTCATCTACGGCACGAAGAATCCCAACGTCTACGACGTGCGACAGGAAAACGCATGCCCCCAATGCGGCGCGGGCGCGGACGACGCCGCGGCGTTGCCGGAGCCGTCGCAGAGCGAAACCGCAGAAACCGTCTCCGCGCAACAACTCGATTGCGCGCCGTCCGAAGAGCCTTCGGATTCGGAAACGAAGTAGAACGAACAGATTTGTACTTGCGCGCCCGTCCGAAAGGAGGGGCGTTTTCGTTGTATTTTATCGCGCGATATGCTATACTTATAACACGATCCGACAAAGCAGGAACTTGTATGAACCGTAAGACAAACAAACATTTTTACCCGATCGGGATGGCGATATGCATTGCCGCATTGGCGGCGGTATTGAGCGCGTGCGTGTTTTTCGGCATTTTGCCGACGCTTGCCGCGCCCGAACTTTCCTTTGACGACAAGACGCAGGTACTGTCCTGGGGCGCGGTGGACAACGCGCAGGGATACCGCGTCGGCATTGCGTTGCAAGACGATGCGGACGAGACGTTGTTGGATACGGAGACGGAGCTGACCCAATACGATTGCTCGGAACTCAATCCGGGCGCGTATCGGATCACGGTACAGGCATACGGCGATCCGGACGCGTATAAGGACAGCGCGGTCGCGGTCTGTCGTCTGACGATTGTACGGTCGCAGTCCGGCGGCGAGCAGAATCCGCCGCCCGATATCGTTCCCGACCCGGACACCGTCGCGCGACTGGATTCGCATGTGCGCAATCTGTATTATGCGCCGTCGGCGGGCGCGAATCTCGTCTTGCATTGCGGCGCGCAGACGCCGCAGGCGGTGCGCGCGCTCGATCTGGTCGATGCGGCTTATCGCATCGACGAGCAGGCGGGCAGAGTCACGTTGAGCGACGAATACATGCGCAAGTGGCAGACGGGCAGCGTGTTGACGGTGACGCTCGTTTATCCGGATACGACGCAGGAGAAATATCGTCTGCATATCGTGCAAACGTTGCCGTACCGTTTGGGCGGCGCGGAGTCGGAGCAGGTCGTTTGGACGCGCAATTCCAATCGGGCGCTGACGCTGACATTGCATGCGCCGCAGGCGGAGATCGGCGACGCGTATGCGTGGACGCATTCGGATTTGGCTTCGTCCGATCTGGTTCTGGCGGTATCGATAGACGGCAAGAGGGTGCCGTTCGGCAAATACGGACTGTCTTCGAGCGACAATACGATCGAGATTTTTGCGGCGTATATGCAGGGCTTGTCCGCCGGCGTGCACATCGCGCAGGTCGCGACCGCGGCGGGCGTATCGGAACTGGCGTTTTACGCGCATGACACCGACGTATATCTGCCGCGCAACGTACGCATCGATTACGATAACGCGGACGGCGAGATTTACGTGCGTTGGGATGCGTTGCAGCCCGCGCAGTCCTATCGCGTCGAGATCGGCGCGTTGCGACATTACGAGTCCGACGATAGCGCCCATGCGCAGTATTTCGATTTGGAGCATGCGACGTTCCGCATTCCGTCGCAGAATTTGGCAAAGGGCGAAATCGTCCGCGTCATTGCGCGTCGGGACGGCGTGAATTACGTCGGCAACGACGACGTCATGGACGTGGATTATAAGGACGAGACGTTTCGCTCGTATCTCAACGAGACGTTCGAGTTTCTCGGTACGACGTACAATCATGTGATTACGTCGGAAGAAGAACTGAAATATTTCGTATGGTACGGTCTGATGCACGTCGACGGACGCACGCCGTTGACGCAGACCGTCTACAAAGACGCGATTACGATGCAGGACGGCTATACGGCGGACGATTTCCGCGTCGCGGAATTCTATTATGCCGCCAACGAAAACATCGGCGCGCAGAGCATGATGAAACTGATTACCGATCAGGTGCGGACGTATCCCGAAGCCTATATGACGTCGTCTCGATTGATCGAAATTTCGTCTACCGCGCTCAAAGGAGATTATGCATACGCGTTGGCGCAGGTCGCATCGCCGACGCCGACGTATTACGGCACGTCCGCCAATCGCGAATCGGACGGGCAAATCACCTCGTCTTTGCCCGTGCACGTCCAACAGAATATCGATCATACCGATCACTGCGTGCAGTCCGATCGGGGCAAGAATTATCAGGATTTCGCGTATCTGTCGCGCGAGCGGGTCGAAGTGTATTACAGCGACGAAGTGTATCTGGCGCTCGAACTTGGTTTGCAGCCGGTCGGCGAGTCCGGATCGCCTGCGGAAAAGGTCATCGCCGCCGCGCAGAACGTATTGCGCAGCGTGATCGACGATACGATGAGCGATTACGATAAGATCCATTCGATCTACGATTGGATCGCCGCCAACGTCTTGTACGATCACGACATCGCCAATCAGGCGAACGGCAATCATTCCAAGATCGAATACAGCCGATTGACGCAAAGCGCGAGTTTCTTTGCCGAAGGCGTATTTTTCCGCAACGCGTCGATGACCAAATCCGCTGTCGCGGTTTGCAACGGGATTGCGAAGGCGTTTACGATTCTCGCCAACATGGAAGGCATCGAGTGCTACAAGGTCAACGGTACGTCCGGCAACGTCGGACACGCTTGGAACAAGGTGCGCATCGGCGGACTGTGGTATATCTGCGACGCGACTTGGGCGAACGAATTGAGCGCAAGCGGACGGCAAGAATACCTGACGCACGACTATCTGATGATCACGACCCAACAGTCGAGTCCGACCAACGGACACAAGGAAGACGCCAACCGCAATTGGAGCGTCGTCAACGAAGCGTACGCCGCCGACGATCAGTACGATTGGCAAGAAGACTGGGCAAAACGCTACGAGTTGCTCAAAGGATGAAAACGCTGGCGGAATGGGACGCGTTTGTCGTCTCGCACAGCGAAGAAGCGTACGCGCGTTTTCATAGTCGGTTGTCGCGGACGCGGTATCCGATCCGCGGGATACGCATTCCGATCTTGCGCAAGCAAGCGCGCGAGATCGCGCGCGGGGAAGATTGGCGCGCTTTTTGCGATCTGCGCGCCGATTCGTACGAATTGGTTATGACGCAGGGGCTTGTGCTCGCGCAGGCAAAGATGCCGTTGGAAGAGCGCTGCGCCGCGCTCGACGCATGGTTGGATCGCGTGGACGACTGGGCGTTGACCGACGTCGTCGAATCGACCGTCAAGGATTGCAAAGAAGCATATTTTGCCCAATGCGTCGAATGGTGCGCTCGCGCGGACGTGTGGCATGCCAGATTCGGGATCGTGTCGATGTTGTCGCACTATGTGCGGACCGAATATTTGCCGCGCGTGCAGGCAAGCGTGCTGGCGGTGACGGCAAAGGATTATTATATCGATATGGCGCGCGCGTGGCTGATTCAGGTCGTCGCGGTACGCGATCCGTCGGCGGCGTTGGAGATGCTCGCCGATGCCCGAATCGACCGCACGACGGCGCGGATGGCGGCGCAGAAGATGCGCGACAGCTTTCGGATCGACGCGCAATTGGCGGCGCGCGCCGGTCGGATCGCGGCGGATAAACCGATCGCGTAGACAAGTCGGCTCGCGGGTGCGCGCTCGATTGCGTCACGGTTGCGATGCGGCGCGAAGAGAAGTCCGCATTGCAAAATCATTCGTTCGATCGGGACGGTGCGGGCGCGATGCGCAGATGCCGTTCCGCATGGATAGAGCGATCGGCGCGGACGGGATCGGACCGGGTTCGATGCGCGAAAACGGCGCATGCGCGCATGTGCGACAGCTCGAATTTGCGCGCGGCAAACGAAATCGGAAAATTTATCGGGACAAGTTCGAAAATCATGCAAAACCGTTGACAATCGCCGTGCGATATGCTAGAATTTCAAAGCATCGGAATGATTTGCGGGTGTAGTTCAATGGTAGAATCCCAGCCTTCCAAGCTGGTCGTGTGGGTTCGATTCCCATCACCCGCTCCAACAATTCCTTGCGGAATGAGTCTGTAGCTCAGTTGGATAGAGCAACGGCCTTCTAAGCCGTGGGTCGGGGGTTCAAATCCCTTCAGGCTCGCCACACAATGGTGGGTATAGCTCAGTTGGTTAGAGCGCAAGATTGTGGCTCTTGAGGCCGAGGGTTCGAATCCCTCTACTCACCCCACCA
>CAJTKI010000034.1:15662-16368 GCA_910576875.1 uncultured Christensenella sp.
ACCAAATTTAGGGGTATCGCCAAGCGGTAAGGCACCAGACTTTGACTCTGGTATTCGTAGGTTCAAATCCTGCTACCCCTGCCATTATCGTTATTATTGGGGCATCGCCAAATGGTTAAGGCACTGGACTCTGACTCCAGCATTTGAGGGTTCAAATCCTTCTGCCCCAGCCAATGATTATTCTTTCTCCCGACGGAGAAATGCCAATCCGAAAAAAGTGTCGAAATCAGTTGCATTTTTTTTCGGATTGGATTAAAATAATCAAGGTCTTGACCCATTAGCTCAGTCGGTAGAGCACATGACTTTTAATCATGGTGTCCCGAGTTCGATTCTCGGATGGGTCACCAAGGAACATAACCATCTATGCGGATGTGGCGGAATTGGCAGACGCGCCAGACTTAGGATCTGGTGTCCATGACGTGGGAGTTCGAGTCTCTTCATCCGCACCACATAGACGGTAACCATATGCGGGAGTGGCTCAGTGGTAGAGCGTTGCCTTGCCAAGGCAAATGTCGCGAGTTCGAATCTCGTCTCCCGCTCCACAATGCAACTTTACATCATGGAACAGGAATCGGGATTCCGTTCGACGACATTCGCCTTACCGCTGCGCGGTACAAGGCAAATGGACGCTCGCAGGCTCGCTCATACACGCGAGGTTCGAATCTCGTCTCCCGCTCCAAATGTAAATTATATGGATTGATGTATA
>CAJTKI010000035.1:0-10501 GCA_910576875.1 uncultured Christensenella sp.
CGACGTAGCGATTGTATACAACGGCGAGAGCTTTGCGGGACAAGTCGGCAAAGACGCGGGGACGTATGTCGTGACGTTTACGATCCAAGACGGCGTGAATACGGATCCGAACAATCCGAACGTCGAATGGTCGGACTACGATACCGAGGGCGGCAAGTCGGTGACGATCGAGATCGCGCAAGACGTGATGACGGTGACGGGTTGGCGCGGTAAGGGCAAGAACGCGAGAGTTGAGACCGACGCGCCGAGCGCGTATTACGGATACCGCTACGTGGATCCGAACGGCAATATCGTAACGGACGCGCAGATCGCGGCGGCTGCGGGCGAGACGTTCTACAAAGAAGTGTATATCTTGCCCGAATACGAGCAAAACGTACGGATCGAAGCGGCGGACGGCGTAGCGTTGAAAGTCGCGTTCATCAGCGGACAGGACGGCGTATTGTTGCAAGTCCCGACGCTGACCGACCCGACGTATACGGGCGGCGCGATCGATGTCGCGACGTTGTTGCAGAACTACAACGCGGACTTCATGCAACTGTCGGGCGACGTGAGCGGAACGAACGCGGGGACGTATACGTTGACGGTTACGCCGAAAGACGGCGCGGAATGGGAGAACCCGCCGCAAGGCGTAGATCCGGACGGCGCGATAACGATCGAATGGCATATCCTGCCGGCGCAACTGCGCGGCGAGTGGGAAACGGCAGACGGCAAGCCGACGCTGAAACTGCCGACGGAGTACGACGGCAAAGTAGAGATCGAATACGAGTATCGCGACGCGGCGGGCAACGTCGTGGCGGAAGATGCGTTGCAAGCGGGACAGACGTATAGCGTCGTCGCGAAGTTGAAAGGCGACAGCGCGGGCAACTATGTGTTTGTCGCGGAGGACGGACAGGTGACGGAGACGCCGACGCAGAGCGCGCCGTACGAGTTCGATTTCGCAACCGACGGAAATAACGGGAACGGCGGCATCGGCACGAACGAGAAATGGTTCCAAATCGCGATTTGGATCATGACGGTCACGATGGTTTTGATTTTGTTGGTACTGATTATGATTTGGACGGTTCAGTTGAGCATCCGCAATCTGCATCGGCAACGCGATCGTCGCGAACGCAAATAACGTATCGGGTATGATATTCGAGATCCGACCGCGCAATGCGGTCGGATTTGCATTAGAATCGTTTGTCATTATTGTTTGCAGGTTGTCGTATGCGTCGAAATGCCGGAAAATCGCTGTCACAAAAATTTGAATCGTCCCCGATGCGCATGCTATACTCGGGACGAGGCGGGATCGGTCGCGCGAACCGTCGAAACAATCGGCGCATGCGATCGCGCTAAGCCCTTCCCGAATCGCTTGCTCGAACGCGTAGCTTGCATGTCGTTGCACGCAGGTCACAAACGGGAAAGAATCGCGCGCGGGCAATTGCGTCGCAGGGATTCCAATCATACGGACGGTGTGGTATACTGAAACAAAGAGGTACGGTATGGAACAGGATACGCAAGCGGAAATTTGGATCATCGACGACGAAAAAGAGCTGGCGGACGCGATGGCGCGGTATTTCGGAATGTTCGGGTTGCGAGCGCATGCGGAATATCGAGCGGACGCCGTCGATCGCATTCCGTGCGGCGTAAAAGTGGTGCTGCTCGATATCAATCTGGGCATGCGCAGCGGGTATGACTGCATTGCCGCGATCCGCGCGGTCTGTCCGCATGCGAAGATCGTCTTGATATCCGCCCGTTCGGAAGAGCGGGATCAGTTGCGGGGGTATCATTTGGGCGCGGACGATTATGTGATCAAACCGTTTTCGTTGCAGGTGCTGTTGTGCAAAGTACGCAATTTGCTCGGGCAGGGCGCGACGACGCGCGAAACCTATCGCGATTTGACCGTAGATCGGGATGCGATGACGGTGTTGCGGGACGGGGAAACGATCCGATTGAAAAACATGGAATTTCGATTGTTTTGTTATCTGTTCGCCAATCGCGGCAAGGTGTTGGACAAAGACGACATTATCCGCAACGTATGGGGAGACGGATATTATACCGACAATACGTTGAACGTGCATATCCGCCGCGTTCGGGAAAAGATCGAACGCTATCCCGGCGAATACATCTCGACGGTGTGGGGCGTGGGATACCGATTGGAGTAATGTGAGCATGCAAAAGAGAATTTGTATCGGCATCGCGATCGCGTTCGCATTGGTCGCATGCGCGTGTTTTGCCGTCGGCGCGAGTATCGAATACGAACGGACGGACACCGTCGCGATATACCAAACGCTGCAAGCGATCCAAGCGGGAGAAACGCCGCCCGCAAACAAGTACGATTATACCGTGCTGCGATTGGACGGTTCGATCGTGCATACGACTTGCGACGTGGAAGAAATGTCGTACGCGGCGCGGATTTCCCGCGCGGCGGCGGACGGCGATCTCGTATCGGAAACGGGCGAGTATCGGGTGATCTTTTACCTGCGCGCCCGAGAGCGCTTCGAGCGGCAACGCGACGGCGTGCTGTGGATGATCGCAGGCGCATGCGGCGCAATGACTGCCGTCTGTGCGGCATGCGTATGGGCGACGGATCGGCGGATGCTGCGACCGTTTCGGAAATTGCGGAAGTTTGCGGAACGGATTGCGCAAGGCGATCTGGAAAATCCGTTGGAGATGGATCGGTACGGGGCGTTCGGCGCGTTTACGGAAGCGTTCGACATCATGCGGAACAATCTGCGCGCAAGTCGGATCGCCGAGCAAAAAGCCGCCGTCGACAAACGACAATTGACGCAGGAGATCGGACACGATATCAAGTCTCCGCTCGCCAGTATCCGCGCGCTTGCGGAATGCGGACAAGTGCAGAGCGAAGATCCGTCGTATGCGATCATATTGGACAAAGTGCGGCAGATCGAGACGCTGACCGACGACTTCTATCGGGCGGCGCTGGAAGAGGAAGGGCAGCTGGGCGTATTCGTGACGCGGCACAAGCTGACGGAGCTGGCGGAGTTGATCCGACATTGCGATTACAACAAACGGGTGCAAGCCTTCGATGCGCCCGCGGGGCGGGTACTGTACGACGCGGTGCGCATGGTGCAGATCGTCGAGAACATCGTCGGCAATTCGTATAAGTACGCGGATACGGAGATCGCGGTTGCGATGCGCGCGGACGAAGATCGGGCGGAGATCGAACTGCGGGACAGCGGTCCGGGCGTTGCGCCGGAACAGTTGAGTTATGTGACCGATCGTTTTTACCGCGGCGAAAAGACGTCCGAGAAGATGGGACAGGGATTGGGCTTGCACATCGCCCGCAAGCTGATCGTGCGCATGGGCGGCGAGATGACGTGTCGCAACGACGGCGGTTTTGTCGTGACGATTCGTTTGCCGTACGCGGACGCCGGGGAAAGAAACGAGAAAGATCGGTAAGAATTCCGACATGTCGCGCCGTCGCTCGGACGTGTATACTGACAGACGAGAAAGGATAAAGGAGTACCGCGTATGACGTCTCAAAACCGCGTTGCCGTGATCCGATGCGAAGGGTTGTGTAAAACCTTTTCGATCGGCGGCGTGCAACAACATGTACTGAACAATCTCGATCTGGAAATCTTGCAGGGCGATTTTACCGTCATTATGGGCAACAGCGGCAGCGGCAAGTCCACATTGCTGTACGCGTTGTCCGGCATGGACAAACCGACGCTGGGCAAGATCGTGTTTGCGGGAGAAGAAATCTCGCAATACGACAACGATAAGCTGGCGAAATTTCGACGCAAGCACTGCGGATTTTTGTTCCAGGAAGTTTTCCTGAACGACAGCATGTCGATCATGGACAACGTACTTGCCGCAGGGTATCTGTCCGGCAATCCGCGCAAGCAGGTCTATGCGGACGCTTGCGGCTATATGGAGCAGGTCGGAATCCCGTCCGATATGTACCGCAAATTTCCGTCTCAGATGTCGGGCGGCGAGTTGCAGCGCGTCGGACTCGTGCGCGCGATCATCAACCGTCCGGACGTGGTCTTTGCGGACGAGCCGACGGGCGCGTTGAATTCTTCCAACTCCGTCGCGGTGCTCGATCTGATCAACGACGTGCACGCGCAGGGCAAGAGCGTCGTCATGGTCACGCACGATTTGCGTAGCGCGGCGCGCGGCAATCGCGTGCTGTATCTCAAAGACGGCGTGATTCTCAACGAAATCGCGCTCGGCAGTTATCGCCCCGAAGAAGAGAAAGAGCGGATCGAAACGTTAAAAGCGTTCTTGGACGAGATGGGGTGGTAATATGCTGAGTATCGTCAAGTCGCATTTTCGCAAGGGCAAGACGGGCTTTGCGGTGACGGCGTTGTTCGTCGTTCTGTCCGTCGCGATGATGATCGTCGGCATGTCGATCGTGCTGGGCATGAAGACGCTGTATCTGCGCGTACGCGACATTACGCACAGTCCCGATCTTTACATGTATGTCGGGGAGCGTTTTACCGATCCGTCCGGAGAGCGGATCGTGTCGTATCTGGACGGCTCGCCGGATGTGGAGTCGTATGCGATCCACGACATTTATTATTGTACCAATCGATACGCAGGCAGTGCGACGGACTGCGAAATGCGGATCGAACACGCGTCCGGCGAAAGCACGACGTTGAGCGATTGGCAGGTGCACAATCTGAACGATCCGAACAATCCGTTTCTTCCCAACGTTCGCTCCTGCGCGGACGGAGACGGGTATAAAATGTACGTGACCGGCAACCTCGTCGCGACGTCCGCGGTGCGCGTGGGAGACCGTTTTGTATACCGCAACGGCGATCGGGAGCTGCAAGCGTATATCGCGGGCATATTCGACGACGTGTCCAAGGTGTATTCTTCGGCGGTCATGTACGTGGAAGAAGATCTGTACCGCGCCGTCGAATCGATGTACCGTCCCGAAGACAAATCGATCTGGAAAGAGTATGTCGTCGACGTCCGCGTCAAAGGCGACGACGCCGATACGATTGGCAAAGTACAGGAAGAAATCTTCGATGTCTGTCGCAAATACGAGGCGGAATTGAAATTGCAAAATCCGCATGCCGAGCCATTGTCGTACGGCGGGGTGCGCAGAACGGAATTCGAGAACGGCACGCGGGCGTTTATCCTGCTGCTCGGTACGGCGATGACGGGGTTTGCGGTTATCGTCGCAGCGATCGTCGCGCTCGTGATCGCATTTCTCGTACGGTCGAGCGTGTTGGACGAAGTACGCAATCTGGGCGTGTGGAAAGCGCTCGGGTATACGACGGCGCAACTGCGACGCAGTTATCTCACGATATACGCAATCATCGGAACGGTCTGCGCGGCGCTCGGTGTCGCGCTCGGCGTTGGGCTGATGCCCGTGTTCGTGCGCGTGATTACGATGTTGGCGCGCGTGGATTGCGGCGGCGCGATCGGCGTGCACGGCGCGGCAATCGCGACGGCGGTCGGAGCGATACTCGCGATCGTCGCGGCAGTGGTATGTCTGGCGACCGCGCGGGTCAAACGCGTCACGCCGTTGTCCGCGATGCGCAGCAATCTATCGACGCATACGTTCCGCGTCAACCGCGCGCCGTTGGCGCAGTCGCGCTTGCCGATCAACGCGGCGCTGGGCGTAAAGAGCATCGTCGGCGAAAAGCAACGCAGTCTGATGGTCGTCGCGATCGTGTGCGTCATGTCGCTGCTGTGCGGATTCGTGAGCGTCGTCTATTACAATCTCAAAGTAGACCAAAGCGCCGTCATCGATATGTGCGCGATCGAAAATGCAGATTATTATTTCGGCTTTTACGGAGCGGATGCGCAGACGTATTTCGATGCGATCGAGCAAATGCCCGAGCTGGAAGCAAGCGCGCAGTATTCGGAACTCGGCATGTACGTGCGCGGCAAATACAAAAAGTTTTTGTTGTTCGAGGATTTCGATCTCTTGCGCACGAAGTTTTTGTGCGAAGGCGTTTATCCGCAATCTGCCGGCGAAATCCTGATCTCCGAGCAGGAGGCCAAACGTCAAAACGTACGCATCGGCGACATGATCGCCGTACAGGACGAAATCTTCGGACAGGTGTACGAGACGGACTGTATCATAACGGGATATTTCCAAAGTTTGGGCGATCTGACGCATTATATCGGCAGCGTCGGACTGATCGATCGATTGGGATTGCGTCCATATATGGGAAAGTATGAGCTGCGCGTGTTGTATTTTCGAGACGGATGCGTGCCGAGTTTCGATCAAATCGACGCGTTGCTGCGTCGGGTCAGCCCGTCCGGCAAGGTCGATTATCTGATATGCGAGACGGGAGAATCCATGATCGAAAATCTGCTGATGGGGACGTTGGAGACGGCGGCGAATGCGGCGATGCAGGTGTTTATCGCGGTGACGTTCGTCGTGGTGGCGCTGTTGGCGGTGATGTTGATCAAGCTCAAACTGTTGCGGGAGCGGCGCAATTATGCGATCTACAAAGCGCTCGGATACACGACGCGCGATATCATGGTGCAGATCGCGCTGACGATGACCGTGCTGGCGGCGCTGGGCAGCATCGTCGGAGGGGTCGTCGGCGCGTTGGCGACGTCGCCGTTGCTGTCCGCGCTGGGATCGTTGATCGGGGCGGGGCGGTTTGCATTCCGCATCCCGTGGGGCTATATCGCGGCGATCGCCGCGGCAATTTCGGCGGCGATCTATGCGGTGTCGATGCTGTGCGCGATCCCGGTGCGCAAAATCCGTCCCGCGGAAATGCTGCGCGAGCGCGGATAAATATCGCTCAGGGTAGGCAAAAAAACAGGTCGTCCGGATTCGGACGACCTGCGTTTTATAATAGACGCGTATTATGCTTGTTCGCTCGATTCGGCAACCGTCGCGCACGGATGCGCGTCCGAGAGCGTTTCGCGCGGGAGGGTCGCCAAAAATTCCGTCGCCAACCGAATGCATTCCGCATCGGACAGATCGGTCGCGGTCAACTCGGACAGCTTGCAGGCAAGCGCGGTTTCCTGATTGAGCGAATCCATATATTCGGGCGCGATGTCGTAAATCTGCGCTTTGTCGATCTGATAAAATTGTCGGTACATCCGAATAAAAGCCAACTGCGAGCGCACCTGCAAATCGGTCACGCGGTCGCGCAACGGCAATTGCGGGTCGGGCAGGACGGGCGGCATGATCTGCAAGACGGCGTCGCGTTTGAACCCGAACAGCTTGCGCAGTCCTTTCGGCTTGGTAAAGCACAAAAACATCGGCAATACCGGCGTATTGAATTTCGCCGCGTAGAAAAACGCGCCGCGCTTGAACGGACGGGGTTTGGGATAATACATCCACATCGTGTGTTCCGCATAAAAATGAATGACGCGTTTGCGTTTGATCAGGCGGGAAAGCGCTTGATTGAGATTGCGCGTCGCGGAAAAAAGATTGTCGTCGGGCAAGGGCAACGTGCCGCTGCTGCGCAACAGCTTGCCGTACAACCCCGATTTGGAATTGAACGCCGCGACGGTCACAAACATCTTCTTGCGTCCGCGCAAACCTTGACGCAACACGAGATTGTCCAAAAAATGCACGTGGTTGGAGACCGAAAACGCGCCTTTGCCGCGTACGGCTTTGAGATATTTGCGTCCTTTGATTTTAAGCCCGAACGCGCATGCGTTGACGAGCGGTCCGAATGCGTAAACCAGTCCGCGCACAAAACCCGAACACAGAAGATCGGACAGCTTTTTGCTCAGATAAACGTAATCTTTATCGACTGCGACCGTGTGGTCGTAGTTGTATGGAACGGTGGATTCGTCGAATTTTCCCTGTCGCTCCAAGTCGGCGTTGACTTGCGCCCAATCGACAGGTTGTTTCTCTTTTTTCAATAGTGATCTCCGATTGCCGAAGCAATTGCAGTACTCGGTGTCCGCATCGCGCCGACGCGGAGCGTTTTGTCCTTCTCGCGCCGCGATCCGCTATCTCTGCCGGACAGGATATGCCGTGCGCTGGTGCGGGTGTGCAATGTCGAAAAATCGGTCGCGGGGCGGATTTTGCGCCGCGCGCGGTCTGAAATCGACATCGTATTATTCTTATTATATCCGAAACGCACGACCTTGTCAACAACCTGATAGGAGTATTGAAACCGCCGTCGGAAAAGGCAAAAAACATGCGTTTTTTGATTGCATTCGGTTGTCAATTTTACCCGATTCGTGTATGCTTGTATCAAGGAAATTTATTTTGCGCGCAATGCGTCAAAGGAGTCGAATATGGACAAAATCAGAGTCGGTATTCTCGGATACGGCAATTTGGGCAAAGGCGTGGAACTGGCACTCGCGCACAATTCCGATATGGAATTGGCGGGGATCTTTACACGCAGACAAGGCGTAGCGACGCGCAACGGTCAGGCGTTGTCGATCGATGCGATCGGCGATTATCGCGACAAGATCGACGTGTTGATTTTGTGCGGCGGTTCGGCGACCGATTTGCCCGAGCAGGGCAAGCGCATGCTCGCGGGTTTCAATACCGTCGACTCGTTCGATACGCACGCGCGGATTCCCGAGCACTTTGCGGCGATGGATAAGATCGGCAAGCGCAGCGGACATTTGGGCATCATCAGCGTCGGCTGGGATCCGGGGCTATTTTCGATCGCGAGACTGTTGTTCGGGAGCGTATTGCCCAACGGCAAAGATTATACGTTTTGGGGCAGGGGCGTGTCGCAAGGGCATTCCGATGCGATCCGTCGGATCGACGGCGTGTTGGACGCGCGGCAATATACGGTGCCGGTGCCGCAGGCGTTGGATCGCGTCCGCAGCGGAGAAAATCCCGAGTTGACGACAAGACAGAAGCATACCAGAGAATGTTATGTCGTCGCAGCGCCCGACGCGGATCGGCAGCGCATCGAGCGCGAAATCGTGACGATGCCCAACTATTTTGCCGATTACGATACGACGGTGCACTTTATCGACGCGGAGCAGATGCGCCGCGATCATGCGCAGATTCCGCACGGCGGATTTGTCATTCGCAGCGGCGATACGTATTCCGACAAAAAGCATTTGTTGGAACTGCGCGTGCAGTTGGACAGCAATCCGGAGTTTACTTCGAGCGTGTTGGTTGCCTACGCCAGAGCGATTTATCGGATGCATAAGCAAGGCAGAACGGGTTGCGTGACGGTGTTCGACGTGCCGCTCGGCATGCTGTCGCAGAGCAGCGCGGACGAGCTGAGAGCGCATTTGCTGTAATAGATTCGCAATAAAAAATCCCGTCGCGTTTGCGGCGGGATTTTGCATGCGTTCGGTAACAATCAAGCGGCGATTTTGGCGCGGTATTCCGATGCGTGATCGGCGGACAGAATGCCCTTGGCGTCGTTCATGCCGAGAATGATTTTGACCTTTTGCAGATCGTGATCGGTCACGTAGTCGCGCATCACGATATTGACGCGTTCCAGTTCGGGACTGTCATAGAGATCGAGCAAGTAGGCGTTCATGTTGTCATTGTGCGATTTTTCGGACAAATACAGATCGGCGCCGCCCGTGCGTTGGCACTGCAAGACCCACAATCCCTTGTCTTTGTCTGCATAGTGTTCGTGATATTCCGGCATCGCGGAACGGATAAATTCTTCGCTGCTTTTGCGGTGCAGATCGCCTTGGTAGAGCGAGTCCAGCACGCTGCCGCTTAAACTGCATTCGTCGTTGTTGCGCGGGAAGAGCCAGTCTTGCGCGCCGTCCGGAATCGGAGCGGGACGGTCGTCCGCTTCGCCCCAAGTAAATAAAATCTTTCCGCGCACGTCGCCCAGCGTCAGCGCGTCTACAAATTCAAGCGGCGCGGCGTCGGTCGCGTTGACGACCGCCAGATCGCGCAAGCCGCTCGTGTCGAGCAAGCGCAGCAACGGATCGATCGCGTCGGTTGAAAGCTTTTGGAAATCGACGATCACGAATTCCGACGGATGTTCGCGCATAAAGGTTGCAAGCGCGGTCGCAATCGGTTCGAAATCCACGCCTTTGATCGGTCCGTGGAAAATTTTGAGTTTGCCGCCGGACTGCGTGACGCGCGTATCGAAGTATCGCACGCCGCCGCGCAACTGGTCTGCAATTGCGTCGCGTTGGGTGCAGGCAATCGGCACCATGCCGACCGATCCGGCGTCGTGACTGCCGGGGATCGCAATGCGTTTGATCGGCGTTTCGTCCTCGATTGCGTTTTGCCATTGCGAAAAGAACGCGTCGTATTGCGGATCTTCGTCCGCGCACGCCGTGACCGATACACACAGTGCGGCTATGATGCAAAGTAATGTGAAGAGAATGGTTGCCTTTTTCATATTATTTCCTAAATCGATATGATATAAATATTGTAACACACCGCCGAATGCGCTGTCAATGCGCGTTTGCGGAACCGAACCCGAGCAAAGTTTTGCTTGAAGCGCCGCGCCGAACATGGTATACTGTCCGTATGAGAGCGCGCAAACGGATCGTCGTCTGGATCGGGATCGTCGTTGCGACCGTTGCGGTCGCGACGATCGGTTGTGCGCCCCGCAAACAGTGGGACGGGATCGATTATGCGAGTTATACGTCCAAACAGTTTGTGACGACCGAATTTTTT
>CAJTKI010000035.1:10511-16013 GCA_910576875.1 uncultured Christensenella sp.
TGTTGCGATCATGGACGAACTGTATCGCGCGCTCGATCCCGCGTCCGAGCAGTCCGATATCGCCAGGTGGAACGCCGCGCAGCCGTCGGGAGCGGATTTGCAGATCGAGATTTCGCGCGTGACGTATGAAGCGATGCTTGCGGCGAAAAAATTATACGACGATACGGACGGACTGTACAATCCCGCCGGCGCGCGTTGTGCGGACTTGTGGGGATTTTCGCCGCGGTTTTATCGGGGACAGACCGATCGCGTCTATCCGTACGACAGACAGGACAGTCGCGCGCAGTTGCCCGAACAAAAATATATCGCAGGATTCCAAACTCTGACGCAGACGTTCGAAAAAATCGTACTGTCGGCAGATGACGAGAAGTACTATATGACAAAACCCGGCGACAGCAGCGTCGAGATCGACAGCGGCGAAATCTATTGGGCATGGCTGGATCTGGGCGGTATCGCAAAGGGCATTGCGGCGGATCTCGTCGCGCAGTGTCTGCGCGACAACGGGTATCGTTTCGGATACGTCAGCGTAGGGGGCAGCAGCGCGGCGATGTTGTGTTCGATCGACTACAATGCGCTTGCGCCCGATCGCGTGGACTGGTCGGTCGGCATCCGCCATCCGCGCAAGCACGAGACGAATTATCTGAACGTCTACTGTCATGACGCGACGGTCTCGACGAGCGGAGACTACGAGCGCTACTATGAAATCGACGGCGAGCGGTATTGTCACATCATCGATCCGCGTACGGGGCGTCCGACCGACAGCGGGATGCAGACGGTATCGGTGATCGGTCCCGACGCAGCTTACGCGGACGCGTTGACGACGGCGTTGTGCATCGCGGACGGCGATCAAATCAAAGCGATCCTGGCAAAGTATCCCGAATATCGGTATACATGCATCGGCAAAGACGGTTGGACGACCGATTTGCCGAACAATCGGTACAAACTGACCGATCAGACGGTGCGATATGTCTCGAACTAAGACTCGACAGGTACGGCAAGGCAAAATGTTTCGCAAGAGCGATTGGATCGTCTATGCGATCGTCGCCGTGATCGCGATCGCGCTGTTATTGGGCGTGTTTGTCGGGCGGGACAACGATCGACCGTTGACGGGGATTCGGATCTCGGTGGACGGCAAGATGATTTCCGAATACGATTTTGCGGCCGGACGGATGCGGATCGAAGCGGGCTGCGAATCGCAATTGTCGCAATCCGATTCCGGCGTCTGGACGATCTATCCCGATCCGGACGATGCGAGTGCGTACAACGTCTTGCGCATCGACGCCCAAGCTCGATGCGCGCGCGTGGAACAAGCCAATTGCAGCATCGGCGCGGATTGCGTCTCGATGGCGGCGATCCGCAAAGCGGGACAGATGATCGTGTGCGTGCCGCATGCGCTCGTGATCGAAGGCATCGGCGACGGCGTCGAACCGCCTACCAGCGGATAAACGATAAAGGAGAAAATGATGGACGAAGCGACGTATTTGCAACAAATTCGGCAGGTCAATGCGCAGGGCAAGTATCGCCCGCAATGGGACAGTCTGTGTCGGCACGAGATGCCGCAGTGGTATCGGGAGAGCCGATTGGGGATCTTTTTGCACTGGGGCGTGTACAGCGTACCGGCGTATTACAACGAATGGTATCCGCGGTTGATGCAGTTTCCGTTTACGCCGGTGTACAAGCACCATGTCAAAACGTACGGCAAAGACTATCCGTACCGCAAGTTTATCGAACAATTCCGCGCGGAAAAGTTCGACGCCGCGCAGTGGGTGCAAACGTTTCGGGACATGGGCGCGGACTTCCTGATGCCGGTGGGCGAACACCATGACGGGTTCAAAATGTACGACAGCGCGCTGGGACAATACAACAGCGTGCAGATGGGACCCAAACGCGATATTCTCGGAGAGTTGCGCGCGCAATGCGCGGAAACGGGCATGCATTTTGCAACGTCGTCGCACCGCGCGGAGCGGTATTTCTATTACAACGGCGCGCGCGTGCAGAAAGAAGACAACGAGATCCGTTCCGATCGTTATTCCGATTTTTACGGACCTGCGTACTGTCCCGCCGACGGCGCCAAAGCGCTGTGGTACGACGACACGAAGATCGTGCCGACGCAACAGTGGCTGGAAAGCTGGCTCGTGCATTCGTGCGAGTTGATCGATCGCTACCGTCCGGAGACGATTTTCTTTGACTGGTGGGTGAGCAATAAGGCGTTCAAGCCGTATATGCGCGAATTTCTCGCGTACTATTACAACCGCGCCGAAGAATGGGGCGTACAGGTGTGTGTGCAATCCAAATTCGATTCGGTCGTATTCGGACAAGGCGTGTTCGATCGCGAACGCGGACAACTCGCGCAGGTCGTGCCGTACGTATGGCAGAGCGAGACTTCCACGTCGTTTTCGTCGTGGGGATACGTACGGGGGAGCAAGTTTAAGAGCGCGGCGCAGCTTGTCTGCAATTTTGTGGACGTCGTCAGCAAAAACGGCGTTTTCGTACTCAATTTCGGACCGATGGCGGACGGTACGTTTTGCGAGCAGGAGCGCGAGATCATCCGCGATATGGGCGCATGGATTCAAACGCACAAAGACATCCTGTGGCATGCGCGTCCGTACCGATTTGCGATCGAAGGCAAGCAGCATCGGTCGGGTTCGTTTGTCGAGCGCATCTCGTATCGGGCGGACGATTATCGCTTTATGAGTTTGGACGATAAGATTTATATCTTTGCGATGGCGCAGGATCGTCGCAATCGGTATCGGATCCGATCGATGCCCGCCGACCGCAACGCATTCAATCACGACGTCGTCGCGGCGCGCGTGGTCGGCAGCGACGTAGGGGTGACGTGCGTACAGAAGCGCAAATATTTGGAGATTACGCTCGATCGGCGCGTGGACTGCGCGGATATGCCGATCTGCATCGAATTGCAAGTCGTC
The DNA here is from genome assembly GCA_910576875.1 of uncultured Christensenella sp. GTDB lineage: Bacteria > Bacillota > Clostridia > Christensenellales > UBA3700 > MGBC101980. Next base: position 13,439 of record CAJTKI010000035.1, read on the forward strand.
TGATCCGTCCGATAAAATATGCATAAAAACAACCGTAGGCAGAAATCATTTCTGCCTACGGCCGTGTATGGTCATATAATACACGCGATCGCTCGCGACGTATCCGATTCGAGAACAAAAATATGATAACATCGCGCGCAAATGCGTGTCAAGCGGTTTTGATACGATATTTTATCAAATGATTATTTTTGTCATAATAGGCATACAATAAGAGCATGAAACAGGTATTTGCTCAAAGATTGATGGAAATCAGAACCGACACATGCTCAGCCAACGCGATATGGCGCAGATTCTGCACGTGTCGCAAGTAGCGGTGTGCCGCTGGGAGCAAGGCGTGAATTCGCCCAACATCGAGGCGCTGTATCGCATCTGCAAGGCGTTCGACGTGACGGCGGATTATATGCTCGGATTGAGCGATATTTAACGGCGATTTGCATACGTAATTCGAGATCGGATCGGAGCGCGCAAGGCGCTCCGAACTTTTATCGGCGGCTCGAAAAATTTCCGTCGGGGCGCATTCAAACGGTTGACAAATGAATTGCGGCGGGATAATATAGAACTAGCGCTTGCCAGTCGGGCGGCGGGAGGTTTTATGACGACGAAAGAACGGATTATGGAGCAATCTTTGCGGCTTTTTTCTACATACGGATATCATGCCGTATCGGTGCGCGATATCGCGGACGCGGTCGGGATCAAGGACAGTTCGCTGTACAACCATTTTGAAAGCAAGCAGGATATTTTCAACAATATCGTCATGAAATGTTTTAAGGAATCGGAAGAGTATTTCAACGCGCATGCGTTGCCGTTCAGTTACGATTTCGATTTTGCGCCGTATGCGCAGGCGGAGACCGAGCGTTTGATTCGGATGGCGGTAGGGACGTTTGAGTATTTCGTGCGCGATCGGGTCAACAACATGTTCCGCAAATTGCTTTGCATGTCGCAGGACTCGGACGAAAAGGCAAAAGTCATTTATCTGCAAGTGTATAAGGAATATCCCTTGCGTTGCATCGGCAAGATCATGCAATGCTTGATGGATCGCGGCGAGATCCGCGTCCGTTCGGCGGAGCAGGCAGCGCGCGAGTTTTACGGCGTGCCGTTCCTGATCCTGTCTACGGTGGACGATTCCGGCGCGGCGATGCGTCAGATCGAGGAACACGTCGAACAGTTTTTGTTACTCAATCGCATTCGTTGACGATTGTCGCGCATGGCGACGGAATATTGCGGTATCCCCCGGTCGATCGATCGGGGATTTTTTATACTGACATAGGCATTGCAGATAAAATATCGGACAGGTGTTCGTTATCCTTTTCACAAAGCGCGGGGCGGGTTGACATCTGCGCCGTCGTGTGGTATACTCGATCACGATAAGGAGTGCAGTCATGAGCAGAAAAATCGTAAAAGGCGTCGCCATCGCGTTGGCAAGCATCGTTGCGGCGATGATCGCGATCGTCTTGATCTATGTGATATACGTCGTCGCGCAGTACAATCGGATCGAGGATCATCTTGCGTTGGAGATCGACAACAACGCCTCCGAGCAAGTGCGCGTCGGGCAGGAGTATTCCATCTTGACGTACAACATCGGATTCGGCGCGTACGATCACGATTTTTCGTTTTTTATGGATTCCGGCAAAATGCAGGACGGTACGGCGGTAACCGGCAAGGACGGCAAAGCCAAAAGCGAACAAATCGTACTCGACAATACGACCGGCGCCATGCAGACCGCGAAACAGGCGAATGCCGATTTTTATTTCTTTCAGGAAGTCGATACCGATGCGACGCGCAGTTATCACGTCGATCAGTATGCGATGTTGACCGATTGTCTGGGCGATCGATACGGCAGATCTTTTGCGGTCAATTTTCACTCGGCGTATCTGTTCTATCCGTTTCACGATCCGCACGGCAAGAGCGTTGCCGGACTGGCGACGTATTCCGCGTATCGATTGGAGAGCGGCGAGCGCAGACAGTATCCGCTCGATACGGGATTTGCGAAATTCTTCGATCTCGATCGCTGTTTTTCCGTCTATCGCGCGCAGGTAGCGGACGGCAAACAGCTTGTTTTGATCAACAGCCACATGTCCGCCTATGACGAAGGCGGTACGATTCGGCAACAGCAATTGGAGATGCTCAACGCCGTTTTGCGCGCCGAAGCGCAAGCGGGCAATTATGTCATTGTAGGAGGCGACTTCAACCATGATATTGCGGCGAGCGACGGATTGTATCCGACCGAACAATTGCGTCCGGAATGGGTCTTTACGTTGACCGACGACGATTTGGCGGACGGGTTCCGTTTTGCGGCGGCGACCAACGCTCCGACATGTCGCAGTACCGATATGCCGTACCGCAAGGGCGTCAATTATTCGGTTGTGCTCGACGGCTTCATCGTGTCGGACAATATTCGGGTCGTTTCCAACGACAACATCGACACCGATTTCCGCTACTCCGACCACAATCCCGCGCGCATGGTGTTTCAGTTGCTGTAAAGCGGGAATGTCAGGGTAATATGTTAGAATAAAAGGCGGATAACACCGCCTTTTTGTTTTGGTAAAAAGTTCATGGAATAGGATATTCCATGAAC